>JAOOBT010000003.1 GCA_028404615.1 Candidatus Pelagibacter sp.
GTATTTATTCCTATCCCAACAATTAAAAACTTTTTTTCATGGTTATTGACTGTTTCTTGAAGAATTCCACAAATTTTTTTTTTTTCAATTAATAAGTCATTAGGCCATTTTATCTTTATTTTATTTGAAAAGTTTTTGACCAATATAGCTTTAATTAAATAAGCATTTAAAATAGCAAATTTCTTAAAATCGATTTTTTTTTGATTAAGTTCAAAAAAAATAGTTAAAAACAAATTACCTTTCTTGGAAATCCATTTTTTTCCCATGGTCCCTCTACCATTTGTTTGCTTTTCTGATGAAATAATTGTAGGTCTATAATATCTTTTTTTAATAAGTCTTAAAGCTACATCATTAGTGCTTTTGACACTTTTAAATTTTAGTAATTTTAATTTCATTAACTATTGAATAGTGTTATTGCCACATTATTAAAAACTGACGGGTATAAAAAGAAAGTTAATAAGATACTACAGCTTAATATGATTGATAATTGAGCAAATTTATTTCTTGCAGGATCAAAAGTAATAACATTATCGTCAAAATAAATAGTTTTTATTATTTTAAGATAATAAAATGCAGACATTACTGTTGTAACTAGACCGATAATTGCGAGTGTGTACATTTGTTGCTCTAAAACAGCTACAAATACATAAAACTTTGCAAAGAAACCTCCTAAAGGCGGAACTCCTGCTAACGAAAATAAAATAATTAGAAAAGAGATTGCTAAAACAGGATGTTTCTTTGAAATACCTGACAGATCTGAAATATTTTCTTTATATTGACCATCTTTTTTTAATAAGTAAAGACACGAAAAAGCACCAATATTCATAATTACATAAATTGAAATATAAATAATTGCACTCTGATATCCTGAAATAACTCCTGTTGCCACTCCCGCCAGAGCATAACCGATATGACCTATTGAACTGTATGCTAAAAGTCTCTTTAAATTTTTTTGAACCATAGCAGCTACTGCTCCTAAAATCATAGATGCTATAGATATAAAAATTATAATAGTTTGCCATTCAAGTAAAATATTAGAAAATGGTATAAACATAAATTTAATTAATAACGCCAATCCAGCTACTTTTGGCACTACAGCGAAGTAGCTTGTAATTGAAGTAGGTGCTCCCTCATATACATCAGGTGTCCACATATGAAATGGGACTGCAGAAACCTTAAATGCAAGACCTACAAGTATGAACACCATAGCAAATACTGCACCAACATTTTCTGTATTTAACTGTTCTGCTATTGTGTCAAAATTTGTTGATCCAGTAAATCCGTAAAGCAGTGAACAGCCATACAATAATAAACCTGAAGATAGAGCGCTTAATACGAAATACTTTATTCCAGACTCTGTTGATCTCAAATTGTCCCTATCTATTGATGCTAAAATATAGAGTGAAAGAGATTGTAGCTCAAGACCTAAATAAAAAAGTATTAGATCATTCGAACTTACCATAAAAAACATTCCAAGAATAGATAATAGAATTATGATTGGATACTCAAATTTATCTAATTTATTTTCTATTATAAAATTTTTTGAGGAGTTAAGAACAAACAGTGATGATATTAGAATTAATATTTTAAAATAATTTGAAAAAGCATCTCTTGTAAAACTCTCCAAAAATATTTTTACCTCATTATCAGGATTGTTTATTATTATGGCTATTGTTGTAATTATAATTAAAGATGTAAGATTAAATATTATATTGAAACTTTTTTTTATAAAAACCCCTAACATAAGTATAGTGAAAATTGATAAAGATAAAAATATTTCTGGCAACATTATATTAAGATTATTCATCATATTTAATTTGATTTTAATGCTATTTGATAATTATCAATCAAACTGTTAACTGATACACTAAATGTCTCCATAAGTGGAACTGGGTAAAAACCAAAAAAGATTACAAAAAAAGCTAAACTAGCTAACATTATTACTTCTGATTTATTAACATCTGTTAAACTTTTGATTTCAGAATTATTCGTAACTCCAAAAATAACTCTTTTAGTCATCCACAACATATATGCAGCTCCTAAAACCACTCCAAATGTTGCTAGCATCGCTGCAAGATAGCTTTTTTGAAAAGCGCCGGTCAAAACTAGAAACTCACCCAAAAATCCCGATGTACCTGGTAAACCAATTGCGGCTAGAGCAAACACTAAAAATAAAAACGAGTATTTTGGTAAATAATTAACTAAACCTCCATAAGTATTTATCATTCTCGAATGTAATCTGTCATAAACTACTCCCACACATAAAAATAATGCTGCAGAGATAAGGCCATGGCTTATCATTTGGTAGATGCTCCCCTCGATGCCTTGTTTAGTGAGTGTAAAAATACCTAAAGTAACATAACCCATATGAGCAACAGATGAGTATGCAATTAATTTTTTCATATCGTCTTGCATTAGCGCGACAAGAGAAGTGTAAATTATTGCTATAATACTTAAGGTGTAAATAAGTGGTGTAAAAAACTCAGATGCAATTGGAAACATAGGTATTGAAAATCTTAAAAAACCATACCCAGCCATTTTTAATAAAATAGCTGCCAGTATTACTGAGCCAGCTGTTGGTGCTTCTACATGAGCATCAGGTAACCAAGTATGAACTGGCCACATAGGCATTTTTACTGCAAAAGAACTTAAAAAAGCTAACCATAATATATTCTGGTACTCTCTAGGAATTCTTATTTCATAAATTTGAGTAATATCAGTAGTTCCAGTTAGCCAATAAATAACTATTATAGCAACCAGCATTAAGACTGAGCCAAGTAATGTAAACAGAAAGAATTTAAAGGCAGAGTAAACTCTTCTTGGACCTCCCCAGACTCCAATAATTAAAAACATTGGGATCAAGCCTGCTTCAAAGAATAGATAAAAAATTACAAGATCTAGCGAACAAAATACACCGATCATGAAGGTTTCTAAAATTAAAATCGCTATTAAAAACTCTTTAACTCGTGTCTTAACACTGTTAATGCAAGATATAATACATATGGGCGTAATGAAAGTAGTTAAAACTATAAACAGTATTGAAATACCGTCGACGCCTAATTTAAATTTTATAAAATTATTAATCCAAGATTTTTCTTCTACAAATTGAAATTCTGCAGTACTTATGTCTAAAGAATACCATAAAAATAGTGACAATAAAAAGGTAGCAATACTGCTAAATAAAGAAATATAAATTGCGCTATAATTATTTGATTTACCTTTTGATAAAAAAATGAAAAGAGAACTTAATAAAGGTAAAAAAATTAAAGTTGATAATATTGGAAAATTCATTTTATTTCAAAATTAAATAAGTTAATAAAATTGATAAACCTAACAACATCACAAAAGCATAATCATAAATAAAACCTGTTTGAAAACGACCTGTTCTATTTGAAATAATTTTTACCAGTTTTGAAATACCATCAGGACCAAACCTATCTATTATGCCAATATCACCTTTCTTCCAAAAAAATGAACCAATTTTCTTTGCCGGATTTACAAATAATTTTTCGTACAGTTCGTCTATATACCATTTATTCAATAAAAATTTATACAACGGTAAGTTTGTGTTTTTGAAATCTTCTAATATTTTTGGATTATGAATATACATATAAAATGAAAGTGGAATAGAAATTAAAACTAGGAAGGGAGTAGTAAATAAAAACCATAATGGAATAGCATCATGCTTAATCTCGTTTAAGAAAAAAATCGAATTTTGCCAAAAATCAACGCTATGGTGTCCTATGAATGTGCTTTTAAAAAAATACCCTGAAAATACTGCACCAATACCTAAGAATATTAGAGGAGCTAACATTACAATAGGCGATTCATGTGTTCCATTTATAGGAATAACTTTGTTATTATAAGGCCCATGAAATACTTTGAAAAATAATCTCCAAGAGTAAATGGAAGTCAAAAATGCAGTTATTATTCCGATTGTTGCTGCATAATTTCCTAGTGAAGAATTTTTAAGGTAAGCAAATTCAATAATTGCGTCTTTTGAGTAGAAACCTGAAAGAAACGGAAAACCTGTTAAGGCAAGAGTACCGATTAACATAAAGGCGTAGGTGTAAGGTAATTTTTTTGCTACTCCACCCATATTACGTATATCCTGCTCGTCTTTAAATGCGTGTATTATTGAACCAGCTCCTAAAAATAATAATGCTTTGAAAAAAGCATGAGTAAACAAATGAAACATTGCTACATGATATGCTCCAATGCCTGCAGCAAAAAACATATAGCCTAATTGACTACAAGTTGAATAAGCGACTATTTTTTTTATGTCATTTTGAACTAATGCAATACTTGCGGCAAATATCGCTGTAACCATTCCAATTATTGTGACTAAATTTAAAGCAACTTGGGAGTATTCAAAAATTGGTGAACATCTTACTACAAGAAAAACTCCAGCGGTTACCATTGTAGCTGCGTGAATTAAAGCTGAAACTGGTGTAGGGCCTTCCATTGCATCGGGTAGCCATGTATGAAGTAAGAATTGTGCAGATTTTCCCATTGCACCAATAAATAGAAAAATACAAATCAAAGTTATTAAATTTACTTCAATTCCAAAAAAAACTAATTTTTTTTCAGAGTATTGTGATGTAGCTTGAAAAGCTTCTTCAAAATTTATTGTACCGAAAAAGAAGAAAATTAAAAATATTGCAATTGCAAGACCAAAGTCCCCAATTCTATTAACTATAAAGGCTTTTATTGCTGCATTGTTTGCTGTTTCTTTTTTAAACCAAAAACCTATTAACAAATAAGAGCATAATCCAACGCCTTCCCATCCAAAAAATAGTTGTAAAAAATTGTCAGATACCACTAAAGCTAGCATTGAAAAAGTAAAAAGTGACAAATATGACATAAATCTTGGCTTATGAGGGTCATGACTCATATAACCAATTGAATAAATATGTACTAAAGCTGATACAAAAGTTACTACCACTAACATCACAGAACTTAATGGGTCGATGTTTATAGACCAATTAGCTGTGAATTCTCCTGAAGTAATCCATTCAAATATTAAATAATTTCCATAAATATTATTTTGAATACCATTCCAAAAAACAAATATAGATAAAACTGCTGAAATACTTACAAATAAACTAGTAGTGATTTCTGAAAAAAGCCTAGTCAGTGATCTTCCAAAATATCCTATAAGTGAACCCAATAAAGGTAAGAATAAAATTGCGTATTCCATTTATCCTTTCATACCGTGGATGTCTTCAACCCTGATTGAACCTCTGTTTCTGTAATAAACAACAATTATAGCTAACCCTATTGCGGCTTCAGCTGCTGCAACTGTTAAAATTAGCATCGTAAAAATTTGACCAACAATATCCCCTGAAAAAATAGAAAATGATATTAGATTTATATTTACTGCTAAAAGGATGAGTTCTATAGACATTAAGATTACTATTACGTTTTTTCTATTTAAAAAGATTCCAATGACACCAAGGAAAAAAATAATTGCTCCAAGAGATAAGTAATGACCTAATCCAATCTCAATCATCAATTTTAACTCCTTTAAAGGACTCAACCTCTTTTAGCTCAACTGCATTTGCAGGGTTTCTTGAAATTTGATTTAAATAACTTTGTTTTTTTACCCCTACTCTTTCCCTAAAGGTAAGAAGAATAGCTCCAATCATTGCTAATAAAAGAACAACTCCTGCTAATTGAAAATATAGAATATAGTCAGTATACATAACTAGACCAAGTTGATGAGTATTTGAAATATTTGACATAACCAATGTACTACTAGACATTAAGTCTTGTTTATATTTCCACCCTCCCACTACAACCAATAGCTCCAATAAAATTAAAACACTTACGATTAGACCAGTAGGTATATGAGTTGATTTTCTGCCAATAAACCAAGATTGTTTTTGCTCAGCTACATTTAACATCATAACAACAAATAAAAATAAAACAGCAACTGCTCCTACATAAACAATTAGTAGTATCATCCCCAAAAACTCAGCTCCAACCATAATAAATAAACATCCAACTGAAATAAAATCTAATATCAAAAAGAAAACTGAATTAATTGTGCTTCTAGATGTAATCACCATTAATGATGAAAAAATTGCTATTACTGAAAAAAAATAAAAAAATATTGTATGGATTATCATTTATCTGTAAGGCTTATCTAGCTTGATATTTTTTGCTAAAACTGACTCCCATCTGTCTCCATTGTCTAAAAGCTTTTCTTTGTTATAATAAAGTTCTTCTCTAGTTTCTGTTGCGAATTCAAAGTTTGGTCCTTGTACTATCGCATCCACTGGGCAAGACTCTTGGCATAACCCACAATAAATACATTTAAGCATATCAATATCGTATCGAGTAGTTTTTCTACTACCGTCTGACCTTTCAGTAGACTCTATTGTTATTGCTTGGGCAGGGCAAACTGCTTCACATAATTTACATGCTATACATCTCTCTTCACCGTTAGGATATCTTCTAAGTGCATGCTCACCTCTCATACGTGGGCTGATTGGTCCTTTTTCAAAAGGATAATTAATAGTTTTAGATTTTCTAAATAATTCTTTTAGAGCAATAAATAATCCTGAGACAAATTCTACAAGAAAAATTGTTTTAAATAGTCTGGCTAAATTCATTAGAAATCTACCTTGGGTAATTTATCAAAATAAAATAAAAAACTTGATGTTAATATCAAGTATAATAACGAGAATGGTAAAAATACTTTCCAACCCAATCTCATTAATTGATCGTATCTATATCTAGGGACAATAGCTTTAATTAAAGCAAATAATAAAAATAAAAATAAAATTTTGGATATCATCCATACAGGAGCGGGAATCAAATTTAGTGGATAAATGTCCATAATTGGTAGCCAGCCTCCAAGAAAAAGAATTGAGCCCATTGCACACATCAAAAGAATATTCGCGTATTCCCCTAACCAAAACATTGCATACATCATGCCTGAATATTCAGTTTGATATCCTGCAACTAATTCCGCCTCTGCTTCAGGTAAATCAAAAGGTGGTCTATTTGTTTCTGCAAGCGCAGAAATAAAAAAAATTACAAACATTGGAAAAAGTGGTATCACGTACCACATTTCTTTTTGCGCTATGACAATATCGTTTAAATTTAAAGATCCAACACACAAAAGAACATTGATAATAATTATCCCAATAGAAACTTCGTATGAAACCATTTGTGCTGCAGATCTTATAGCTCCTAAAAAAGGATATTTTGAGTTAGAAGCCCAGCCACCCATTATAATTCCATAAACACCAAGTGATGAAACTGCGAATAAATATAAAATTCCAACATTAATATCTGATAAAACTAAGTTCTCGCTCATTGGGATCACCGCCCATGCAACTAAGGCTAAGGTCATTGTTACGATTGGAGCAAGAATAAAAACTACCTTGTTCGCGCTTGCAGGAATTATGATTTCTTTAAAAATATATTTTAAAGCGTCAGCAAGGGTTTGAAAAAGTCCAAAAGGACCAACTACATTAGGTCCTCTTCTTTTTTGCACCAATCCCCATACCCTTCTGTCTAACCAAACAATCATAGCAACTGAAACAAGAATTGGTATAAGGAGAAAAATAATCTTGTAAACTTCTTGTCCTAAAATTTGTAAATATTCTATCATTAGCTATCTGTACCAGTCTTTTTTAAGTTGTTTTTAATTTGACGACATTCACTCATTGTTTTGGAAGATCTAGAAATTGAATTCGTATAATAATAATCTAATTCTTTGACTGTTATCTCCTCACTTGTGAAAGTTGGAGAAGTATCCTTAATTTCAACTTCCTTAAAAATTGGTAATTCATTTAGATTTGAAAAATTTGGAATTGAATTTAAAACTTCTTTTCTAAGCACATCAAATTTTGACAAATCCTCATTTTTATTAAGTTTTTTTAAAACCAAATTAAATATTTTCCAATCCTCTAGGGCATCTCCGATAGGATAAGATGCTTTTTTGCACTCTTGAATTCTTCCCTCCAAGTTCTCATAAAGTCCATTTTGCTCTGTAAACGCTGGACTTGGAAGAACTAGATCTGCTATCTCTGCGCCTCTATCGCCATGACTACCTTGGTAAACTACGAATTCATGATTTTTTTTGAAATCTAAATTATCTGAACCTAAAAGATAAAGAAGTTTGAATTGGTTGTTTTTTAATTTTTCAAAAAAAGATTTTTTTTCTTCGTCTTCGGTAGGTAAGATTTTAAGATCTATCAAACCTACTGTTGATGCATTTTGGGGTAAAAAATTGAGAGCATTCCACTCCTTATTAATAAAATTATTCTTCTTTAAGAGATTTCTGAATCCTTCAAAAATATATTTTCCACTCTTTAATTCTAAAGCTGACTCTCCAATTATAATCATTGGTTTTTTTGACGTTAAAAGTTTTTTTGAAAACTCGCCTTCATTTTGAAAAATTTTCTTTAAATCATCTGTTGTATTTCCAATTATTTTATAATCGTAAGTTAAGTTACCAGGATCACCGATTGAAAAAATTGAAGTATTTTTTTGAACAAATACTTTTCTTATTCTTGCATTTAACATAGTAGCTTCATGTCTTGGATTAGTTCCAACTAACAGAATAAGATCGCTTTCATCAATACCTTTGATCGAGGTGTTAAATAGATAATTACTTTTTTCTGAAGAATTAACGTAAAATTTTCTTTCTCTAAATTCTAAATTATTACAGTTTAAAACCTTTAAAAATTTTTTAAAACTAAGAGCGTTCTCTAAATTGACCATATCACCGATATGACCACCTATCTCATCAGAATTAATTGACTTTATCTTATTTACTAAAAGAGAAATAGCTTCATCCCAACTAGATTTTTGAAGTTTATTATCTTTTTTTATATATGGGACGTCTAGTCTTTGCTTAAGTAAACCATCACACGAATATCTAGTTTTATCAGAAATCCACTCTTCATTAATATCATTGTTAAGTCTTGGTAATATTCTTTTTACCTCCCAATTATATGTATCAATTCTTATATTAGAACCAACAGCATCCATTACGTCAATGCTTTCTGTTTTTTTTAGTTCCCAAGGTCTCGCTTCGAAAGCATAAGGTTTAGAAGTAAGAGCTCCTACAGGACATAAATCAATTACATTAGCAGATAGCTCTGACTCCATCGCTTTTTCCAAGTAGGTTGTGATTTCCATATTTTCTCCACGTCCTATCGCTCCGATCTCAGGGACACCAGCGACTTCGGTTGCAAACCTCACACATCTTGTGCAATGAATACATCTTGTCATTTGTGTTTTTATAAGCGGTCCCATATATTTTTCTTTAACTTGTCTTTTATTTTCAACAAACCTTGACTTATCAAGTCCATAAAACATTGATTGATCTTGTAAATCACATTCTCCTCCTTGGTCGCAAACCGGACAGTCAAGAGGATGGTTAGCTAATAAAAATTCCATAACACCTTTTCTGGCTTTTTCCACAAATGCAGTATTTGTTTTAATATTCATACCCTCAGCTGCTGGCATTGCGCATGAGGCAATTGGTTTTTGTGATTTTTCCATTTCAACTAGACACATTCTACAGTTTCCAGCTATTGATAATTTCTCGTGGTAACAAAACCTTGGTATTTCTATATCAGCAAGTTCACAAGCTTGTAGAACTGTCATTCCTTTTTCAAACTCTATTTCTTTTCCATTAATAATAATCTTAGGCATTCTTATTCTCCAAAAGATGTTGATCCACTAAATAGGGATTATTAGTTCTTTTTTTAATCAATGGCTCCTCTCTGCACCGGCTTTCGATTTCCTTTCTAAAATGGCGTAATAAACCTTGAACAGGCCAAGCAGAGCCCTCTCCAAACGCACAGATTGTATGACCCTCTATTTGTTTTGTTACGTCAGATAATAAATCGATATCACTAAAAGTAGCTTTTCTTTTAACTACTCTATCTAATATTCGCCACATCCATCCAGCTCCTTCTCGACACGGAGTACATTGACCACAACTTTCATGTTTATAAAACCTTGCGATCCTTGCCATGCAAGCTACTATGTCTTGATCTTTATTTATTACAATTATTCCAGCAGTTCCTAATCCACTTTTATTCTCTATAAGTGAGTCAAAATCCATTGTGATCGTATCACATATTTTTTTTGATAATAACGGCATTGAAGAGCCACCAGGAATTACAGCTTGCAGATTATCCCAGCCTCCGATAACACCTCCTGCATGTTTTTCTATTAATTCTTTTAAAGGAATACCCATCTCTTCTTCAACGTTACACGGAGAATTTACATTTCCAGAAATACAAAATATTTTTGTTCCTGTATTTTTTGGCTTACCTATTGAAGCAAACCATTTGCCGCCTCTTCTTAAAATAGTTGGAACAACAGCTATTGTTTCGACGTTGTTAACAATTGTCGGGCAGCCATACAAACCTACTAAAGCAGGAAAAGGGGGTTTTAATCTAGGTTGACCTTTGTTTCCCTCTATACTTTCTAATAAAGCTGTTTCTTCACCGCATATATATGCGCCAGCTCCATAATGTATGTAGATATCAAAGTCCCATCCAGAGCCACACGCATCTTTTCCCAAATATTTTTTTTGATAAGCCTGCTCAATAGCGCTCTGTAATCTTTTACCCTCGTTTGAATATTCTCCCCTTATATAAATGTAACACACATGAGCATTAACTGCGAAACCTGCGATTAAACATCCCTCAATTAATTTTTGAGGTTCAAATCTTAATATATCTCTATCTTTACAAGTTCCTGGTTCAGACTCGTCTGCATTTATAACTAAATAATGAGGTCTTGAGCCAACTTCTTTTGGTGCAAAAGACCATTTAAGACCTGTAGAAAAACCTGCGCCCCCTCTTCCTCGTAACTCTGAAATTTTTATTTCATTAATAATCCAATCTCTTCCCTTTGAAATTATATTTTTTGTTTCTCTCCAGTCATCTCTTTTAATTGCATTTTCAATTTCCCAACCATGATTATTATAAAGATTTTTAAATATTTTATTTTCTGGTTTAAGCATGAGTTTCTCCATTAACTGATTGTTTTTTTTCAGGAGCAGTATTTTTTCGTCCCCTAAAAGATCCAGGTTTTAAAGGCTTGTCTTTAATAAGTGAGTCTAAAATTTCAATTGTGCTCTTTTCATCTAGGTCTTCATAATAATCTTCATTTATTTGTATCATTGGTGCGCTTACGCATGCACCTAAACACTCTACTTCCATCCAGGAACAGTTTCCTTTTTTAGAAATCTCATTTTCATTAGGTGAGATTTTTTCTTTACAAAGTTTTACTATTTTATCCGCTCCCCGAATTAAACAAGGTGTAGTGGTACATACTTGGACAAAATGCTTACCTACGGGTGCTAAATTATACATGGTGTAAAATGTTGCAACCTCATAAACTGAGATGTATGGCATAGACAAATAGTTAGCTATATATTTCATTGCAGATAATGGTATCCAATTATCATTCTGTTTCTGCGCTAAATAAAGAAAAGGCATTACAGCGCTTTTTTTATTTTTTTGAGGGTATCTTTTTAATATCTCCTCAGCTTTTTTTAAATTTTCATTGGAAAATTTAAATTCTTTTGGTTGATTATCGTGAACTTTTTTTAAACTCATCTATCTACCTCTCCAAACACTATATCTAAAGAACCAAGTACTGCTGGCACATCAGCTAACATATGGCCACGAATTAAGTAGTCCATAGCCTGGAGATGAGAGAAACCGGGAGCTCTAATTTTACATCTATAAGGTTTGTTAGTGCCATCTGAAATTAGGTAAACTCCAAACTCCCCTTTTGGTGCCTCTACTGCGGTATATACGTCACCTGCCGGAACTCTGTAACCCTCTGTGAATAATTTGAAATGATGGATTAAAGCTTCCATTGATTGTTTTAAATCTTGTCTATTTGGAGGTGATATTTTACCATCTATTGATTTGACTGGCCCTTTAGGAAGTCTCTCAATGCATTGTAAAATAATTTTTACGCTCTCTCTCATTTCCTCAATTCTACATAGATAGCGATCATAACAATCTCCATTTTTTCCTACAGGTATTTTGAAATCTAAATCTTTGTATATTTCATAAGGCTGAGATCTTCTTAAATCCCATGGAACACCAGATCCTCTTAACATTACTCCAGAAAAACTATGATCTAGCGCTTCTTGCTTTGTCACTATTCCAATTTCCACATTACGTTGTTTGAAAATACGGTTATCTGTAAGTAAGCTTTCCAAATCATCAATTATTTTTGGAAACGATTTACAAAATTTTTCAATATCTTCAACTAATTTTAAAGGAATATCTTGATGTACTCCTCCAGTCCTAAAGTAATTTGCATGTAATCTTGAACCTGAGGCTCTCTCATAGAAAGTCATTAAAGTTTCTCTTTCTTCAAAACCCCATAAAGATGGCGTTAATGCACCTACATCTAAAGCTTGAGTTGTAACATTTAAAATATGGCTTAAAATTCTTCCTATCTCACAAAAAATTACTCTAATGTACTTTGCTCTTATAGGGACTTCTATTTTTAATAATTTCTCTGCAGCTAATGCGAACGCATGCTCCTGGTTCATTGGGGCAACGTAATCTAATCTATCAAAATATGGTAATGCCTGAGTGTAGGTTTTTTGTTCTATTAACTTTTCAGTTCCCCTATGCAATAGACCTATATGTGGATCGGCTTTTTCAACAACTTCTCCGTCTAATTCTAGTATAAGCCTTAACACACCATGTGCCGCTGGGTGTTGAGGTCCAAAATTTAGGTTTAATGATTTAGTTTTTTTTACCATCAGCTTGTTTTTTTTTTATCTCTTTAATATAATTTGTACCTTCCCAAGGACTTTCAAAATCAAAATTTCTATAATTTTGTTCAAGTCTCACTGGTTCATAAATAACTTTTTTTTCTTTCTCGCTATACCTAACCTCATTAAAGCCTGTTAAAGGAAAATCTTTTCTTAATGGATGACCTTTAAAACCATAATCAGTCAAAATTCTTCTTAAATCCGGATGATTTTTGAATTTAATACCAAACATATCAAATACCTCTCTTTCCATCCAATTAGCAGATGGAAAAATTTTTGTTATTGAGTTGATAATTTGTTTTGGTTGAAAATTAATCGAAAGCTTTATTCTACAATTGTTTTCATGAGATAAAAAAAGGTAAACAAGTTTAAAACGTCTTTCATCATTCGGATAATCTACCCCAGCGATGTCAATCAATTGTCTGAATTTACATTTCTCATTTGATTTTAAAAATTGGACAATCTCAATTAAATCGTTCTCATTAATTTCGATATTTAGCTCATCATTTGCTATAAATGAACTTTGAATTTTACTTGTAAGTTCAGAATTAATTAAATTTTCCAATTTTTTTAAATTTTCAATCATTTTATCTTTGTAAATTTCCCTCTCGTCTTATTTTTTTTTGAAGTTGTAAGATTCCATACAAAAGAGCTTCAGCAGACGGTGGACATCCTGGGATGTAAATATCTACTGGCACAATTTTATCACATCCTCTTACAACAGAATAAGAATAGTGGTAATAGCCTCCGCCATTAGCACAGCTACCCATCGATACTACATATCTTGGCTCTGGCATTTGGTCGTAAACTTTTCTTAAAGCCGGCGCCATTTTGTTAGTAAGTGTTCCTGCAACAATCATTACGTCAGATTGTCTTGGTGATGCTCTTGGAGCTGCACCAAATCTTTCAAGATCATATCTTGGCATTGAAGTTTGCATCATCTCTACAGCACAACATGCAAGACCAAAAGTCATCCAATGTAGTGATCCTGTTCTAGCCCAATTAATTAAATTATTAGATGAAGTGGTAATAAAACCTTTTTCAGCAAAATCTTTAGCAAGCTCTTTAAATTCCTCAGGAATTTGTTTCTGTTTTTCAGATGATAGACCAAATTTTATTCCCATTCTAATGCTCCTTTTTTCCATTCATAAATAAATCCTACTGTAAGGATTCCTAAAAAAATCATCATTGACCAAAATCCAAGTGCTCCTAAGCTTCCAAGGGATATAGCCCAAGGAAATAAAAATGCTATTTCCAAATCAAAAATTATGAATAAAATTGCTACTAAATAAAATCTGACGTCAAATTCCATTCTCGAATCGTCAAAGGCTTCAAATCCACACTCATAAGCTGAAAGTTTTTCCGGATCTGGATTTGAGGGAGAAGCTAAAAAATTAGCAACTATAAATCCAATGCTCAAAAACAAAGAAATGAATAGAAATATTATTATTGATAAATATTCAGATAAAAAGTTATAAATCATATGTTTTTAATATCTACCCCAATACCGTAGTTTGAGGATTCTTATATTAATAATACTTCCTTATAACATTTATTGTCTAAGAGTACAGGACAGAAGGAAGCATCAATGTTGATTGATTAATGTTAATTTATTACTTTCTAGATGAAAATCATTATCAACTAAGTGGCGGGAGTGACGGGACTCGAACCCGCGACCTCCTGCGTGACAGGCAGGCGCTCTAACCAACTGAGCTACACCCCCACGGTTTCATCTAATGGTGGGCGGTAAAGGACTCGAACCTATGACCCTCTCGGTGTAAACGAGATGCTCTACCAACTGAGCTAACCGCCCCTATTAAATGAAACCGAGATATACAATAAAAAAATTATAAAGTAAAAAAGTATTTAAATTGTAGTGTAATTTATATAAATAGCGGTATTATTGAATTTGTATGATTTTAACTTGTAACTCATGTGGCAAAAAATTTGTTGTTCCAGATGCGGCTATAACTGCCACTGGAAGAATGGTTCAATGTGGCTCATGTGGGAATAAATGGAAACAATTTCCTGCCGATAAAATTAATAAATCTCAATTAGTTTCAAAAGTTACAGAAGTAGTTTCAAAACCAAAGCCAATTCAACAAAAACCCAAAAAGGCAAAAAAGCGTAATATAAAACCTAGGGAAATCAGTTTGTACTCACCAGAGTATTTGGCAAAAAAACACGGTATTAAAATTAATGATACAGATTTAAAAAATACAGTCAGTAAAATTGAGAAAAATAAAGATAAAGTATCTTTTGGTTTTTACAACTCACTTATTTTGTTTTTAGTGCTCATAATTGCTTTTTCGAAAGGTCTTCATTTTTCACAAGAACTTATTGTTCAATCATTTCCTTTCACTGAATATTATTTAGATTACTTTTTTGAAACTATTAGAAATATGTTTGAGATCTGGAAAAATTTAATTACTAGTTATTAGTCTCTAGGTCTTTAATATTTACAAAATTATCAGATAAATTCGAATTATTTTTTTTAATATCTCTGTAAAAATTCCAAGCTAAAACTAAAAGAGTATTATTTTTATCTTTTATATAAGATTTTTTTTTAATTGGTATTTTCACTCCAGGTATGAATTTGTTATGTTTCAGCTTATTATCTTCTACAATAAAATCAATTTCTTTCGAAATCCCAAAAAAATTTAGTGCAGTAGTTGCTTTTGCTGGAGCACCATATCCTATAATTTTTTTGTTATTTTTTTTTATTTTTTTTATATTAGATAAAACATTTTCTCTTATTTTGTAAACTTTGTCTCCAAAATTTTTATAAGTTTTGAAATCTTTAATCCCGTAATTTTCTTCCTCTTTGAGCATATCTTTAACACTTTTTTCAATTTTTACTTTCTTTGCTTTTTTAACATAAATTCTAATTGATCCTCCATGAGTCTCTATTTTTTCGGATCTAAATATTGTAGCATTAAATTGTTTAAAAAAATAAATTAGTGAAGTAAGAGACCAGTAATTATAATGTTCATGGTAAATGTTATCGAAAGTTAAATCTTTCAAAGTATTCATCAAGTATTGTACCTCTATAATTATAATTCCTTTTTTACTTAATAAACTGAACATGCATCCTGCCATCTCTTTAAGTTTATCTGAATGAGCAAAAACATTTGAGGCTAATATTAAGTCTGCATTTTTTTTAATCTTTCTAAGATTCTTTTTTTCTAAAAAACCATTAAATGTTTTTATTTTATTTTTATTTGCCAGTTTTGCTAGGTTTTTAGCTGGTTCTATACCTAAAACTTTTTTAAATCCTAGATCCATGAAAGGTTTAAGAGCAATTCCATCATTGCTTCCAATGTCGATGATATACGAATTTTTTTTGTTTAATTTAAGTTCCTTAGAATATTTTTTTGCCGCTTTTACAAAATGATCTCTGAAAGTTTTTGAAGTGGACGACGTATATAAATAATTAGAAAACATTTTTTTTGGATCAACTGCCACAGATAGTTGACAGTTATGACATTTATGGCAGTAATTTACCTCTAATGGATAAAGATCGCATTTTTCATCTTTTTTATTAGTTAAATTATTCGCCAGAGGTTGATATCCCAAAGAAACAACTCTCTTAAGTTCTGTGTTACCACAAGATCTGCATTCAAACTTATAACATTCTAATAATAATTTTTTTTCTTTTTCATCTACAAATACATGTTTTATAGTATGTGTAATTCCATAATTTTCATGATCCCTTTCACCTCTAACAAGATTTAAAAATGTTGTATCTTTTGTGAAAACCATAGTGTGGGCTACATTTGGTTTTATGACTGATAACTGTCCTGCATTTACTACTTGAGTAATTTTTGGAGCATTTGGATTGATTATGTCTTGAAAGATTTCTATGATTTGCCCTTTAGTGAATAAACATTTTTGCTCTTGCTGTGGATGGTAATGATTGGCTCTTATCGTTCCTTTTTTAGAATCGATTAACCCGATTAAATTTATTGGTTCAGTTAACTCATGATTACTAATTGCACCTCTTTTATCCATAAAAAGATTTTCACCGTCTTTCACATACTCTAAATCTCTTTTTAAATTTTGTTTTGACCATTTTTGAATCATTTCTTTAATATTTTGATCTAAACTATAAAGAAACTTAAAACCAGTGTTCAATAATTTTTTATTTGATAAGGAAAAACCTAAATTTGGGACCTCGTCATTTGTCTCTTTTAAAGTAATTTTAGGATTATATTTTTTACATATTTCAGCAACTGCTTTCACGGTCAGTGTATCTTTTGTTAAATTAAATATCTCAGAATTTATGTCATTTTTTTCCTCCATAAATTTAAAGCAACGTGCTACGTCTATTAAGGGTACAAGGCTTTTGATTTGTCTGCCGCCAGAAAATAATTTTAATGTTCCGTTTTGTGAGGCTATTTTTGAAAATAAATTTGGCATTATATCAATCCTCATTGAGTCGGTAGAATAACCGTAAACTGAACCAAGTCTTAAAATTACAAAATTTTTACCAGAGTTTTTTAATTGATTTTCATTAACAGCTTTTGAAGAAGCATAAGATAAAACTGGTTTTAAAATTTCATTTTCTTTAATATCAGTTTTTACTTCATTAATTCCCTCATATACTACGTGTGTTGAAGGAAAAATAATTTTACATTTATCACTAATGGTTTCTAAAATATTTTGGGTTCCTTTTTCAGCAACCTCTTTAATTTTTTCATCTTGTAATAACGAAGACTCGCTCTTTGTTCTTGGAACATCTGTAACACCTGCTAAATGATGAACAATGTCTGCATCTCCAAAATTTCTTTTTACTAAAGTCTTATCTAGTATATCTCCTTGGATAAATTCTATGTTCCAACTTCTAAGTTGATTTACTCTTTCAGATATAAATCTATTATCAATCACAATAATATTATGATGCCAACTTACACCAGAATATATCTTACATAGTTCAGTGCCTATATAACCTAAACCGCCAGTTATGATGATTTTTTTTTTCATTTTAAAACGTTATATTTACTTATAATAAGTTTTAATATAACTCAATTATAATGAAAATTATTGATTGCTTCATGTATTATGATGAAGATTTAGTTTTAGACATCAGACTAAATATACTTGACAAATATGTGTCATATTTTGTGATTTGTGAGGCAAATTTCAATCATAACGGAACAAAAAGAGATCTTAAATTTGATATTAACAATTTCTCAAAATTCAAAGAAAAAATAATTTATATACCCCTAAAGCAACAACCTAAGAATTTAAGGATAGTTGAAAACCATGACGATAGGCATCTAAAAAATTCAAAAATTTTAGATAATGCTGTGCTAAGAGAAAATTTTCAAAGAAATTATTTACAAAGTGCAATTAGGAATTTTGATAAAGACGATTTAATAATAATTAGTGATTTAGATGAAATCCCAAATCTTGAAAAATTTACTTATAAAGCAAATTTAACTTTTTTTGAACAAAAAATGTTTTTTTATAAGTTTAATTTGGTGCAAAAAGATTTTATTTGGTATGGCTCAAGAGCCTGCAAAAAAAAACATCTACTTAATCCACAATGGCTTAGAAATATACGGTCAAAGAAATATCCATTATGGAAATTGAACATTTATTTTTCAAAAAAAAAATACAACAGTGTTAATTTTATAAAAGATGGAGGATGGCACTTTACTAATATTAAAAAGCCGGAAGAAATTGACTATAAAATGAAAAACTACTTACATCATCTCGAATATGAAGAAAGTGGTCTGAATGTAGAAAATATAAAAAAAATTATTTCTGAAAAAAAAGTACTTTATGATCACAGCGTTGATAAAAGGGGAAAAAAATGGGGCTCTTCGATTAAATTATCTTTAGAAGACGATCGTAAATTGCCTGAATATATAATCAATAACAAATCTATTTTGTCAGACTGGATTGATTAAAAATGAATTAATGAGTACTCAATTCTTTTTTTAATTTATCTTTTTTGGATAATTGGTCTACCTCAACCCATTCAACTCTCTTAAGAGGTTTAGTTAGTGCAACTTTTAAAACCTCATCAACGTTTTTAACTGTGATAATTTCCATAGATTTTAGTACTGTTTGAGGAACTTCAATCAAATCTTTTTTATTCTCAATAGGAATTAATACTTTCTTAATTCCTGCTCTATGTGCTGCTAATAATTTTTCTTTCAAACCTCCTATAGGAAGAACGAGGCCTCTTAAAGTTATTTCCCCAGTCATAGCAACATCTTTGTTTACTGGTATTTCTGTAATTGCCGAAATTATTGAAGTGACCATTCCTATGCCCGCTGAGGGTCCATCTTTAGGTGTAGCGCCTTCTGGAACGTGAATATGAAAATCTTTTTTATCAAATATCGGAGGAATAATTCCGTAGTCTAAGCTTTTTGATCTTATATATGATTTAGCAGCTTTAACTGATTCTTGCATTACGTCGCCTAGTTTACCTGTAATTTGCATTTTTCCTTTGCCTGGCATCACGGCTGACTCAATTTTCAAAATCTCACCACCTACTTCCGTCCAAGCTAAACCAGTAACTACACCAACTCTATTTTCTTCTTCAATCTCTCCGTAATTAAACTTCTGAACACCTAGTAAATCTTTAAGATCTTTTTCGTTAATTGGATTATTTACTTTTTCATTGCTATCTAATTTTTTAACTAACTTTCTTGCAATTTTTGAAATCTCTCTTTCAAGATTTCTAACACCAGACTCTCTTGTATAATGTCTAATAATTTTTCTATTAATTTTTTCATCAATAGCCCATTCATCTTTTTTCAGACCATTGTTTTTACTTTGATTAGGTATCAAGAATTTTTGAGAAATATTTACTTTTTCATCTTCTGTATACCCAGACAATCGAATTACCTCCATTCTATCTAGAAGTGGTGGAAGAATATTTAATGTATTAGCGGTAGTTACAAACATCACATCTGATAAATCGTAATCTACCTCTAGATAATGATCATTAAACTCTTTATTTTGTTCTGGATCAAGAGCCTCTAATAAAGCAGATGATGGATCTCCTCTATAATCATTTCCAACTTTATCTATCTCATCTAACAAGAAGAGAGGATTCTTAGTACCAGCTTTTTTCATCATTTGTATTATCTTACCAGGCAAAGAACCAATATAAGTTCTTCTATGTCCTCTTATCTCAGCCTCATCTCTTATCCCTCCAAGAGAAATCCTTATAAACTTTCTATTAGTTGCTTTTGCTATTGATTTCCCTAAAGATGTTTTTCCAACGCCCGGTGGCCCTACTAAACATAATATTGGGCCCTTCATTTTTTGAATTCTCTTTTGAACAGCTAAAAACTCTATTATTCTCTCTTTTACCTTTTCTAATCCATAATGATCTTCGTCAAGAATTTTTTGAGCATTATTCAAATCTGTATTTATTTTAGATTTATTTGACCAAGGAAGTTCTGTCATCCAATCTAAATAATTCCTCACAACCGTAGCTTCGGCTGACATAGGACTCATTGATTTAAGTTTTTTTAATTCTGACATGCACTTTTCTTTTGCAAGTTTAGGCATTTTAGCATCCGTTATCGCTTTAGAAATAGAAGACAGCTCGTCTTTACCCTCATCAATCTCTCCAAGTTCTTTTTGAATGGCTTTTAATTGCTCATTCAAATAATATTCTCTTTGAGTTTTCTCCATTTGATTTTTTACTCTACCACGAATTTTTTTCTCAACAGAAAGTACACTAGTTTCTTTTTCTATAAGTTGATGAATTTTTTCTAACCTTTTCTTAAGATCAAGAATTTCAAGTAGTTCTTGTTTTTCAAATATTTGTATATTTAAATTAGAAGAAATGTTGTTGGCTATTTGAGAGGAGTCTTTCAAATTTTTAAGGTTACTTGATCCGTCATTTAAATCTCTCTTGCTTAACACTTGAAGTCTGTCAAATTTTTTGACCAGTCCTTGAGCAAGTGGTTCCAAATCTTTTGAAGTATTTTCGTCCTCAGCGATTTCAACCTCACACGTTAAAAAGCTATTTTTATTCTCATTATGTTTTAAAATTTTTATCCTTTTTTCACCTTCTACTAAAACTTTAACAGTTCCATCTGGAAGCTTTAAAAGTTGTAAAACTTTACTTAAACATCCATACTGATAAAGATCTTTACCTGTTGGATCGTCAATCTCAGAATTTTTTTGTGTAACTAAAACTATTGATTTATCAGTTTTCATCACTTCTTGAAGAGCCTTAATAGATTTTTCTCTTCCTACAAAAAGTGGAACTACCATTGACGGAAAAATTACTATATCTCTTAAAGGTAATAGAGGTTTAAGATAAGAAGCTTTCATAATTTAATAATATGGCTATTAATAAACTAATTTCAAGAAACAAATGAAAATTATGCTACTGATGTTGATGGTTTTTTGCCATATGTGACAATGGGTTCTGACGAACCTTTAACAGAAGCCTTGTCAACTGTAACTTTAATAACATTTTCCATATCTGGCAATTCGAACATTGTTTTTAATAAAATATTTTCAAGTATTGACCTCAAACCTCTTGCGCCAGTTTTTTTTGATATAGCTTTTTTTGCTATCTCCTGAATAGACTCTTCTTTAAACTCTAATTCTACTTCTTCGAATTCAAACAGTCTTTGATATTGTTTTATCAAAGAATTTTTTGGTTCTTTTAAAATCTTCACTAAAGATTTTTCGTCTAAATCATCTAAAGTCGCTATAATTGGCATCCTTCCAATAAATTCAGGGATAAGCCCGTATTTTATTAAATCCTCTGGTTCAAGTAGTTTCATAATTTCTGAAAGCGGTTGTTCTTTGTAATTTTTTACTTTTGCTCCAAAACCAATTGAGCTTCCTTTTCCTCTGCTTTCTATCAATTTATCTAATCCTGCAAAAGCTCCACCACAAATAAATAAAATGTTTGTTGTGTCAACTTGTAAAAACTCTTGTTGAGGATGTTTTCTACCACCTTGAGGAGGAACACTTGCTACTGTTCCCTCCATTATTTTTAGTAGTGCTTGTTGAACTCCCTCTCCTGATACATCTCTAGTAATAGACGGGTTCTCAGATTTTCTACTAATCTTATCAACTTCATCTATATAAACTATTCCTCTTTGTGCCTTCTCTACATTATAATCTGCTGATTGAAGTAATTTTAAAATAATATTTTCAACATCTTCACCTACGTAGCCTGCTTCAGTTAATGTTGTTGCATCCGCCATTGTAAATGGAACATCTAAAATTCTTGCTAACGTTTGAGCTAACAAAGTTTTGCCACATCCTGTAGGACCAACTAGAAGTATATTAGATTTTGATAATTCAATATCTTTATTATTTTTTGTTTCGTGGTTTAATCTTTTATAATGATTGTGGACAGCAACAGATAAAATTTCCTTTGCAAATCTCTGTCCAATTACATAATCATCCAAAACATTGCAGATTTCTTTAGGGGAAGGAACACCATCTTGATGTTTTACAAGTGAACTTTTGTTCTCCTCTTTAATGATGTCCATACAAAGTTCGACGCACTCATCGCAAATAAAAACAGTTGGACCTGCAATTAGTTTTCTAACTTCATGTTGGCTCTTGCCGCAAAATGAGCAATACAATATATTTTTATTATTTTTTTCAGACATATCGAATCAATGAAACTAATATAAATCTCTGCTAAATACTTAGCAAGTTCAAGTTGTAAAATTAGCTATATATTGTGTTTTATTTTCGTTTCTCCACAACAGAGTCTATTAGGCCAAATTTTTTTGCATCTTCGGCTGTCATAAAATTATCTCGCTCTAAGGCCTGAGAAATTTCATCAACAGTTTGGCCAGTATGTTTTGAGTAAATCTTATTTAATCTCTCTTTAAGAGATAAAATTTCTTTAGCATGAATTTGTATGTCAGTAGCTTGACCTTGAAATCCTGCAGAGGGTTGATGGACCATTATTCTTGAATTAGGAAGAGAATATCTTTTTCCTTTTTCTCCCGCTGCTAAAAGAAAAGATCCCATTGATGAGGCCTGGCCTATGCAAAGCGTTGAAACTGGTGAATTGATATATTGCATTGTATCGTAGATACCTAAACCAGCAGTAACTAACCCTCCGGGACTATTAATATAAAAATTAATTTCTTTGTTAGGATTTTCTGACTCTAAAAATAATAATTGTGCCGTTACTAAAGAGGCTACTGCGTCGTTTACAGGACCAACTAAAAAAACTATCCTCTCTTTAAGTAATCTAGAATAAATATCATAAGCTCTTTCCCCTTTGCTTGTTTGTTCAACAACCATAGGAATTAAACTGTTCATTTTTTCTTCTAATTCACGACTCATTGTTGCTTTATACAACTATTGGTTACTTTTTACTATTTTTTTTTAATTTTTGACTTGTTTTTACAGGTGATGTGGTTTTAGATTTCTTAGTATCTATATTTGGTTTGTTAAAGTCAGCAATTATTTTTTCAGCTTCTTTTGCACCAATCTCTTTAGTAACAAGATTTATTTTTGACTTTATTAAATCAATAATTTTTTCTTCATATATAGATCCTTTTAAACTTTGAGATGCGCTAGGATTTTTTTGATAATAATCAAGAATCATTTTTTCTTGACCAGGCATACCTTTTATTTGTTTTTGTATCTCATTTCTAACCTCCTCATCTGATACTTTTAGATTGTTTTTTTCTCCATATTCATTGAGCAACAAACCAAGTTTAATTCTAGATTTTGCTAATTTTTCATTGTTAGATTTGTGTTTTTCTTTTTCTTCCGGTTTAAGATTTTGAGTCATAATTGCAATTTCCTGATTGATCAAATTTTGAGGTAAATCTACTTGATGGTTTTTTTCAATTTGATCTAAAATTTCTTTTTTGGTAATTGAATTTAATGCTTGGGAGTATTGACTCAAAATTTGTTTTTCAATTAATGATTTTAGATCTTTGACATCTTTAGCTCCTAATAATTTTGCAAAATTATCATCGATTTTACTAGCTATAGGTTTTTTTACATTTAAGATTTTACATTCAAATTTTGTTTTTTTATTCGCAAGTTCTTTTTTAGGATGATTAACAGGTAGCGTAGCATCTAAAGTTTTTGTATCATTTTTTTTTACACCAATTAATTGTTCATCAAAACCTTTTAAAAAAAGATCTTTTCCTAACTCTAATTGAACACCTTTTCCCTCACTTCCGTCAAACTTATTTCCATCAACAGTAGCTGAATAATCAAAGGTTACTTGATCTCCATTAATCGCTTTTTCATTTTTTTCTTCAAATTGTTTGTTTTGATTTGCTATCTCTTTTAATTTTTCATCAATTATTTTATCCTCAATTTTAACTTTATAACTTGAGGCTTTAAATTTATCAAAACTTTTTAAATTTACATTTGGTAAACAATCTATTTGAAGCTCATAATTTAAATCTTTTCCTTCGCCGAATTGTTTAAGATCGATTTTCGGTTGACCAGCAACTTTTAATTTTTTTTCATCTATAGCTTTAGTAGTAGTCTCTCTTAAAATTTTATCTACTACTTCTCCATATATAGATTTCCCAAATTGACTTTTAATAACCTCAGATGGAACTTTTCCGGGTCTAAAACCTTTCAAAGCTACCTCTTTTTGAAGTTCTTTAAGTCTTTCTTCCATTTTTATCTGTATGTTTTTTTTATCAACAATTACAGATAAAATTGTTCTAAGACCTTTTTTTGATTTTACTTCTACTTTCATAATTTATTGGTGGGCAAGAAGAGACTCGAACTCTTAAGCCTTGCGGCACTGGTTTCTAAGACCAGCGCGTATACCAATTCCGCCACTTGCCCAACTAATAGTCGATGTTTTATATATCAATTTAATTTTTTGTTAAACTGTAAAGTCTGGAATAAATTGCCGTATAAATTAACAGCAAGACAAAGAACCAATATCTGCTTAATGTGGGATTCTCAGACAAATACAACCCTGGAATTATTAAGATTAAATAGGATAAGTTTATATAAAGTGAATTCAAATAGTTACCTTTTATATTACCATAAATACTTGAAATTTTATAAAAACTCAGCATATGTAAATGTTTATTATCTGGATGAATTGGAGATTTTTTTTGAAGTAATTTTCTTAAAAAAGAAAATAAAACTTCAAAAAATATGTAAAATAAAAGTGTACAAAAGAAAAATGAGGAAATTTCTGGGTTTAAATTATTAGTGATAATTATATTTAAGCTTGTTAAAGCTCCTACTGTGTAAGCTCCACTATCACCTAAAAAAATTTTTGCACTTGGAAAGTTAAAGAGTAAAAAAGATAAAAGCACTATTATTTGTGAAATAAGAAGAATTGAAAATTCAGAATTACCACTTTTTAAATTAATATAGGCTAATACAGAATGGATGATAATTAAGTTAAATGTTAGTAGACCATTGAATCCGTCTATTAAATTCGCTCCATTTATTACAAACAAAAAACATAACAAAACAAAAATCGTAGAAAATAGATGATTAGACATTAAAGGCGCTAAAAATGGAATATCAATGTTAAATATCTTAATTGGTATAAAGTAAATTATAACAAATAAAATTGATGTCATATAAATTAATCGTTTAAATGGTTCTATATTAATTTTTAGATCATCTAAGAAACCTATCAAAAACATTGAGTAACTAATTAAAATATAATCGTATAAAATTTTTGAATAAAGTAAGTAATAAATTAAGAAAAATATGCTTACTGAAAAAAGGATCGGTATACCTCCGCTTCTAGTGACAGGTAAATCATGAAAGGCTTGTGGTTTTACGAAATCTTTATCAAGTAAAGCGCCATTTTTAATTTTATGAGAATACTTACTTGTAATTAAAAAAATAAAAAAACTTATTAAAGCAAAAATAGACAAAAAACTTGCTTCAATTGACTCTGTTCCCATTTAATTTTTATATCCTTTATTATTTTTTTTAAATATATAAATACCGAGAAGAATTATAACTAATGATACTATAACTCTCCATGTAATAATTTCATTCATTAAAAAATATCCAAAAATTATTCCAAAAATGGGAATTAAATATGCTACTTGAGTTTGAAAAACTAAGCCATTAACAGTCAAAATTCGAAACCTAATTAACCATGCTAGTCCTGTAGCTACAACACCTAAATATAATAAAGATAATGTCGAAGCTAATGATGGGCTTGAGTTCCATGGCATTTCTAAAATTAGCGAAAAGGGTAGTAAAAAAATTACTGACCAAATAGTTGTTGAAGTTGTAACATTTTCATTCTTTTTATTTTTTAATTTTAGTGTCATTAATCCTCCAATACAATAAAATGTTGATCCTAATATTGTAATCAAAGCATAAATGTAATTTTCATTATTAATAATTACTTTATCAAAAAACAATAAAACTATTCCGCTGAAGCCAATTAAAACTCCCAATGTTTTAAAAAAAGAAAGCTTCTCATCTTTAGTAAAAAAATGTGCAAGTATCGATCCGCTTAAAGGAGTAGTACTCATTAAAATAGCAGCAAGGTAACTATTAATTTTTGCCGTACCTATTGCTATAAGCACAAAAGGGATTGCAATATTGCATAAACCAATAAGAGCATACCAGCTCCAACCATCTCCAAAAGCCTCTATTCTGATTTTTTTAATTTTACACAAAATCAATAAAGGAACGCTTGCAAAAATAACTCTTACCAATGCCAGAGTAATTGGTTCGTAGGAGTAAGTTGCTATTTTTATGTTAAAAAAAGATGATCCCCATATTATTGCTAATAAGATTAATAATGATAAATCAATAGTATTTGCTTCTCTCATTTCAGGTTTAAATTGTATATATGTGATAAATGCATAGCTGGTATATATTTTTAATATTACTATTAAAAAGATCCTTATATATGTTCGAGGCGGAATTAAAAACAAATTATTGATGGAGATTAATTAAATGAGTTCAAAGAACGTTCTAAAGCTTATGAAAGATAAGCAGGTAGAATTTGTCGATTTAAGATTTACAGATCCAAAAGGTAAACTTCAACACTTAACAATGGACTCCACTGTTGTTGACGAGGACATGTTAGATAATGGAGTGTTTTTTGATGGTTCATCAATCGCAGGATGGAAAGCAATAAATGAATCAGACATGATTTTAAAACCTGATCTTGATAGGCCTATTATAGATCCCTTTAATTCTCACACTACTCTAAACATTTTTTGCGATATTTTAGATGCTGTTAAAAAAAATCCTTATGAGAGAGATCCAAGAGGAACAGCGAAAAAAGCTGAGGCTTATCTAAAAAAAACCGGTATCGGAGATAAATCTTATTTTGGTCCTGAGCCTGAGTTTTTTGTATTTGATGATGTGAGATTTAAAAATGATATGAATGAAACAAGTTTCAGCATCGACAGCTCTGAAGGTCCTTATAATACAGGAAAAAAATATGAAAACGGCAATATGGGACATAGACCGGGAATAAAAGGTGGTTACTTCCCCGTTCCACCAGTTGATAGTGCTCAAGATATGAGAGGAGAGTATTTAAAAGCTCTTAAGGATATGGGAGTTAAAGTTGAAAAACATCACCATGAAGTAGCTCCAAGTCAGCACGAATTAGGAATGTATTTTGGTACATTAACTAATCAAGCTGATAATGTTCAACTTTATAAATATGCAGTGCAAATGGTCACTCACTCTTTTGGAAAAACAGCAACTTTCATGCCCAAACCCGTTAAAGGTGACAACGGATCAGGAATGCACTGTCATCAATCTATATGGAAAGGTAACACACCTTTATTTATGGGAAAAGAATACGCAGGTCTCTCTAAAGAGGCATTATACTACATTGGAGGGATACTAAAACATGCTAGAGCAATTAATGCCTTCTCTAATGCCACAACAAATAGTTACAAAAGATTAATACCAGGGTTTGAGGCGCCAGTTATTTTAGCATACTCGGCAAGAAACAGATCGGCATCTTGTAGAATTCCAGTAATAATGAATCCAAAAGCTGCTAGAATGGAAATAAGATTCCCTGATGCGGCTGGAAATCCATATTTAACTTTTGCATCAATGTTAATGGCAGGTATAGATGGTATTAAAAACAAAATAGATCCAGGTAAAGCTTTCGATCAGGATTTATATTCTCTTACTGAAGATGAAGTAAAGAAACTTCCAACGGTTTGTGGATCTTTAAGAGAGGCAATGCAAAATTTAGATAAGGATAGAAAATTCTTAACTGAAGGTGGAGTTTTTACTGATGACCAAATTGATGCTTATATTGAGTTAAAATTTCAAGAAATTTACAAGTTTGAGCACACACCTCATCCAATAGAATTTGAAATGTATTATAGTGGTTAAACTTTAAAAGATTCACCACAACCGCATCGCTCAGTTTCATTAGGATTTTTAAATACAAATTGAGATGAAAATTTTTCTTCTTTATAATCCATTTCAGTTCCAAGAAGATACATTATAGCTTTAGGATCTATAAAAACTTTTACTCCTTTTTCCTCAATTACCTCCTCATTGGGCTTAATTTCTTTTGCGTATTCCATGATATAAGACATGCCTGCGCAGCCTCCAGATTTAACACCTACCCTTACTCCTATTGCTGAGCTTTCAGCTTTTGACATAATTTGTTTTATTCTCTGGGCTGCGTTGTCGCTCAATTTTATTACTTGCTTGCTCATAAATTTAGCTCTAATTTTGCTGCCTCTGACATTTTTTCCTTAGTCCAAGGCGGATCCCAAACTAATTTTAAATTAACATTTTTAATTCCATTAATCTTTAATATATTCTCTTTAACTGAATTAGGCAAACTCTCAGCCACGGGACAATTAGGCGAAGTTAAAGTCATCTCAATAAGAACATTATTTTTCTCACGTATTTCTATTTTATAAATAAGGCCAAGTTCATAAATATTAACTGGAATTTCAGGGTCATAAATTTTTTTTATTTCAGTTATTATTTTATTTTTTAAATCAGTCATTTGAACTCTTTTTTTTTAATGCAGACAAAAGAGTATGCCAAGCCATTGTTGCACATTTAATTCTCATAGGAAATTCTTGAACCCCAGATAATGAGGAAATTGTTGTAATTTGATCTTCTGATAAGCTGTTAAGAGTAATTTTAGATTTGTTTTTGAGCATACCAAGAAAGTCATCAGTGATTTTTTTTGAAAATTGCAAATCTCTGCCTTTTAAAGTATCTGTTAAAATCGATGCAGATGCTAATGATATTGCGCATCCTTCACCTTCAAAACTTAAACCAGAAATATTCTTATCTTTATCTAATCTTATGTAAATATGAACTTTATCTCCACAAAGTGGGTTGTGTGCTTTTGCATCGTAATTATATCCCTCGCACTTACCTTTGTTTCTTGGGTTTTTGGCATGATCTAAGATAATTTCTTGATATAATTCTTTTAATTCCATTTAAATTTCAAATACTTTTTTACATTTGTTTATTGACTCACATAGAACATCAATATCCTCTTTATTATTATAAACTCCGATGGAAGCCCTTGCAGAAGCTGGGATTTCGAGTTTGTCGTGCAAAATTTGGCAGCAATGATGTCCTGCTCTTATTGCAACTCCATCATCATCTAAAATTGTTGCTATATCATGGGGATGAATTCCTTTAATAGTAAATGACATTATAGATGCTCTATTTTTTGGATTTCCAATAATACTAACGGAATTATCTTTTCGTAATTTTTCTAAACCGTACTCAAGTATTTCACTTTCATGTTTTTCTATATTTTTAATTCCTAACTCTTGAATAAACTTGATAGATTTTGCAAAAGCTACGACCTCTGCAGTTTGCATTGTGCCTGCTTCAAATTTTGTAGGTGAGACTGCGTAAGATATTTCATCTTTTTTTACTTCACTTATCATTCCACCACCACCTTGATATGGTGGCAATTCATCCACCCATTTTTTTTTAGCATAAAGAATACCAAGCCCATTTGGACCATACATTTTATGACAAGAAATAGCATAAAAATCACATTCTAAATCTTGCATATCTAAAACTGAATGAGGAGCACCTTGAGTTCCATCAATTAATACCGGGATATTTTTTGATTTTGCTAAATCAATAATTTTTTTTACTGGCATAATTGTACCCGTAACATTTGAAATATGAGTAAAAGCAATCATTTTAGTTTTTTCAGTAATATGTTTTTTAAACTCATCAACATCTATCTCTCCGGCTTCATTGACAGAAGCAAATCGAATTATCGCACCTTTCTTTTTTCTTAAATAGTGCCAGGGAACATAATTTGAGTGATGTTCGAGTTCTGTAACGAGAATTTCGTCACCAGCTTCTATAAATTTTTCTCCGTAAGTATTTGCCACTAAATTTATAGCTTCTGTAGCTCCTTTCGTAAAAATTATTTCCTCTCTATGTTTCGCATTTATATAAGATTTAACTATGTCTCTTGTTTCCTCAAATTTATTCGTTGCCTTAACAGCTAATGTGTGTACGCTTCTTCCAACATTGGAAAACTCAGTTTCATAAAATCTTGATATCTCATCTATTACTATTTTTGGTTTTTGTGAGGAATTAGCGCTATCTAGGTATACTAAAGGTTTTCCTTTAATTTTTTGTTTAAAAATTGGAAATTTTGATTTAATACTATTAAATTCCATCGACTTGTTCCATAATACTTTTTTCCAGAAAAAACTTTAATTTTTCTTCAGGAATATTTTCAAATATTTCACTAATGAATCCATTTATTAAAAGTTTTTTGGCTACTGGTAGTTCAATTCCTCTTGTCATTAGATAATGCACAGCGTTTTCATCTATGCTTCCTGAAGTCGAACCATGTGAACACTTAACATCATCAGCATAAATTTCTAACTCTGGTTTAGCGTTGAATTCTGCTTGATCATCTAAAATGAGAGCTTTGCTTAATTGATATGCGTCTGTTTTTTGGGCTATATCTTTAACGAATATTTTTCCTTGATAAACTCCAGTACTGTCACTATCCAAAACATTCTTAATTTTTTGATAACTTTTACAATTCGGTGCCAAGTGATTTATTTGGGTTTTGATTTCCTGATGTTCTTCTTTACCCAAACTCAATCCGGATAAAATATGGCAATTACTGTTTTCTTTTTCTAAATCCATATTTATTTCTATTTTGTTAAATCTAAGTCCTGAACTCAATATGAAATTTTGATAGCTTGAATTATAGGCTTGTGACCCTTTAATATTTTTATAAAAGTATCCTTTGCTTTTCGATTTTTGTAAAATAATATTTTTAAATGAAGAGTTTTTTCCAACATTTATATTTTCAAAAGTATTTTTTAAAAATTTACTTTTTTCACCGATATTATATTCTATTAATGTTAACTCAGTGTTTTGATTAAGTTTGATCTGATTTGAATTATTAATAATCTTATTATCTAAATTTGATGTAAAATAATTATAAATTATTATTGGTTTTTTGCATTTATAATCTTTTTGCACCTCTAAATAAAATCCACCTGTAGATAATGCTTTATTGAGATAATAAAGATTATTATTTGGCTCACTAAAATTCTCAAATAATTTTAAGGTTTCAATTTTTAACTTTCCTTTTTCCTCGTATTTAATGTCACAAGATATAAATCTACCATTTACAAGGATAATTTTGTTATGCTCAAAATCGTCGATAAACTTAATTTTTTTGTCGAATTTCAACTCATCATTATTTGTAATTTGTTTAAAATTTTTTTTTATTATGAAATTTAAATCAGAAAATTTCCAATTTTCATCTTTTTTGTTTGGTAGACCGGTTTTTAAAAATAATTCTAAATTTTTCTTTCTATCTAAAGCCTCTTGCGATGAAGCGGATGATATTTTATTTAGATCTATGTTAAATAATTGTTCCATTATACTAAATTTTCGTAACCTGTTTTCTCTAATTCTTGGCCTAAATCGGCACGTCCAGTTTTAATAATTTTACCTTTTGATAACACATGAATGAAATCTGGCTTTATATAGTCAAGTAATCTTTGATAGTGAGTAATGATTAAAAATGCATTGTTTTTATTCTTGTGAGAATTAACTCCATCAGCAACAATTCTTAATGCATCAATGTCTAGCCCTGAGTCTGTCTCATCCAAAATAGCTAATTTTGGTTCTAAGAGCTTCATTTGAAGAATTTCATTTTTTTTCTTTTCTCCGCCTGAGAAACCAACATTTAGTTGTCTAGATAAAAATTTTTCATCAATGTTTAATTCTGAGGCTTTTTCTTTAATTAACTTTAAAAGAGTAAGTGTATCCAATTCTTTCTCACCTTTAGCCTTCCTGATTGTATTTAATGAGGTTTTGAGGAAATTGGTTGTATTGACTCCTGGAATTTCTAGAGGATATTGAAATGCTAAAAATATTCCTTTTTGTGCTCGCTCCTCGATAGGAATATCTTGTAAATTTTTACCCTCATACTTTAAAGTTCCGCTTATTTCATAACCATTTTTACCAGATAAAATATTTGCCAAAGTACTTTTTCCAGAACCGTTTGGTCCCATAATTGCATGAACTTCTCCTGGTTTTATTTCAAGATTTAAACCATTTAAAATTGACTTTGCATTAATCGAAGCTTTTAGATTTGCCAATTGAAGCATTATCCAACGCTCCCTTCTAAACTAATAGAAACTAATTTTTGTGCCTCCACGGCAAACTCCATAGGAAGTTGTTGCAAAACCTCTTTGCAAAAACCATTAACTATAAGACTTACTGCTTCTTCTTGATTAAGTCCTCTCTGATTGCAATAGAATAGTTGATCTTCATTAATTTTTGATGTTGTGGCCTCGTGTTCTACTGTTGAAGATGAATTTTTATTTTTAATGTAAGGCACAGTGTGCGCTCCGCATTTATTGCCCATTAATAGTGAGTCGCATTGGGTATAATTTCTAGAATTTTTTGCTTTAACATTAATGTCTACAAGTCCTCTATATGTATTATCAGCTTGACCTGCGGAAATTCCTTTTGAAATAATTCTACTTTTTGTATTTTTACCTAAGTGAATCATTTTAGTACCTGTATCTGCTTTTTGATGATTATTGGTAATTGCAATTGAATAAAATTCTCCTACAGAATTATCGCCTTGCAAAATACAACTTGGATATTTCCAAGTTATTGCAGATCCTGTCTCGACTTGTGTCCATGAAATTTTAGAATTCTTACCTCTACATGCACCTCTTTTAGTCACAAAATTATAAATACCGCCAATACCATCTTTGTCTCCGGGATACCAATTTTGGACTGTAGAATATTTTATTTCAGCATCGTCTAAGGCAACTAATTCAACATTAGCAGCATGAAGTTGATTTTCATCTCTCATTGGAGCTGTACATCCCTCTAGATAGCTTACATAGCTACCTTTATCTGCAATAATTAAAGTTCTCTCAAATTGACCAGTTTCAGCAGCGTTAATTCTAAAATATGTAGAAAGTTCCATAGGACACCTCGTATTTGGTGGTATGTAAACAAATGAACCATCAGTAAATACTGCTGAGTTAAGTGTTGCAAAGTAATGATCACTTAGAGGAATTACGGACCCAAGATATTTTTTTACTAACTCTGGATGTTTTTGAATAGCTTCTGAGATAGGGCAAAAGATTATTCCCTTTTTATCAAGTTCGCCTTTGAAGGTTGTTGCTACTGAAACTGAATCAAAAACAGCGTCGACTGCCACCCCACTTAATCTTTTTTGCTCATTAAGTGGAATACCAAGTTTATTGTATGTCTCAATAAGTTTTGGATCTACTTCATCCAAGTTTTTTGGTTTATCTTTCATGCTTTTGGGAGCAGAGTAATAATATAGATCCTGATAATTTATTTTTGGATATTTGGGTTTTTGCCAATCAGGTTCTTTTAAAACCTTCAATCTGTTGAAAGCTTTCAATCTCCAATCAAGCATCCACTTAGGTTCTTTTTTTATTTCAGAAATAAATTTAATTGTTTTCTCTGAAAGTCCTTTTGGTGCTTTGAAATTTTCAATGTCAGTTGAAAATCCATATTTATATTCTTGATTTTTAAGTTCACTGCTTTTCATAATCTTTAATTAAATTTTGTTAAATCCTGTAATTTTACTTTTTCAAAAAAACCATTAATATGTTGATCAAGTTGATCCCATAAGTTGTGAGTAATGCATTTAGTAGATTTATTATTACAGCCTCTTTTTGAATTTTTTTTACAATTTAAAGTTCTTACTTCTTCGTCTACAGCATAAATTATATTAGATAATTTTATTTCAGAGGCAGGCTTTTCTAAGACATATCCCCCATTAGCTCCTCTTGAGCTTTTAACTAATTTATTATTTTTTAATTTCAAAAATATTTGCTCTAGATAAGCTAAAGAAATATTTTGTCTAAGAGATATTTCTGTAAGACTTATTGGTCCATTTTTAGCATTAGATGCTAAATCAGCCATAGCCATTACTGCGTATCTTCCTTTGTTTGTTAATTTCATAATTAAACGTTGTAATATAACAGTTTTGCGAGAATTCCTACTATTTTAGTCAGGATTAAAAAAAAATATTTGTCGCATAAAAACATGCTATAACTCAGTACTTTTTTTTTTAATAATAATCATTATCAAGTATGAAACCAAAAAGTTCGGAGATTTTTATTCCTGGTCCAGCTGGAAGGTTGGAGGCAAAATATTATAAAAATCCAAAATTTGGTTCACCTGTTGCAATTGTTTTACACCCACATCCTCAATATGGGGGAACCATGAATAATAGAATAGTACATTTAATGTATAATATTTTTTTAGAAAACGGTTTCTCAGTTATCAAAGTGAATTTTAGAGGAGTTGGAAAAAGTGATGGAGTTTTTGATAATGGGCAAGGTGAATTATCTGACGCAGCAGCGGCTTTAGACTGGATAGAAAGACAAAATTTAGATTACAGTCAATGCTGGGTATCTGGTTTTTCATTTGGCTCATTAATTTGCATGCAATTGATAATGAGGAGACCTGAAGTGAATAATTTCATAGCCATTTCACCTCAACCTAATGTTTATGATTTTTCTTTTTTAGCGCCCTGCCCAACATCTGGACAAGTAATTTATAGTGAAAATGATGAGTTGGTTACCAAAGAAAGTATTAATGAATTAGATAATAGAATAAAAAGTCAAAAAGGCGTTGAAGTTATTTTTTCAAAAATAAAAAACTCTAATCATTTTTTTAAAAATAAAGAAAAAGAATTAATAGTGGAGATTGAAAAATATTTAAAAGAAAAAACAGCTTTAATTTAATTTTTAATAAGATCTCCTCCTGTGCACGGTGTATTACAACCTGTTGTAGATGGAAAAGAGATAGGTAACTTAAGAATTGACCTTACTGCTAAAAACGCAAAAGCTTGTGACTCTATGAAGTCACCATCAATTTTATATTCATCAACAAGTTTTAAATTAAAACTCGATGAAATATTTTCCTCAATTTTTTTTATTAAAACTTTATTTTTTCTTCCACCTCCACATAATAATATATCCTTTTTTTCATCTTTTAAATTTTTTAAGGATAATGATAATTCCTCACCAATTACGCTAGCTGTAAAATCTGTAAGAGTTGCTACTCCATCTTCAAAGTTTAAACCTCTTACAAAAGATATATCAAAGTCAGTTGTATCAAATGACAATTTTTTATTATTTCTATTAATATACAATTCTTGAGCTTGTTCAAAAATTATTTCATTTCTTGTTCCGCTTAAAGCGAGTTGCCCATCATGATCAAATTTTTTATCAGAATTTTTTCTAACCCAAGCATCTATAAGACAATTGCCTGGACCAATATCTCTGCTAAATAATTCTGACAAATTTTTATAATTCCTTACTATTGTGATATTTGAAATTCCTCCAATATTTAAAAAACAAACGGGTAATTTAATTTTCTTTTGAAAAGCAAGCAGATTATGAAAAATTGGTGTCAAAGGTGCACCCTCACCTCCATGTAAAATATCATTCATTCTAAAGTTAAAAACTATATTTTTTTTTGTTAATTGATTTAACAGTTTTCCATTTGCAAGCTGCTTTGATATTTTTTCTTTAGGATTATGATAAATAGTTTGACCATGGAAACCAATTAAAGTCTCACTCGTTAAATTTAATTCCTTTATTATCTCTGCGTGGAAGATTGTTATTTTTCTCTCCAAATTATTTATTTCATTTTGAAAAATTTCTAAATGTTCAAGCTTGTGTATTTTTTCTTTTAAATTGTGAATATCTTTATATATGTCAGAGTTATATTCAAAATATTTATCTTTGATTGATTCGTACTCGTTAATACCGTCAGTTCTGATTATAGAGGCATCTACTCCATCCCCAGAAGTACCGCTCATTAATCCTAAAGAGATCCATTTTTTTTGCATATTTTTATTTATTTATAACAATTTTTGTATAATAGTTGCTTAAGTAAATAACACTATGAAAAATACATTTTTACAAGAGATGCATGATCGAGGATACATCAATCAATGCACAAATTTAGACAAACTAAGTGAAATTTCTAATAAAAAATCAATATCTGGCTATATAGGTTTCGATTGTACTGCTAGCAGTCTACATGTTGGCAGTTTGCTTCAGATAATGATTTTGAAGTTAATGCAAAAATATGGTCATAGACCTATAGTTCTTTTAGGGGGTGGAACTACTTTAATTGGAGATCCATCAGGGAAAGATTCTACAAGAAAAATACTTAATCAAAAAGAAATTAAAAAAAACATCAAAAGTATTAGAAGCGTATTTACAAAAATTTTATACACATCTAACAAAAAAACCTCTCCAATTTTTGTAGATAATGCTAAATGGTTAACAAGTTTAAATTATATTAAATTTTTGAGAGAAATAGGTAGTCAGTTTACCATTAACAAAATGCTTGCTTTCGATAGTGTAAAACTAAGGCTGGATAGAGAACAGTCATTAAGTTACATGGAATTTAATTACATGATTTTGCAGGCTTATGATTTTTATCAGTTGTATAAAAATAAAAATTGTATTTTACAGATTGGAGGATCAGATCAATGGGGAAATATTGTTAATGGTACAGATTTAATTAGAAGACTTGTAAAAAAAGAAGCATTTGGACTTACCTCGCCCTTAATCACCACAGCGTCAGGTTCTAAAATGGGAAAAACAGAAAAGGGAGCAATTTGGCTTAACGAGGATAAAGTATCTCCATATGATTACTGGCAGTTTTGGAGAAATACTGATGATCGAGATGTAAAAAGATTTTTAAATTTTTTTACAGAATTAAGCACAGGAGATATAAAAAAAAAATTAGAAAATGAAAAAAATATTAATAATTTAAAGATTTTATTAGCCAACGAAGCAACAAAAATTGTTCATGGCGAAAAAGCATCGAGAAAAGCAGAACAAACTGCAAAGGATACTTTTGAAAGCGGTGGCTTTGGAAAAGATTTACCTGAAATTCTGATCAATTTAGATAAAATTAAAAAAGGAATAAGTATTTTAGATCTAATTGCTGAGAACAAAATTTTACCTTCTAAAAGTGAAGCAAGAAGAGTAATGGCAAATAGGGGGTTTAAAATCAATGATAAAACTATAGAAGACGAAAAAAAAATAATTCAATTAAAGGATTTTGAAAAAAAAATATTTAAACTTTCATATGGTAAAAAAAAACACTATTTAGTTAAAATTATTTAGTTTTTTTATTTTTATCGATAATTTTTTGTATAAATCTCGGTGTCAATGTTCTTATAGGATTAATAGTTGTTTTTATTTTATCTTTTGGCCCTTTCATTTTAAAACTTATTCCAAATAAACCCTCTCCAACTTCTTTAGGAATTACAATATTTCCAAGAATAGGTATTTTTGAAATCATCTTGTTTAAAGTTTTTGCTGGAACTAGTGTGCCTTTCAAACTAGTTAAGCCATTTTCATCTTGGTAACCCTCCATTAGTACAGAAATACTGGGTCCAAGAGCAATAATCTCATTTAATTTAAGGATATTTTTCTCTTTTTCCATATCGATTTCTAATAAATCGAAAGACAAACCTTCTCCCTCTGCCATATCTGCTAATCCACCTAAATCAGCTAAAGATAATAATTTAATTAGTCCAGGAGCATTAACTACTTTAAATTTTTCAATCTTAAGTTTGGAATTCGAAGAAGTCTTATCCATAACTGAGGTAAAAATTAATTTTCCACCTGAAAGACCATTAAAAAATTTGTATTCTGTTAACAGCGGTCTTGTTAAATCTGAATAAATTTCAAGATATTTCCTATCTGTATTTTTATCTTTCTTCATTGATATATCTAAGTAATTGTTTCCCCCAAAATCTCCCTTTGATGAAATTTTAATAAATTGTCCTTTTTTAATTTCACCTATTAGTTTGAAATCTTCTAATTTTTCTGACATTGGGACTTTGATATTTTTGAAATCTATTTCAATATTACTGTTAAGATCATTTAATTTATTATCACCTTCTTTGGTGCTAAGAAACTTTCCTAAATTTGTCGCGTCAAACTTATTACCTTTAATTAAAATTTTTTTTTTGTTTTGAATTAAAAAGTCATTCTCAATAGTTTTAACTTTAATTGTTTTAAACGAAGAAAATTTATTATCTTTTAAAATCAAATCATCTATTTCAATTAAATTATTTTTTTCCTCAAATATTAATTTATTAATTTTAATATCATCATAATTTTTTTGAAAAGATAAGGATACATTTGCGATAGAATTTTTTTGTTTTTGATAGTTTATTAAATTTATAGATAAGCTATTTTGATAATCTAAATTCGCAGACAAATTTAAAAAATTATTACTTAAATTACTTTCAAAATTAACTTTTAAAAAATCTAAATTATCAAAAGAATATTTTCCTTTACCTTGAAGATTTATTTTTTTAGAGGTAAGATTTGTTTTTAATTGGATGTCAGTAAAATAAAGCGATTTTATTTGTTCTGTTATAAAACTATTTTGAATTGGATTTGAAAATTCAAACTCGCCTTTTTCTAAATTACCCGAAATATTATAATTATAATCTTTAAGTTTATAAGTACTATCTAAAGTTAAGGTTATGTTATTATTTATATCAGCATTTAAAATCGAAAGATTATTTAAAAGTTTAATATTTTGAAAAAATTTGGAGTATTTATTTGAAAGTTTTTTGTCTAAATTTAATTTTGAATTAAAATTTGAATTTAACTTTACTCCACTTTCCAAATTTAATTGTATATCACCATCTGTAATCTTTATTCCTTTTAAATTACCAGAAATATTTTTTATTAAGATATCATTTTTATCTGCAAAAAAATCTAGATTAACGTTCGAAAAATTAAAATTATTAATTAATTCTATTTTAAGATCTTTTACTGAGCCTTTAGCTATGAAATTTTTCAAATTACCCTGATTTGATAAAAAAATTTCAATTTCTGTAATTAATTTTCCTTCTTGAATTTTGTTGTTTAATAAACTTTTAAAATTTGATGGCTTAATAATTTTAGATAAATTTTTTAATTCTTTAATATCAAGCTCATCTAATCTGACACCAATTTTTTTAATTTTTGGATTTGATTTAATCAAAGATAAGAAATCAACATATACTTTAATATTTTGTGCAGGCACTAACACATTTCTATAAGTAATTTTGGGATTTTGCGTTTCTAAAAATAAACTTAATTCTTTAATATTCATTTTAAATTTTATTTTTTCCAATCCCAAATTAAGATTTTTTGTTTTAGAAACTTTCTCAATTATAAGTCTGTTAAATTTGTTTGTCTCAATTCCAGTTGTGGAAAGTATTGTTATTAATAAAATTAATATTAATGTTGTTACTATAATGAGATTAACTAATATTTTTCTCATTTTTTTATTTTTATTCCCTCTTCAATAAATTGATCAATATTCCCATTAAGAACGCTTGATGGATTGGTATTTTCTGTTTTGTTTCTTAGGTCTTTTACTAGTTGGTAGGGTTGAAGCACATACGATCTAATTTGATGTCCCCATCCTATATCAGTTTTTGTTTTTAACTCTTTTTGGTTTTCCTCTTCTTTTTTTTGAATTTCATGTTCATATAATCTCGCTCTCAATATTTTATAACAGGTTTCTTTGTTTTTATGTTGCGACCTCTCATTTTGACATTGTACTACAATTTTTGTGGGAATATGAGTTATCCTTACTGCACTATCCGTTGTATTAACATGTTGTCCTCCAGCTCCGCTGGATCTGTAAGTGTCAATTCTTAAATCTTTTTCGTCAATTTTTACATTTATATCGTCTTCAATTGCAGGATAGACCCATACACTTGCGAAACTTGTGTGTCTTCTTGCGCCACTATCAAATGGAGAAATACGAACTAACCTGTGAACTCCGGACTCAGATTTCATTAGTCCGTATAGATAATCACCTACAACTTTTACTGTTGATGATTTTATACCTGCTTCTTCTCCTTTGTGTTCACTTATAATCTCATATTTAAATTTTTTTTTATCAAACCATTTCATATACATACGACGAAGCATATCTGCCCAGTCCTGACTTTCTGTACCACCTGCGCCGGCATGGATTTCAAGGTAAATATCATAGTCATCATTATCACCAGATAAAAAACAATTAATCTCACTCTTTTTTATTTCTTGTAAAATTTGTGAAATTTTTTTATTACAATCTTGAATAGTTTCCTCATCTTTTTCTTGCGAAGCTAACAAATAGAGATCTTTAAGATTATTTAAATCTTTTGAAGATTTTTTATATGAGTTTAAAATTTCCTCAAAAATTTTTTTTTGTTTTACGGTTTTTTTTACTAAATTTCTATCTTTCCAAAAATTTTCTTTTAAAGAGACTCTTTCTAATTCTTGGATTTTATTTTCTACGTCTTCATTATCAAAGATACCCCCTAATATTTTTTAGGGATTTTTCAACTGCAATTAATATTGTATCAAAGTTTTCCATTAATAAAATTGTCTAAACTTAATCGTTTTATCACGGCCGTTTATCGAAATTAAATTATTATTATCTATGCTGTTAATATCTTCTTTTTTTAATGCCTCAATAATTATATTTTTTTCACCAGCTGCTGATTTTAAACCAGTATCATAATTTAACGTAGTTAAATAAATATTTTCTGGAATTTGAAATTCTCTAAAATCCTCTTTGTAAAGTGCTTTTTCAACAAAATCTTTAAAAATAGGTAATGCAGCCTTTGAACCAGTTTCAAATTTTCCCAAAGTTTTAGGGTTGTCATAACCGATATAAACACCAATAACCAAGTTAGAAGAGAATCCAATAAACCACGCATCATAATTATCATTTGTGGTTCCTGTTTTGCCTGCCAAAGGAACCTTTAGGGATCTCAGTTTTTTTGCAGTTCCTCTCTCCACTGCTCCTTGTAAGATTGAAGTCATCTGGTAGGCAGTTTCCTCGCTTATTACTTTTTCACTTTTACCCTCTATTTTCGGAAGCTCAATTTCCTCATTAATAAATTTATCACATCCAATGCATTTTCTGTTTTTTTCCTGAAAAATTGTTTTACCTCTTCTGTCTTGTATTCTTGAAATTAATTTTGGTTCAATCTTTACTCCTCCATTTACAAAGGGTGCGTAAGCTGAAGTTAAATTCATCAATGTTGTTTCTGCTGCGCCTAACGAAACAGATAATAGCTCAGGTATTTCATCGTAAATATTTAATTTTTTTGATAAATTTAAAATTTCTTCTAAACCTAAATTTTTAGCAATTCGTACAGTCATTAAATTTCTTGAGTACTCAATTCCTTTTCTTAAAGTAGACGGACCATAAAACTTTTTTCCATAATTCTCTGGCTTCCAATTTTTTAACCCAACTCCTTGGCTTTCAACAAATGGAGCATCAAGGATTATAGAGTTAGGTGCGAAACCTTTTTCTAAAGCCGCTGCATAAACAATCGGCTTAAAAGCTGAACCTGGTTGTCTTTTTGCTTGAGTTACTCTATTAAATTCACTGGTTTTAAAATTAAATCCACCAACTAAAGCAAGTACGTTTCCATTGAAAGGATCTAAAGCTATAATTCCTCCATTTACTTTAGGATATTGCTTTAATAACCAAAAATTGCCTTTTTTTTTTACAAAAATTATATCTCCTATTTCATGAACATCTTTAATTGACTTTTTGTTTGGTATTGACCACTTTATATTTTTAAAAAATAAGGATCCATCTTTTTTTTCTTTATTATTTAAAATTAATTGAAACTTAATTTCATTATTATCTAGAGAAATAATTTCAGCTACGTTCCAATTTAAAGTTGGATCGAGTTTAAGATTAGAAATTTTTTTTTGCCAATTTTTATTTTTAATTTTGTTTGTTATTGGTCCTCTCCAACCTCTTCTGCGATCATAATCTTCTATTCCTTTTCTCAAAGATTCTAAAGCTTGAATTTGATAACTAATTTTAAGAGGAGTGCTAATACTCAATCCTTGAGAATAAAGTTTTTCAAAACCGTAAATATTTTTTACAGTCCTTCTAACTTCTTCAGTGTATGAATTTGCTTCATTTACTATCTCTATTTTTCTTCTTTTAAGATTAAGCTTAGTATTTTTTAATTTTTTAAGTTCTTCATTAGAAATAAATTTATTTTCTTCTAAATTATCAAGGACTAAATTTCTTCTAAATTTTGCAATCTCAGGGTACTTATATGGATCATACTTGCTTGGAGCTTTAGGCAACGCTGCAAGTAAAGCTGCTTCTTGATAATTAAGTTCCTTAACAGATTTATTGAAATATTCTAAACTAGCTGCTGCAACACCATAAGTCCCTTGACCTAAATAAATCTGGTTTAAATAAAGTTCTAAAATCCTTTCTTTTGTATATGCTCTCTCTATACGGAATGCTAAAATAGCCTCTTTAATTTTTCTTTTCATAGAAACTTCATTTGTGAGTAAAAAGTTTTTTGCAACTTGTTGTGTAATTGTTGAGGCGCCTTCCAATCTTTTATTTTGAGAAATATTTTTAATATTCTTCAAGACTGCTCTTAAAATTCCTTTAGCATCAACCCCTGGATGCTTAAAAAAATTTTTATCTTCAGCTGATAGAAAAGCATTTACAACTTTATCGGGAATAGATTCAAAAGGAATAAATAGTCTTTTCTCGATAGCGTACTCTGCTATTAATTTTCTATTCTCTGAGTAAACTCGGCTTGATATTGGTGGTTGATAATTAGATAGTTTCTTATAATCAGGTAGTCCGATTGAGAAATACCATAAAGTTGAAAATATAAAAAATATTAAAAAAACAAAAAATATAATTATATATTTTGCAGAAAGATTAAGAAATTTTAACATTATTTTTATTTATAGCATTAATTCTGACTATCTTTAGGCATTCGTTAATTAAATCGTGTATTTATTCACAAAATTGTATAAAATAATCGTTATGACAATTTTAAAAATATCAAATTTTAAATATTTAAAAGGAATTCTTAAAAAATGGAAAAAAATCTATATATCGATGCTTCGCATCCAAATGAAACTCGAATTGTTCTTAAATCAAATCATTCTATTGAGGAATATGAATTTGAAGACAAGAACAATTTAAATTTTAAAAACAACATTTATCTTGCAACAATAAGTAGAGTTGAACCCTCTCTTCAAGCAGCTTTTGTAAATTTTGGCAGAGAGAGACACGGTTTTTTAGCTTTTAATGATATTCAATCTGATTATTATCAATTACCCTCTGAAGATAAAGAGATAATAAGAATAGCTGAAGAAAAGATAAGAGAAGAATTAAAAGATAAAACATTAGAGTCAAATCAAGATAGTTTACAAAGCGATACTAACCTAGAAAATAAAAATGAAAAAAGTGAGGAAATTGAAAATCTTGCTGAAAAAGAAAATAAGAAACAAGAGTATAGGGAAAAAGTTAAATCGTCGTATGGAATTAAGAAATATAAAATACAAGAAGTAATTAAACCAGGGCAAGTTATTTTAATTCAAGTAATTAAAGAGGAAAGAGGTCAAAAAGGTGCTGCTCTTACAACTTTTATATCTCTTGCTGGTAAATATATGGTTTTGATGCCAAATACTCCAAAAGGTGGTGGTATATCAAGGAAAATATTTAATTCATCTGACCGACAAAAAATTAGAAATATTCTTAATGATATTGATATTCCTAAAAGTATGGGTGTAATCGTAAGAACTGCAGGTGCGAATAAAACAAAAAATGAAATTGAAAAAGATTTTCAAAACACTTTAAAAACTTGGGAAGAAATTAAAGAAAAAGCTTTGGACTCAAATGCTCCATCCTTAGTTTATGAAGAAGGTGACATTATCAAAAGAACATTAAGAGACACTTACGATAATGATACAAAAAATGTTTACGTGGAGGGAAATGAAGCATATCAAAAGGCTAAAAAATTTATGAAAGAATTAATGCCAAGAAATGTTAAAAATATTAAAAAATATAGGGGTAAAATACCACTTTTTCATGATGCAAATATTGAAAAAGAATTGAACAATATATTTGAACCAACTGTAAAGTTGAAATCTGGTGGTTACTTAGTTATTAATCCAACAGAGGCATTAGTTTCTATCGATATAAATTCAGGACAATCTACAAAACAAATTAATATTGAAAAAACTGCATTAAACACAAATATTGAGGCTGCGGAAGAAATAGCGCATCAAATAAAATTAAGAGATTTATCTGGTCTAATTGTAATTGATTTTATCGATATGATGAACTTTTATAATAGAAGAATTGTAGAGAAGAAGATGAGAGAGAGTATAAGAAAAGACCGTGCTCGAATACAAATTGGAAGAATAAGTAACTTTGGACTTCTTGAAATGACTAGACAGAGGTTAAGAGAAGGCTCAATAAAATGGGAAACACAGTTGTCTCTATCTTCTTTTTCACAAAAAATTTTAAAAAAAATTCAACACTTAGCATTTACTGATAAGGTAAAGGTTGTGAATTCCTATGTACCAGAAAAAGTAAAAAACTTTATAGAAAAAAACTTATTAGAAGAACTTAAATATTTTCAAAAAAAATATGCTTTTGAGGTGAAAATACTCTCTGATCATGATCTAATCATACCTGAGTATAAAATTGATTTACTAAATAAATCGAAAAAACTTATTAAAACTATTGAAAATATCAATTCAATTATTCAAATAAATAAAACAAAAAATAATGTAATCAAAAAGAAAAGGGAAAAAGTTAAAGAGAATATTAAAACTAAAGAAAAAATAAAAAAAACAAAATTAAAAAAGAAAGTAAGAACTCTTTGGATAAGAAGAAAAAAAAAGTTAAATTAATCCTCGATTTGGAGAACTTGCTGAAGCAAAATAATTTTTATTCATCCTTCCTGCCAAATATGAATTTCTTCCAGAAATCACTGCGTCCCTAAATGCTTTAGCCATTAAAATAGGTTTTTTTGCATTAGCTATAGCACTGTTAATCAAAACACCATCGCAACCTAATTCCATAGCAATTGTCGCATCCGACGCGGTTCCTATACCTGCATCAACTATTACTGGCACTTTTGACTGTTTTATAATTAAAGATATGTTTATTTTATTTTGTAAGCCTAAACCTGAACCAATTGGGGAAGCTAAGGGCATAATTGCTGCCGCACCATTATCCTCCAATTTTTTCGCCAACAGAGGATCGTCTGTGCAATAAACCATTACTTTGAAACCCTCTTTCACAAGGATTTTAGTAGATTTGATTGTTTCTAACATGTTTGGATAAAGAGTCTTTTTATCGCCTAATACCTCAAGCTTTACTAATTTCCACCCACCCATTTCTCGTGCAAGTCTTAATGTTCTCAATGCTTCCTCACTATTAAAACACCCTGCAGTGTTTGGTAAGAAAATTATTTTTTTTGGGTTTAGGTAATCTGTTAAAATTGGCTGTTTTTTATCTAAAATATTTACTCTTCTAACTGCTACAGTTACCATGTCTGCTCCTGAGGCTTGAACAGCTCTTGCTGTTTCAGAAAAGTTTTTATATTTACCAGTACCGACTATAAGTCTCGACTTTAGAGATTTTCCAGCAACTTTAAAAATATCTTTTCTCAATTTATCCACCGCCTATAAAATGCACTATTTCTATCTTATCATTATTTTTCAAATATTTTTTCTTATAGTTTGATCTCGGAATGATTGCTCCGTTATATTCTATCGCAACTTTTTTTTTTGTTAATTTGTACTTCTTTAAAAGATCCAATATTGAATAATTAGTTTTAATAACTATTTTTTTTCCATTTAATTGTATTTTTGCCATAATTAAGCTATTCAATATTGAATTTATGAATAAAATTATAATTCTTAATGGACCAAACCTCAACCTTTTAGGTGAAAGAGAAAAAAATCAATACGGAAGTTTTACCTTAAAAGATATTGAAAAAAATTGCAATGAATTCGCAAAAAGAAATAATATTAAGTTATCTTTGTTTCAATCAAATATTGAAGGTGAATTAGTGAATAAAATTCAAAGTTCACGGGAAAATCAAGACGGATTAATAATTAATGCTGGGGGTTACACTCACACATCAGTAGCAATCCTTGATGCATTGAAAATACTTAAAATTCCAATTATTGAATTGCATATCAGTAACATTTATAATAGAGAAGAGTTCAGACACAAATCATTGATAAGTAAAGTTGCTAAAGGAGTTATTTGTGGATTTGGGGCTGCAGGTTATATAATGTCATTAAAAGCTATGAATAAACTTTTGAATAATGAAAATTGATAAAAAATTAATAAAAGAGCTGGTTGATAACCTTAAAGAATTCGAACTTACAGAATTAGAGTATCAAGATGGACAAATAAAAATTAAAGTTTCAAAAGCATCTAAAGGAATTGAACAAATTAAGACTAGTGCGGTGGTTTCTCCAAATAAAGCAGTCCTTAAATCCGCTGATGACAGCGATGGTATACGAGTAAAGTCTCCAATAATTGGAACTGCTTACTTGGCTCCTGAGCCTGGTGCAAAGAAATTTGTAGAGGTTGGGGACAAAATTAAAAAGGGCCAAACTGTAATGATTGTTGAAGCGATGAAAACGATGAATCATGTGCCTTCAACTGCTGATGGGATAGTTAAAAAAATTTTAATTGAAGATGGTCAGCCAGTCGAGTTCGGTCAAACTTTAGTTCTTCTTAAATAAGTAAAGGAATGTTTAAAAAAGTTTTAATAGCTAACAGAGGTGAAATAGCTGTTAGAGTAATAAGAGCTTGTAAAGAATGGGGTATCAAAACCGTTGCAGTTCATTCTAATGTGGACTCGGATGCAATGCATGTCAGGCTAGCGGACGAGAGTGTTTGTATTGGTTCTCATCAACCCCAAAATAGTTATCTAAATATTTCATCAATTATGTCGGCTGTTGATCTTACTGGTGCTGAAGCTATTCACCCGGGTTATGGTTTTTTATCTGAAAATGCAAAATTTTCTGAAATTGTAAATAAACATGGAATAAAGTTTATTGGTCCTAGTGCAGAAATAATTTCTAAAATGGGTGATAAAATTGAGGCAAAAAGAATAGCAAAAAAATATGGTTTACCCGTGATTGAAGGCTCTGAAGGAGGAGTAAAATCTCTGGCTGAAGCAAAATCAATTTGTAAAGAAATTGGATACCCGGTTTTAATTAAAGCAGCAGGTGGCGGAGGTGGTAAAGGAATGAAGGTAGTAGAAGAGGAAAGTAAATTATCTAACTTATTCTTGACCGCAAAAACTGAAGCAAAAAAGTTTTTTAATAACGATGAATTATATATAGAAAAATATTTTAAAAATCCCAGACACATTGAAGTGCAAATTATGTCTGGTAAAAATAAAACTATACAACTTGGAGAGAGAGATTGCTCTGTTCAGCGAAGACATCAAAAACTAATTGAGGAAACACCTAGTCCAGTTATAACAGATGAGCAGAGAAAGGATCTTTTGGATAAAACAGTAAAGATGGTGGAACAAATAAATTATGAAGGAGCAGGTACAGTAGAATTCATATATGAAAATGGTAAATTTTATTTTTTAGAGATGAACACTCGAGTTCAAGTAGAACATCCGGTTACAGAAGTACAAACAGGTATCGATATAGTAAAAGAACAGCTTTGGATAGCTTTCACAGGTAATACTGCTTTAAAACAAGCGGATATTAATCCAAGAGGTCATACAATTGAGTGCAGAATTAATGCTGAAAATCCTGCATTAGACTTTCAACCCAGTCCAGGCACTATTAGCGTTTGTCACCAACCATCTGGTTTTAGAACAAGAGTTGATGGTTCAGTTTTTCAAGGTTGCAAGATAACCCCCTACTACGACAGTTTAATAGCTAAAGTAATTTGCAAGGGGCGAAATAGAACTGAAGCTATTCAGAGAACCTTGCGATCGCTTGATGAGTTCGTGTTAGAAGGAATAACAACAACAATCGATTTACACAAAAAAATATTAAACCATAAAAAATTTATTAATTCTGAATTTGATACTAATTGGTTAGGTAAAGAAAAATTTTACTAGGCGTTACTACAATTTAAAAGTTGAATATCATAAATTGCATGATCAAATGGTGTAAGACTTGGATCAGATGCAAAGGTCCAACCGTTAAATATAAAAACTTTTTCATTCTCATTTTTAGTTAAATCTTTTACTTGCATATAAGCAACACTATCTGTCTTATTATCCACTTTCACCTTACCACATTTTAAAATTTTAATTTCTAAAGGACCGAAACGTTTACTCTCATTTAAGTTTACAATTAACTCCGAAGATTTTGCTGTAATTTTATCAAGGCCTATTAAAATAGCCTGTGATGGTCCTAGATCACTCCTATCCTTTTTTTCTTTTAAATTTCTATTAGAAGAAGTGATAACTTTTTCCTCGCTTAAATCTTCAAAACTTGGTTTTATCTCGTCTACATTAAGTAATGGTGTGCTAGTAATCCTATTTTCTGAAAAAGAGTAATTAAAGCAAAAAAGACATAAAAGTAAAGTAAGATTAATTCTATTTCCAAGTTTCATATTTTTTTTTAATCGCATTTTTTTTTATTTTGGTTGAAATATACTTATTTTTAGTTCCAGATTGATTTTCTAAATGATTTTTTTGCCATTTAAATTTTTTAATTTTTTCATCAGGAATTTTATCAATTGTATGATGTATCCACAAATACCAATCTGAAGTAATTTTAGTAGCTTCAATATTGCCAGAATAAACAACCCATCGTTCATCTTTTTTGCTTTTATAATATTTGTTTCCTAGCGCATCGGTACCAACATATTTACCAAAAAATAGTGTTTTAAGAAAAGTTCCAAAAGTTTGTTTGTTCCACCAAGTAAAAATTATTTTTAAGGCCATATTTTAAATTTTAAAATCCACACAATTCTTAATTGTACTATAAAATAATAGACACCTTATACAATTAATATATATGTTAATAAAGAGATTCCATAAATTTTATGAAAAAATACATAGTTGAAACTTATTATACTTGCACTTTTAAAACTGTTCATACTTTAAAAGATCTAGATGACGCAGCTTTATCCAAAATTGATCAAAGAACCGACGGTGAAGTTGAAGTCATTGACGTTAAACTTAACAATAGAAAGACAAAGAAAATTGGTAGCATTAAGGGTGACAAAGTTAAAAGTGATAAATTAGGAAAAAATTTATCTGAAAGTATTTCTAATGAAATAAAAAAACCGTCGAATAATCAAAAAGATAATACGGTAAACTTAAAAGTTAAGAGTAACGCTAGATTTAGAATGCCGGATAGAAGGAAAGGTTATATTCAAAAGGCACAAATAGGGGATCACAAAGTTTATCTTCATACTGGTGAATATGATGATGGAAAAATTGGAGAAATATTCATCGATACAAATAAAGAAGGCGAACTTGTTAAGGCAATGATGAATAATTTTGCAATAGCTATTTCTTTAGGTTTGCAATACGGAGTTCCGCTCGAAGAATATGTGGACGCATTTATTGATACTAAATTTGAACCATCAGGAAATGTTATAGGAAACGATCGAATACTAAGTGCATCATCAATTCTTGATTACGTTTTTAGAGAGCTCGCTATTTCATATTTAGGTAAAGAGGAACTAGCTCATACTCCATCGATTGCTAGTGCTAAAAATTTAGACGCTGGAAATGATGAAGATAAATTTTTAAAAATTGTTAAAAACATTACTTCCAAAGGTTTTGTAAGAAGTAACTATGAGGAAAAATTAGTAGACCTCTCTGATGTAAGGATTAATCTTAAAACTAAAAACTAATTTTTTTTAATATCTTTTTTAAGACCGAGTTCCTTTAATTGTTTATCGTTTATGTCTGAGGGTGCTTGCATCATTAAGTCTTGAGCATTTTGGTTCATGGGAAAAAGCGTCACCTCTCTGATATTTTCTTTATCAGCTAACAACATTACTATTCTATCAATTCCTGGGGCTATTCCTCCATGCGGTGGAGCACCGAAATTGAATGCATTAATCATTCCGCTAAACTTTTCATCGACATCTCTTTTACTATAGCCTGCTATAGAAAATAATTTATACATTAATTCAGGAATATGATTTCTAATTGCGCCTGAAGAAAGTTCAACTCCATTACATACAATATCATATTGATAAGCTTTTATCTCCAATGGTTTTTCAAAATTTAAATCTTTTAATTCTCCTTGAGGCATTGAAAACGGGTTGTGACTAAATACTATTTTTTTTAAATTTTCATCAAACTCATACATTGGATAATCTATAATCCAGCAAAATGCGAATTTATCATTATCTAGTAAATTTAATTCTCTTGCGATTTTATCTCTAGCTAACGATAAAATTTTTTCTACTTCTTTTTCTTTACCACAAGCAAAAAAAATACTATCCCCTACTTTTGCATCGCTAATTTTCATAAGTTCTTTTAATGAATTTTCACTAAAAAATTTTCCAACAGGACCTTTACCTTTTAGTTGCTTATCATGTTCTATGGTAAAATACGCCAAACCGGAAGCACCTTGCTCTTTAGCCCACTTATCAATATTATCAAAAAAACTTCTGGGTTTATCTTTGGTATTTGGTGTTACAATAGCTCTAACAATAGATCCTGAATTTACCAATTTTTTAAATAGATCAAATTTTACGTCATCTCTTTTAAAAATATCAGTAATACTTTGTATGATTAATGGATTTCTTAAATCAGGTTTATCTGTTCCATATTTTTCCATTGTTTCTTTGTATGTTATTCTTGGAAATTTCTCATTTAAGATTTTTTTTGTTGAAAAATTTTTAAATAAACTAATCATTAATTTTTCTACAACGCTAAAAACATCCTCTTGTTCCACAAAAGACATTTCTAAGTCTAATTGATAAAATTCTCCAGGACTTCTATCTGCTCTTGCATCTTCATCTCTAAAGCATGGTGCGATTTGAAAATATTTATCAAAACCCGAAACCATTATTAATTGTTTAAATTGTTGTGGCGCCTGAGGTAAGGCATAAAATTTTCCTGGATTTAATCGACTTGGAACTAGAAAGTCTCTTGCGCCTTCTGGACTTGAAGATGTTAATATTGGGGTTTGATACTCTAAGAATCCAAGTTTTAACATTTCAGATCTAATAAATGATATAACTTTTGATCTTAAAATTATATTTTTATGCATTTCTTCTCTTCTTAAATCAAGAAATCTATATTTTAATCTAATTTCCTCTGGGTAATCTTGATCTCCAAAAACAGGCATTGGTAATTCTTTTGCACTAGACAGAACTTCAATGGATTCTATTGATATTTCAATTTTCCCGGTTTTCAAATCTAGATTTTCAGTTTCGCTAGATCTTTTTATTACTTTTCCGCTTATCTTTAAAACAGACTCTGGTTTTAATTTTTCTAAGATTGGAAAAAATTTGTTTTTGTTTTCTATCACGCACTGTGTCATTCCAAAATGATCTCTAAGATCAATGAATAGCAAATTTCCATGATCTCTTTTCCTATGTAACCAGCCAGAAAGATGAATTTTTTTATTGATGTCTTTTTCACTTAGTTCTGAGCAGTTATGTGTTCTATATTTATTCATTGATTTAATACTTTTTTTATTAGATTAATATTAATTGATTTTCCAGTAGATAAAGATAATTCATCAACTTCTTTAAGAAATTTAAACATTTTTTCATAAGATCTTTCTACATTATTTATTATGAAATCTGAAATTTTTGGATTTATGCTTATTTGTTTTTCAGACAAAGTCTTTGAGATTATTACTTTTAGCAATTCATCAGTTGGCAACTCTATACCTATGAATAAAAAACTATTTATTCTTGATTTTAAATCCTTTAATTCAAAACTTATATTTTTTATAGAGGGATTGGAATTAATTAAAATATAATTATCTAATTGTTTTGATTGGTTTAAAATCGTGTAAAATAATTTTTCTTCAATATTATTATCAAAGTTATCTATAATTAAACAATCAATATTATCTAAATCTTTAATAATTGAATCGTTGATATTTAAAGCATCAATTAATTCAATTTTTTCAATTTTTTTTTCTAAAATTTTAGCTAAATGTGTTTTTCCTGATCCTGAGGCTCCATAGATGTTTAGCCATTTTCCTGGCCAAGATGGCCAGCTTTCAATCAATTTGTACGCTGTAAAATTATTTGTTGCGACAAAAAAATCCTGCTCATAATATCTTTTTGAAAAAGGAAATTTGAAAATAAGTTGGTCCATACTAAAGAGTTTTTATAACCCACTGATCTCTAATCAAAGAAAGATTTATATTTTCTTTTTTCAGTTGATTAATAATTTTATCTAATTTGCCTAAATATTTAATTCTTAAATTCATAGAGTCTTTATTAAAGTCCTGAACATAGATATTTTCAATTGACTCTATATTTTTTATTCTTGCATTTAAAATTACTAAATTGCTTTTTTTATTTAAATCTAATTTTACATTTAAAAAGGATGGAGTTCTTATATCAATTAAGTTTGCTGATTTAATTAAATTTGTTAGCTCTAATTTTAAATCTTTAATAATTTTCTCATTAAATTTATCAACTTTTAAATCTTTTCTTTTAAAGCTGAAATTTTTAGAAATATTTTTCCCTTGTATTTTTGCTTTAATATAAACCTTTCCTGCTTCTTTTTTATTTTGTTCAATTAAAATTAGAGCTAAATTTTTGTTCGTATATTCTTTAAATAAGTCTCTGATTTCCAAGTTTATTAAATTTTTTTTGCTTTTATTTACGTATTGGATGATTTCAATATTTTCTATTGGAAGATTAAATTCAATTAAGTTTTCTTTATTAAGATTGTTCCAATTTTCATAAAAATAATTATTATTGAAAATAAAAACTTCTTCACCTTTAATTAATATTGGTAAAATATATATCTCTTTATCTGAAATTTCTGAATAAGAAATTCCTCTTTCAAAAAATAAATTGTGAATTTTATCTTTATCAAATGTAACGCTGAAATTGACAAATTCTTTACTATTTTTTTTTTCTAAAAGGTTATTAATTTGATAATATGTAACCAGTTGTTTTATTGAGGCAAAGCTTAAGTCAGACAATTTTGCACTATCTTCTTTTAAAAGAATTTTTTCTTTCAATTGATCAAACCCTTTTTGGATAGCTTTTTCAGCTAAAGCGTTATTTGTTACTCTATTTTTTTTTTCTAACTCAATATTATTAACACTAAACAGGTTACTCTCAGATAAAACAGTTTCAGTTTTTAAAAAAATAACTAAAATAAAAATAATTTGTTTAAACGTTTTCATAAAAATTAATAATCAATTTATAAATGAAAAAAAGTAAAAATAGTTATAAAAAAAGCGGTGTTAACATTTCATTAGCCAATAAATTGGTTCAACATATATCTAAAATATCCAAAAAAAACGTCAAAAAAAAGAATAGACCTTCAAAAAAAGATATTATAGGTGGATTTGGTTCATTGTTTGATATTAGCAAACTAAAAATTAAAGATCCCGTAATAGTTTCATGTACAGATGGGGTTGGTACTAAAATTGATTTAACTAATAAATTTAAAAAATTCGATACTATTGGAATAGATTTAGTAGCAATGTGTGTAAATGATTTAATAGTCCAAGGGGCAAAACCATTATTTTTTTTAGATTATATTGCAGTAGGAAAATTAGATTTGAAAAAAACAAAAAAAATTTTAAAAGGTATTTTTAAAGGGTGTGAATTATCTGATTGTAAATTAATAGGTGGCGAAACAGCTGAAATGCCAGGTATTTACTCCAAAGATAAATTTGATTTAGCAGGTTTTAGCGTCGGAATAGTTTCAAAACAAAAAATTTTAGATAAAAAAAATGTTAAAAAAGATGATATTGTTTTAGCTATTCCTTCAAACGGAATACATTCAAACGGATACTCTTTAGTAAGATCAATCTTAAAAAAAAATAAATTGCCTCATCAATTAAAAAAAGAGATTCTTAAGCCTACTAAAATTTACGCAAAAGAAATTTTAAAATTAACTAGCAGAAATCTTATTAATTCAGCCGCCCATATAACGGGTGGGGGTTTAATTGAAAATTTATTGAGATCTATTCCTGAAAATTTAACTCTAGATATAAATTTATCTAAAATCAAAATATTAAAAATTTTTAAATGGTTAAAGAGCAAAAATATCTCTGATAAAGAAATGATAAGAACTTTTAATTGTGGAGTTGGTTTCTGTATAATTGTTCCAAAAAAAAACATAATTAAAATTAAAAAAATATTTCCTAAAAATTTTATGCCTTATGAAATTGGGTATATTTCAAAAGGTAAAAGGAAAGTAAATTTACGTAAATCATTAAAATGGTAAAAAAAAATACTTGTGTTTTTATTTCAGGACAAGGAACGAATCTTAAAAATCTGATTTTTCATTCAAGAGATAAAAGTTTTCCAATTAAAATTAGTTTAGTCATAACTAATAAAAAAGAGGCATTTGGAATTAATCTTGCAAAAAAATTTCAAATTCCTTGTATTTTTATTGATACTAAATTTAAAAATTACGAAAACAAAATTTTATTAAATTTAAAGAAATATAATATAAATTTTATCTGCCTTGCTGGTTTCATGAAAATAATCTCAAAAAAAATAATTAATACATATCAAGGTAAAATAATTAATATTCACCCTTCTCTTCTACCAAAATTTAAAGGCCTTAACACTTTCGCCAGAATGTTAAAAAATAAAGAAAAAAAGGCAGGATGCACTGTACATTTTGTTAGTGCAAAACTAGATAGCGGCAACGTTATTATTCAAAAAAATTTTAATATAAGTGATAAAGATAATGAAATAACATTAAAAAATAAGACACAAAAATTAGAGTACAGAGCTTTTCCAGAGGCAATTATAAGAATATTTAGATATATCTAATTTTTGAAGAAAAATCCTATTTCTTTTTTAGCGTTATCTAATGAGTCTGATCCATGTACAGAATTTTTGTCAATAGAAATTCCATAAAGTTTTCTGATTGTATTTTCCTCAGCATCCTTTGGATTGGTTGCTCCCATAAGTTTCCTATAAGACATAACCGCATTTTCACCCTCTAAAATCATTACAACAATAGGTCCTGAAGAGAGATAAGCGCATAAATCGTTATAAAAAGGTTTGGATTGATGAACTTTGTAAAATTCTGCTGCTTCATCCTTTGTTATATGTAACTTTTTAACATCTTTAATATTTAAATTATTTTTTACGAAAATATTTTTAATTTCTTCAACTAAATTTCTTTCAACTGCATCAGGCTTTATAATTGATAATGTTTGTTCTGTGTTACTCATAATTTTCTTCAATTAATTGATTAAGTAACCTAACGCCAAAACCAGTTGCTCCTCCTGAATTGAGAGCTCCTCCATATTTTGAAAAGGCCATACCAGCGATATCCAAATGTGCCCAAGGAGTTTTATTTAAAATAAATCTTTGCAAAAACTGAGCAGCAGTAGTTGATCCGGCGCCCCCTACATAATTAATATTTTGAACGTCAGCATTTTTAGAATTCATTAACTTATCATAATTTTTATGAAGTGGCATTCTCCATAATTTTTCTTCAACTTTTTCACCAGCTTTTATTATTTGTTTTGAAAGCCTATCGTCATTCGAAAAAAGTCCAGCATATTCAGATCCTAAACTTACAATTATCGCTCCTGTCAAAGTAGCTAAATCTATTATAAATTTTGGTTTATATTTTTTTTCTGTAAATGATAATGCATCAGCTAAAACTAATCTACCTTCAGCATCTGTGTTCAATACTTCAATTGTTTTTCCACTATATGATTTCACAATATCCCCAGGTCTTTGAGCTACACCGCTAACCATATTCTCCACGAGACCTACAACACCAACTGCATTAATTTTTGCTTTTCTTAGAGCCAAGCTTTTCATTAAACCAACCACTGCTGCAGAGCCTGCCATATCATAGGTCATGTCTTCCATAAATCTTGCAGGCTTCAATGAATAACCTCCAGTATCAAAGGTTACACCTTTTCCTACAAAGGCTAATGGCTTAGATTTATTTTTTGCACCATTCCACTCCATTGTAACAAGATATGATCCTCTTATGCTTCCCATGCCTACTCCTAGTAAAGCATTCATACCAAGTTTTTTTAATTTTTTTTGATCATAAACATTTATTTTTAAACCATCTTTTCTTAAGGAATTTAATCTTTTGGCATATTCATCTGGATGTAAAACATTTCCAGGTTCAGATACTAGATCGCGTGCATAAAAAGTTCCTTCCTCTAAAGCTTTGAATTTTAATTGATTTTGAGTTGAAGGTTTATTTTTGCTTCCAGAAATATTAAGCGTGATAATTCTGGAATCTTTTTTTGTTTTATATTTTTTAAATTCGTAAGATTTTAATTTAAATCCATGGAGAAAATGACTAACAAAATTCTCATTATTTCCTAATACACTATCAGAATTTAAAATATACTCACTATTTTTCCCATGATTTACTCTTTTATAAAATTCAGCACCTAAATTTTCTATGTCAGATGATTTTAAATCATTTTTGATTGAAATTATTATGATTTTTTTTTTGGAATTGACTTCAAAAACTAATAAGTTTTTTTTGAGGTCGTTAGATTTGAGTAAATCGCTTATGTAAGAATATTCAGAAGTAGAAAGATATTTTTTTAAAACATTTATATTAAATTTATCATTACAAAATAAAACTAAATTGTGTGAGGACTTGCTAATTGCTTGTTTTGAGTAAGTAATTTTTACAGACATATTTTTTAAATATTTTTCAATTTGGGTTGAGAGGTATATATGATCAAATATGTAACATTTCAATGTAAAATTTGTCATAATTAAACCATTGATTGAATTTATCAAATGGATGCATTATCTATATACAAACTTAAAAAATGCTAAAAAACAAAATTTATCAAAACTTTTTAATTGAAATTACAAAAAATTTTTTACTTTTTTTGTTAGTTTTTTCACTTATCGCACTTACGGTCAGAGCGGTGAATTTTTTAGATTTAATTGTAGATAGTGGCTACCCTACCTCTACATATTTTGCTTACAGCTTTTTTAACCTTTTTGGATTGATACCAAAGTTCATACCTATATCTTTTTTAATAGCTTTAATGATGTTTATACTTAGACGCGATGCAGGCGAATTTACTATTTTATGGACATCAGGAGTTGATAAAATGAAAGTAGTAAATGTTATGTTGCTTAATTCAATTTTAATTTTAATTTTTTACATTATTTTTTCATCGATACTTTCACCAAGTGCTTTAAATAAATCTAGGCAACTACTTAGTAACGATAAATTTAATTCTTTCTTACCAACTATAAGATCAAATCAATTTGGTGATACCTTTGTCGGTTTAACCATAATAGTAGATAAAAAAAAAGACATGGCAATTGAAAATGTATTTCTTCATGACACAGCAAATAATTTAAAAAATTTATCATCTGACAGTGAAAATACTCATAGTACCACCGTAATAGCTAAAAAGGGTTTAGTAGATAAAAAAAGATTATCATTGATAGAGGGTCAAATTATTTCGAGTAAAAAAGACAGTCAAGAAAATGAATTAATAATTTTTGATCAATTGGATATTGATTTAACAAATTATAATACGAGTACAATTAAGCAACCCAAAATTCAAGAGACATCTACTATAAAAATTATAAATTGTTTATTCTTAAAAAATAAAGATAAAGATTTTTGCAATGAAGGTTCCAGAAAAGAAATCATACCAAACTTTATAAGAAGATTGATACTACCTTTTTACATTCCCTCTATAGTTTTAATCTGCTCTTTTCTTCTTTTGAAAACCAAAAAGATGTATCTAAATAAATTTTTCATATTTACTTATAGTCTTATCATTTTAATATTTACTGAACTATTTTTAAGATATACAGGTCTATCTACATCGATAAAATTTATTTATATATTTTCACCTTTTGTAATTTTTTTCTTTTTATATCTAATTTTATTTTACTCTTTTTCAAACAAGAGGATTTTAAATGAATAATATAATCTTTAATTATCTTATACGAAATTATTTAAAAACAGTATTTATGGTTGTTTTAATAATTTACAGCTTTGGTTTAATTTTAAACTTATTCGAAGAAATAGAATTTTTTAAAGAATCTAATGCTAATATTCTTCAACCATTAATATTATCGAGTATATTTATTCCTAGTTTAATTATTAAATTACTTCCTTTTATAATATTTTTCTCAAGTATGTGGTTCATTACTAAAATAAAAAACAATAAAGATCTTTTAGTTCTTAAAGTTTATGGATATTCAAATTTCAAAATATTTCTTATGCTTGCTACAACTTCTTTTTTGCTTGGTTGGATGATTTTGATAGTAGCAAATCCAATTACTTCATCTATGGTTATGTACTATGAAAAAACTAAATCTCAGTATGCTAAAGATATTGATCATTTAATAACATTCAATAAGAATGGATTATGGATTAAAGAAACTATGAAGGAAGGAGAAAGAATAATAACCGCTGAAAAACCAGAAAAATTTGATTTAATAAATGTTACTATTTTCCAATTTAATAATGACTATGAACTTATTTCAAAAATTTTTGCTAAAAAAGTAAATATTAAAACTAAAAATTGGGTTTTAGAAGATGTTATAATTTCAAATCTCAAGAATGAAAATTTTAGTAAGAAAAAGTTAGAGAAATATTTAATTATTTCAAATTATGACTACGCTAAAATAAATACTCTTTTTAACAATGCTGATACAGTTTCTTTTATAGATTTAACTTTGAATAAAAATAAGTTGGTTGAAATTGGGTATAATGAAACGTTCTTAAAAGAAAGCTTGCATTCAATGCTTTCAATTCCTTTTTTCTTATTTTTGATGACTGCTTTAGCTACTGTACTTGCGATGGTTTCGCTTAGAAGATACGAAGGGTTTAAGTTTTTTATAATAGGTTTTTTAATTAGCGTTATAATATACTATTTTAAAGACTTTTCTTTAGCATTAGGTAGAACTGATAGAATTCCAATAATATTAGCAATTTGGTCTCCAGTTTTAGCATTAAGTTTTTTCACTTTTATAGGGGTTTTGCAGATAAATGAAAAGTAAAATTTTACTGATAATATTTACTTTTTTTTTCAATCAAATTCTGGTTGCTGATAATATTAAAATTAGCGCAAAGAATATAACTATAGATAAAAATAAAAAGACTTCAATTTTTGAAAATGAAGTTTCTGTTCTAACTACTGAAGGTGATTTAATTAAAAGTGATTTTGCTGAATATAATAAAGATGATGGAATTTTAATTTTAAAAAATAATATTTCTTTGACAGATAAATATAATAATACTTTAACAACTAATTATATTGAATACCTAGAAAAACAAAAAATTTATTTAACTAAAGGACCTACAAGGATAATAACTTCTGAAAAGTATATTGTAGAAACTAGAGACTTGTCACTTAATAAGAAGGAAAATTTAATCTTTTCTAAAAATGATACCAATATAGTTGATCAAGAAAATAACAAAATTTTTTTAAGTAATTTTAAATATAATACCAAACAAAATTTTTTTAAATCTATTGGAAATATAAAAATAGAGGATAAAAATGACAATCTCTATAAATTTTCACAAGTTTATATAGATACAAAAAAAAAGGAGATCGTCGGAACTGATATAAAAGCCTTTTTAAATCAAGATGAATTTAAAATAAAGGAAGAGAATAATCCAAGAGTTTTTGCAAATTCTATGAGTCTTAAAAAAGACATAAGAAGTTTTGAAAAAAATATTTTTACTCTTTGTGGTTATAGAGAAAATGATAAATGTCCTCCTTGGTCTATACAGTCAACAAAAATGCTTCACAACAAGGAGAAAAAAACAATATACTACGATAACGCTTTGTTAAAAATTTACAATATTCCTATTTTTTATTTTCCTAAACTATCGCACCCTGACCCGTCGGTAGATAGAAGATCAGGTTTTTTAATTCCATCGTATTCAGATACTAAGAATTTAGGATCAAGTATTTCAATTCCATATTTTTTTGCAATTAATCATGATAAAAATTTTACATTAACAAATAAACTTTACGCATCTGAAAATCCATTATTTACGGGCGAATACCATCAAGTATTTAAGGACTCTTACCTAATGACAGATTTTGGATATACCGAAGGTTATAAAAAAAAAGATGGTAATCAAAAATCAGGTACAAGGTCTCATTTTTTTTCATATTTTGTAAAAGAGTTTGAAAATATCACTGGTTCGAAAAGTTCTTTTAGTCTTGCTGTGCAGGATACTTCAAATGACAAATATTTAAAACTTTATAGAGTCAAATCTAATTTAGTTGACTATGAAAAAGATAATCTCGAAAGTATGTTAAATTTTACTCACGAGAACGAGGATTTATTTTTAGGGGTTAATGCTGCTGTTTATGAAACACTTAAAGATACTTATAATGATAAATACGAATATATTTTACCAGAATTAACAATTGATAAAAATTTATTTAGCAATAATGAGTTAGGAAATCTTGATTTACAAACAAATTTTAAAGTTCACAATTATGATACGAACAAATTAACGAGTTTTTTAATAAATGATTTCGATTGGAATTTTAAAGATTTTAATTTTAAATCTGGTTTGAAGGGAAAATTTTTAGCTAATGTAAGAAACATAAATTATGAAGCTAAAAATGTAGATATATATAAAAAAGATACGACAAGTGAATTATATGGTGCTTTCGGATATTTAACTCAATTGAACTTGGAAAAAACAAGTTATAATTCAAAACAAAAGTTAAAGCCAAAAGTTTTATTCAGATATTCTCCTAACAATAATATGAGAAAAGAAGATACTGGATCAACATTAAGTCCAATAAATGCATTTAATATTAACAGACTTGATAGCACTGATAATTATGAAACAGGTTTTAGTACAACGATAGGATTAGATTATGAAATTTCAGAAAACTCTAAAAAGTTTGATTTTTCAATAGCACAAGTTATTAACGAAAAAGAGAATAAAAAAATGCCATCAAAAACTAGTTTGGATGAGAAACTTTCAGATTTGGTAGTGAGTTCTAATTATAAATTAAATGATAAATTTGAACTTAGTTATAAAGGCGCTTTAGATCAAAATTATAGAGATATTAACTACAGTGATATAGGAACACAAATTAATCTTAATCCAATTAAAATTGATTTCAACTACCTCGAAGAAAATAAACATGTTGGAGATCAGAAATATTTTAAGACAAAGTTGAGCTATGAAAAAGATAATACTCAAATAAGCTATGAGGCAAAAAGAGATCTTGTAACAAATTCTTCTGAATTTTACAATTTAAGCTACGAATATGTTAATGATTGCTTGAGAGCAGGATTAGTATATAGAAGGGAATTTTATTTGGACTCTGAAATTGAACCAGAAGACTCTCTAATGTTCAAGATAACGCTTACTCCATTTGGTAACATAGACACTCCATCACTTAATTAATGAAGTATAAATCATCGATAATAATTATTTTAATTATTTTATTTTTAAATAATAATCTTTATGGATTTAATAGTAAAATTATTGTTAAAGTTGAAGAGGAAATAATTACCAACTATGATTTGAAGAATAAAATTTTAACCTCATTAATATTGGCTGATCAAGAAATTAATCAACAAAATATAGACGAATTGAAAAAAGCTGTTTTAGATCAACTGATTAATTTAAAATTGAAAAAGATAGAATTGTCAAAATACAAAATAAAAAAAGATGAAAGAAGAATTAATTCCTATTTGAAATCTATTTCCGGAAATGACTTGCAAAGTTTTAAAGATAAATTTTTTGAAAATAGTTTAGATTTTGAATTATTTTTAGATGAGATAGACACAGAAATTAGGTGGCAGCAACTAATTTACTCACTTTATGAAAAAAAAATTAATATTAATGAAGCTGCTATAGATGAAGAAGTTAAAAAAATAATTAAAGGAAGATCTGACGTCGAAGAATTTGAATTATATGAGATTGAAATTAATTCAAACTTAGATGTGCCCGAAAATGAAATTATCGAAGATATGTTACAAAAAATCAATACTATTGGATTTGAAAATTCTGCAATGAACTTCAGTTCATCAGTATCCTCATCACAAAAAGGTTATTTGGGTTGGATTAATGGAAAAACGTTATCCAAGGAAATTTATTTGATTTTATCGAAAATGGAATTAGGCGAAGTTTCTAAACCTATAAAAAAACAAAACAATATTCTTTTTTTAAAGCTAAATAATAAAAGAACGATAAAACCAGAGCAACTTGAAATCAAAAAATTAAGAGGTGACATAATTGAAAAAAAAAAGGCCGATCTTTTCAAATTATATTCACAAAGCAGATTGTCAAAATTAAAAAATAGCAGTTATATACAATATTAATGAAAAAAAAAATTATAATATTTAGCGGAGAGCCAAAAAGCATTAATCCCGAATTGATCTGTAAAAGTTGGAAAAAACTTAGTAATAACCTTAAGAGACAAATTTACGTAATATCAAATTATACATTATTGATAAACCAATTTAGATCTCTGAAATACAAGATAAAAGTAAAAAAGGTAAAAAATATAAGTGAATGTGAAAATGACATTTTTTTAAAAGTGATAGATATAGATTTAAACTTTAAAAATTTATTTTCATTTAAGCCAAATGAAACAACAAAATTTATTAATCATGGTTTGTCTCTAGCCCACAAGCTAGGATTAAAAAAAAATGTTAAAGGGATCATAAATTGTCCAATAAATAAAAATCACTTAGATAAAAAGTTTTATGGTGCAACTGAGTTTTTTGCATCTAAATGTTCTATAAAAAAAGACTCTGAGGTAATGCTCATTAGCTCAAAGAAATTCTCTGTTAGTCCTATTACTACACATGTGGATCTCAAGTATGTCTCTAAAAAGCTAAATCCAGGTTTAATAATAAACAAAATAAAAACTATTAATTTATGTTTTAAAAATATTTTTAAAAAAAAACCAAAAATAGCAGTTTTGGGACTAAATCCTCATAACTCTGAATTCAAAAGTAATTCAGAGGAAAATAAAATTATAATTCCTGCAATTAAAAAGCTAAAAAAATTCAAGATTAAGTTAGATGGCCCTTTTGCAGCTGATACATTATTCGTTAATAAATATAAAAATTATGATGTAGTTGTTGGTATGTTCCACGATCAAGTTATTGCACCTTTTAAAACATTATATAAATTTAATGCGATCAACATCACATTAGGTTTAAAATATTTAAGAGTTTCACCAGATCATGGAACTGCTTTAGATATAGTTGGTAAAAATAAATCTAACGCAGATAGTTTAGTAAGTTGTATTAATTTTATAGATAAATACGGTAAATGAGTTTTCCAAAAAAATCTTTAGGGCAAAACTTTTTACAAGACAAAAATATTGTAAAAAAAATTATTAATTTAGTAAAAATTAAAAATAAAAATGTTATTGAAATCGGGCCAGGTAATGGAGCATTAACTGATCAAATAATAAAATTTGCTCCAAAAACACTTTTTTTGATTGAGAAAGATTTTAAGCTCTATGATCATTTAAAATTAAAATTTAAAAATGAAAAATTTGTTAAAGTTATTTGCAATGATTTCTTAAAATTTGATTTTGAAAAAGTAATAAAGAAAAACACAATTATTTTTGGAAATTTACCTTATAACGTTTCTTCTCAAATATTTGTTAAATTATTAAAATGTGAATTATGGCCTCCAAAATATAGTGACTTAATTTTAATGTTTCAGAGGGAATTAGGAGAAAAAATAATTGCCAAGTTTCCTTCTTCAAAATACGGAAGATTATCAATATTAACAAATTTAATGCTTGATTTAAAAAAAAAATTCATCGTTTCACCTAATTGTTTTAAGCCAATACCAAAAGTTAAATCTATGGTTTTACATTTTAAACCTAAAGCAAAAAAAATATCAAACTTAAAAAATATTAGTAATTTAGAAAAAATTACAAATATTCTTTTTTCTAATAAAAGAAAGATGATCAACAAAAATATGAAAAAAATACTCAGTCAAGAGGAAATAAATCAAATTCAGGGTTTCAAAATGAATATTAGACCATCTGAAATCAAACCTGATATTTACTATAGGATCACAGAAATTTTTGAGGGGAAATAGAAGTTTCTTTCTTAAAATTATTAATTATATTTTCAATTTGTTTAAAGCAAACTTCAAGATTTTTATTTATAATTATAAAATCGTAATCGTTCCAATGTCTAATGTCTTCGTCAAAAGAATTAAATCTTTTTTGTATTTCTTTTGGTGTATTTTCATCACGGCTTAATAGTCTTTTTTTCAATTCCTCTTTACTGTGTGTAATAAGATAAATTTTAACTAATTTTAGATTTTTAAACTTAGACAATTGCTTTGTACCCTGCCAATCAATATCAAATATAATATCATTTTTTTTAAGTGTTTTATCCACATTCTCTTTCAAGGTCCCATAATAGTTCTCATAAATTTTTGCATACTCATAGAAGCTATTTTTATCTATTAATTTTTTAAATTCTAATTCAGAAACAAAATAATAATCAACACCATTAACTTCGTTAGACCTAGGTAGTCTCGTAGTATGTGATACTGAAATTTTGAAATTATTATATTTTTGTTGGATTTTTTTCGTTAAAGTGGTTTTTCCAACACCAGATGGAGAGGAAAGTATAACTAATATCTTTTCTCCTTCGTTATACATTTGTTAACTTTTGAAAATTAGCTTGCTTTGCTTTCAATAAACTTAATCGCATCCCCTACAGTAAGAATTTTTTCTGCTTCACTATCTGAAATTTCTGATCCAAATTCTTCCTCAAAGGCCATTACTAATTCAACAGTATCTAAACTATCTGCACCAAGATCATCAATAAAGCTAGACTCCTCTGTAACTTTTTCTTCTTCAACACCTAAGTGATCTGCGACTATTTTTTTAACTTTGCTTTTAACATCTTCTGACATGAGTTCCTTTCGTGGTTTTTTTATAATTCTTAATAAATTATTAATTAAGATTGTCAAGCCATATACATTCCGCCATTAACATGTATCGTTTCACCATTGATATATTTTGCCATGTCAGAGGCCAAAAAAGCTACACAATTTGAAACATCTTCTCCTGTCCCGAGGTCACCTGATGGAATTTTATCTATCAATTTTTTTTTGAATTCGTCATTTATTTTTTCTGTCATTTCTGTTTTTATAAAACCTGGCGAAACACAATTAATATTGATATTTTTTTTTGCATATTCAATAGCTAAGCTTTTTGAAAAAGCAATAATACCTGCTTTTGAAGCAGCATAATTTGATTGACCTAAATTACCAGTGTGTCCAACAATTGAGGTAATGTTGATAATTTTGCCTTTCTTTTTTCTTAACATTTTTTTTATTGCAAACTTACACATTAAAAATGTCGAGGTTAAATTTATATCTAAAACTTTTTTCCAATTATCCTCAGTTAACCTAATAGATAAATTATCTAGTGTTATGCCAGCGTTATTTACAAGCACATCTAATCCATCAACTTTTTGGTCCATTTTGTTTATAAATTCTTCAATTTTTTCGTGTTGATCCAATTTAAATTTCTCAATGTGAATTTCAGAAAATTCTTTCTTTAATGACGATAGCTTATCCTCATTAGTTCCTGTTGCGATTATATAAGAACCTAATGAATTAAATTTTTTTACTAAACTATTTCCTATTCCACCTGTTGCTCCAGTGATCAAAACTTTTTTATTTTTTAAATTCATTAATTAAATTTTTAATATCACTTATTGAATTAATTGAAAAGCAATTAGCACCTTTTATAGTCCTTCTAACCATTCCTGTGAGAGCTTTTCCAGGACCAATTTCAATAAAATTTTTTTCACCTAAATTAGACATGTTTATTAAGCTTTCTCGCCATTTCACAGTTGAAAATATTTGATCAATTAACAATTTTTTAATCATGCTTGAATTTTTCTCAGCTTTAGCAGTCACATTGTTTATTATTTCAAAACTTGGATCTTTAAACTGAATACTATTTATTTTACTTTTCATTGTATTAGCCGCAGGTTTCATTAGTGAACAATGAAAAGGTGCGCTCACCTTTAAAGGAATAAATTTTATATTTTTTTCTTTAAGACTAATCTTCAATTGATCTACTTTTTTTTTGTCACCACTTACTATGACTTGACCATCAGCATTATCATTCGCTATTTCACAAATTCCTTTGATATCTTTTTGTTCTTCTAAAATTTGACTTATATCTTCAAACTTCAGCCCAAGAATAGCAATCATAGCCCCTTTGCCAACAGGAACTGCTTCTTGCATTGCTTTTCCTCTTTCGTGTAACAAATATAATGCGTCACTAAAGTCTAGAGCCTCTGAGCAGACTAAAGCACTGTACTCTCCAAGAGAATGACCTGCAAAATATTTGATTGACTTATAGTCAAAATTAAATTCATTTGTTAAAACTTTAAAGATTGAATAGCTAACTATTAAAATTGCAGGTTGAGTATTTTTTGTTAATTGAAGCTGATCTTCCGGCCCTTGTAATATCATTTTTGATATTGAAAAATTTAATTTGTCGTCGGCTTCTTTAAATATTTTTTTTACAAAATTGAAATTATTGTAAAACTCAGATCCCATACCTACTATCTGTGAACCTTGGCCTGGAAACAATAAAGAGCTCATTTTTTTAGTTTTTATCAGTAATTATAAGTATTGATATAATCAACTATTATAGTATAAACCAGTTTTTATAAATAATTATTAACACAAGATTTTAATCAGATTATGGCATTCTACGAAAATACAATAGTTGCTAAACAAGATTTATCTGAAAAAGATATTAAAAATTTAATCCAAAAATATGACGAAATAATCAAAAGTTCCTCTGGTAAAGTGATAAAAATAGAGGAATGGGGTCTTTTAAATTTATCGAAAAAAATTAATAATAATAAAAAAGGTTTTTTTATTCACTTCAAATTTGAGGGTGCTAAAAATACCTTAGATAAAATTAAAGATAAAATTAATGTAGATTCATCAGTTATTCGAAATTTAACAGTGAAATACAAAAAATTGGATAAAGATACTGAATATTTTAAAAAAAAATGATTAAGAATGAAAAGGAAAAATAAAAAATTTCAAAAAAGAGGTGTTAACGTTCTTAATAACCTTAGCTTGTTCCAAAAAAACGATGGAAAATTTTCACGAAAGAAATGCCCTCTTTCATCAAAAAATGCGCCCGTAATTGATTATAAGAATGTTAGTTTATTAAAAAAATATATGTCTGATAACGGAAAAATTATGTCCTCTAAAATCACCTCAGTATCTTTTAACAAGCAAAGAAAGCTGACTAGAGAAATAAAAAAAGCAAAATTGTTAGGATTAATATAAATGGATATAATTTTACTCGAAAATATTTTGAATTTAGGAAAAATTGGAGACAAGGTAAAAGTAAAAAATGGGTATGGAAGAAATTTTCTTTTAAAATATGGAAAAGCCTTAAGGTTCAATAAAGAAAATCAGAATTTTGTTGAAAAAAAAAAAGATGAACTTAATAAAAAAAATATAGAAGTTAAAAATAAGTTTTTAGGAATTGCTAAAATAATTAATAATAAAACTTTTAATTTTACTAAAGAAAGTAAGGAAAATGGAGAATTGTATGGCTCAATTAAACCTAAAGAAATTACTAACTTAATTAAAGAAAAATTAAATGCTGAAGTAAACCCCTCTCAAATAATTTTAAAAGATGAACTAAACAAAATAGGTATATTCAAAGTTGAGGTAAATTTTCATACAGAAGTAAAGGCAAATATATCTATCAAAATAGACAAAATACAATCTAAATAACTTCTCCACAGACTGCTAAAAAAGTGTGTAACTTTTTTCTTTAAAGCAAAATACATTTTCATATTATGCTTGAGTGAAAGAAATAAAGTCTATTCAAAATAATCTAAAAGACAAGCAACCTTCAAATTTAGAGGCAGAACAAGCATTATTAGGCTCAATCCTTGTTAATAATGATATTATTGATGAAGTATCTACAATAGTAAGCTCAAATATATTTTATGATCCGGCTCATGTAAAAATTTATGAGGTTATCGAAAATTTAAATAACAAAGGAATGATAGCCAATCCAATAACTCTGAAAAATTTTTTTGAGAAAGATAACATGCTTAAAGAAGTTGGCGGTACAGAGTATTTGGTAAAGCTTACTAGATTTTCTGGATCAGCAAAACAAGCAATTGATTATGCAAAAATTATTCATGAAATGTATCTTAGAAGAGAGTTAGTTCTTATATCAGATAAGTTGTCCGCTGATACAATAAATGCAAATTCACAGCAGCAAAATGCAGAAAATATAATTGAAGATACCGAAAAATCTCTTTTCGATTTAGCTGAAAGAGGAAGCTTCTCTCAATCATTTTTAAAGTTTAATCAAGCACTGGATCAGACAATTGAAATGGCAACTTTGGCTATGAAAAATGATCAAGGTTTGGTTGGTGTACCAACAGGTTTGACTGATTTAGATGAAAAGTTAGGAGGATTACACAAATCTGATTTAATTATTATTGCTGGAAGGCCTTCAATGGGTAAAACTGCTTTAGCAACAAATATTGCTTATAATGCTGCAAAAAATATTTTAAAAAGACAAGAAAAATCATCAATAGCTTTTTTCTCATTAGAAATGTCTTCAGAACAATTATCAACAAGGATTTTGTCAGAACAAGCTAGAATAAAGTCTGATGATATTAGACGAGGTAAAGTTACCGAAGAAGAAATTAATAGATATATTGAAACTTCACGAAATATTTATAATTTGCCTTTGTACATTGATGAAACACCCGCAATTACGATTGCAACACTTAGTAATAGAGCAAGAAGAATTAAAAGATTGTTTGGATTAAGTCTCATAGTAGTTGATTATATTCAATTAATGAGATCTAGCTCGAGTAAAAATGAAGGAAGAGTTCAAGAAATTTCTGAAATAACTCAGGGTCTAAAAGCTTTAGCAAAAGAACTCACAGTACCAGTTCTAGCTTTATCTCAATTGTCGAGAGCTGTTGAACAAAGAGATGATAAACAACCACAGTTGGCTGACTTGAGAGAATCCGGATCAATTGAGCAGGACGCCGATGTCGTAATGTTTGTTTATAGAGAAGCTTACTATTTGGAACGAAAGCAACCAAAGCTTGGTTCAATTGAACACGCTGAATGGCAATCAAAAATGAATGACGTAAATGGCTTAGCTGACATAATTTTAGGCAAACAGAGACATGGGCCAACTGGGACTGTGAAGGTGGAGTTTGAGGGAATCTATACGAAATTTAAAGATTTAAGCAAAAATTAAACTAGTTTTTCCTTTAGTTATAAAATAATTAGGATATATCTGAAATATTCTCATGTTTGCTAGTATTTACAAAAAAATAATAATAGATTTTTCAAAAATAACCCTAGCGTTCATATCAATTTTAATCGTTTTTTCACTGTATCAATCGAAGAATTTTAACCTAGATGCATCCTCTGATGCTCTTCTACTTGAGGGCGATCCTGACCTTAAATATTTAAGAGAGGTAAATGAAACATATGGTTCTAAAGATTTTTTAGTTTTAACATATACGCCGGTAACAAGTTTTGCTGAAAAAGAAACTATTCTTAATCTTCAATTACTTAAATCCAAAATTGAGAAGTTAACTTGGGTCGATAGCGTTATAACAGTTATTGATGTCCCTTTATTAAAAAGTACAGATGAGGGTTTAATGGAAAGATTGAAAAACTATAAAACTTTAGCTTATCCAGAAATTGATAGAGAAAGAGGTTTTGAGGAAATACTTAACAGCCCTATTTATAAAAACTACGTGATAAGTGAAGATGGCAAAACATCTGGAATTGTTGTTTACCTCAAAAAAGACGAGCGATTAGCTGAATATATAAAAGTTAAAGATAAATACTTTAATCAAATAGTTGAGACAGGATTATCCAAGAAAGAAAAAATAAATTACAAAAAATTTATTAAAGAATATGAAGAATACAAAAACTTGTATAATTTAAGAAATCACCAAAATATTACTGAAATCAGAGATGTAATAGAAAAATACGGAGAAAATGCAAAAATTTATTTAGGCGGTATTCCAATGATTGCTGATGATATGATGAGTTTTATAAAAAGTGACATAATTATTTTTGGTATAGGAGTGTTTATCTTTATTATTTTAACTCTTTGGTTTATTTTTAGAAATATCAAATGGGTGGTTATGCCTTTGTTAGGATGCGCCACATCTGTAATTATTATGATTGGTCTTCTAGGTTTAATTGGATGGAAGGTTACAGTTATTTCTTCAAATTTTATAGCACTGATGTTGATTTTAAATATGGCGATGAACATTCATGTTACTGTTCGTTTTTTGCAATTGAAAAAAGAGTATCCACAATTTACAAAAGAGGAAGCTATTTTTGAAGCAAGCAAAAAGATGATTTTGCCAATACTTTACACAGTTCTTACCACGATTTGTGCGTTTTTATCTTTAGTTTTTAGCGGGATTAAACCTATTATTGATTTCGGCTGGATGATGACTTTAGGTTTAGTGGTTTCATTGTTTGTTACATTTTTATTATTGCCTTCATTAATCAATATTCTCGCATCAGAAAATGAGATTGGTTTAAAGCATGCTGAAAAATCTTTAATTACATCAGCATTAGGATCTTTTACTAAAAAAAATAAAGTACTAATTTTAGGTTCAACTTTTATAATTATAATTACAAGCCTTGTTGGAATACTTAAGCTTGAGGTTGAAAATAGTTTTATTAATTATTTTGATAAAGAAACAGAAATTTTCAAAGGAATGAAGAAAATCGATGAAGAACTAGGAGGCACAACTCCTTTAAATATTATCTTAAAATTTCCAACCACTGTCTCAAATAAAAACAAAGAAGACGATGAATTTGATGAGTGGGAGGAGGAAAATGAAACAAATGAGGATAAGGCTAAATATTGGTTCACTAGAGACAAGATGGATAAGATAATAAAAGTACATGAGTATCTAGATTCATTACCTGAAATAGGAAAAGTTCTTTCTTTTGGATCTATTTTGAAAGTTGCAGAAGATTTAAACAATAAGGAATTACAAAGTTTAGAAATAGCTGTGTTATACAGTAAAATTCCCGATAAAATTAAAAATGAAATAATAACACCTTATATTTCTGTTGATAAAGATGAAGCTAGGGTAAGTGTACGAATAAAAGACTCTTTAGAAGATTTAAGAAGAAATGATCTTATAGATAAAATAAATAAAGAATTAAATACAAAACTTGGGCTTGAAAAAAATGAGTACAAATTATCAGGCGTTCTTATTTTATTTAATAATTTGCTACAGAGTTTATTTAAATCTCAGATACTTACACTTGGTATTGTGATACTTGGAATTTTTTTGATGTTTTTTATTTTATTTAGAAATACAGTGCTGTCTTTCATTGGAATTGTCCCTAATTTCATAGCTGCCTTCTTCATTTTAGGTATAATTGGGTTGATAGGTATTCCATTAGACATGATGACTATAACTATCGCAGCAATTACAATCGGTATAGCTGTAGATAATAGCATTCATTATATCTATAGATTTAAGGAAGAATTTAAAAAAATTAACAATTACAATAAAACTTTAGATAGGTGTCATAATACAGTAGGTATAGCAATTTTAAACACTTCCATTACTATCGTCTTTGGTTTCTCGATTTTAGTTTTATCCAATTTCATTCCAACAATTTACTTTGGTATTTTCACAGGTATAGCAATGCTACTAGCAATGATATCAGTATTAACTTTATTGCCAAAATTAATAATTATCTACAGACCATTCGGAAAAGAAATTAATGAATAAGATAATGACAGATTTTTTTAAAGATATCGCTGATAGTGTAAATTTATTTGATATTTTTGTTCTTATTGTTTTGATGTACAACATCATACAATGTTTTGTAAAAGGGTTTTCTTTGAGTTTAATCTTGTTCATGAAGTGGGTTTTAACGACTATTATTACAATTATACTTGTTCCAAAATTTCAACCTGTAGTAAGCCAATATATAGAGTCAGATTTTATTAATAATGTTGGATTAGGAATAGCAATCTTTATATTTACACTTTTTATAATAATTTTAGTTGGCAAAACTTTGAGCAGAGCAGTGACCTGGACTGGAGTTGGTTCGATTGATAAAGGATTTGGTTTTTTATTTGGTTTTTTTAAAGGGTATATTGTTTGTGTATGTTTATTTTCTATTTTTAATTGGTTTTATCCTTATCAAAATTGGGGTATATCAACAGAGGATGCGATTTCATTTAAATTAATAAGTAGAGGCAGTGAAATGTTAATAGAAGAATTTCCTTCTAATGAAGATTTCATTGAGACTAAAGAAAAAATTGAAAAGATATAATTTAGATAAATTAAAAGAAGAATGTGGTATTTTTGGAATATCAAATCACGATGATGCCTCTGCGTTAGTAGCTCTTGGATTGCACGCTTTACAACACAGAGGTCAAGAAGGTTGCGGGATTGTTTCCTTTGACGGCAAAAATTATCATTCAGAAAAGAGACAAGGACTAGTAGGTGATCATTTTACTGATTCAGAAACTTTAAATAAACTTCCAGGTAAATTTGCGATAGGACATAATAGATATTCGACTACAGGTGAAACATCTTTAAGAAATATCCAGCCATTTTTTGCAGATTTGCACATGGGTGGTTTAAGTATCGCTCATAATGGTAATTTGACAAATGCCCTTTTATTAAGGGAAACTTTAGTAAAAGATGGTGCAATCTTTAGAACAACAAGTGATACTGAAACAATAGTTCAATTAATAGCAAAGTCTAAGAGAGAGAAATTTATCGATAAACTAATAGATGCTTTATTTCAAATACAAGGTGGATACTCCTTAGTTCTAATGACTAATAAAAAATTAGTTGGGGTAAGGGATCCATTTGGAATAAGGCCCTTAGTGATAGGAAAGCTAAAAGACTCATTTATATTTGCATCAGAAACTTGCGCTCTTGACATTGTAGGAGCAACTTTCGTTAGAGATGTAGAGAATGGAGAAATAGTAGTTGTAGAAAATAATCAAATAAAGTCTATAAAACCTTTCCCGAAGCAAAAACAACGCCCTTGTGTGTTTGAATATATTTATTTTGCAAGACCTGATAGTTTAATTAATAACAAATGTGCTTATGAATATCGGAAAAATTTGGGAGCTGAACTTGCTAAAGAAACAGATTTAATTGGTGACTTAGTTGTGCCTGTTCCAGACTCAGGGGTTCCAGCTGCATTGGGTTATGCAGAACAATCAAAAAAAAGATTTGAATTAGGTTTAATTAGGAATCATTATGTAGGCAGAACATTTATTGAACCTTCTCAAAATATTCGTAGCTTAGGAGTAAAACTTAAACTCAGCTCAACGCAAACAATAATAAAAAATAAATCAATAATTTTAATCGACGATTCTTTAGTGAGAGGAACTACATGTAACAAAATTGTAAAAATGCTCTATGAAAGTGGAGCAAAAGAAGTGCACGTTAGAATAGCATGTCCAGTTATTAGGTTTCCTGATTTTTACGGAGTGGATATGCCAACCAAAGAGGAATTATTAGCTCATGAAAAAGATATTTCAAAAATGTGTAATTATATAAAGGCAAAAAGTTTAAAATTTTTAAGTTTGGAGGGATTATATACAGCACTAATAAACGAAAAAAGAAATGACTTATATCCTCAATTTAGTGATCATTATTTTACTGGAGATTATCCGGTTAAACCTCATGATAATATAAAAGGAATTAAAGTTAAACAACTCTCTTTACTTAGTGGAAAATCTAATAGTTAATTAAGAATAATAAGTTTTTTTCCAAGATTCAGATATAGTATTGAACTATCAATTAAAATCGGCGAAGAGTAAATCTTTGATGGAAGTTTTTTTATCTCTTTTAACTTTCCATTATTTTCAAAATTTAAAATAAAAGAATTTTCAAGAAATATGAAAATTTCATTATTTAAGAGCATTATATCTTTAAAATTTAAATTTCTTTTTTTAGTATTTAAAAATTTTGCCACCTGAAGATTAATATCTTTAGAATAAAGAATTTGAAAATCATCTAAATTAATAGCTACTAATAAACTATTATTTGTAACAAAAAATCCTATGTTATTATTAATTATTGGTTTTACCGCTGATATAAAATTGTAGCTCTTTAGAATTGAGCCAGTCTTAACCTCAATAATGAATGTTTTTTTGTTTGAAGAGACAACTATCTTAGAGCCATTATTTATAATTTCACTACCATCAAATAAATTTGATTGATTAAGATTTAAAGAGGTATTCAAATTAATAAACCATTTTAATTCCATTGTTTCACTATTTATAGAGTAAAGGGTTCCGTATGAATTAAGAAAAAATATATTACTTTTGTATTTCGAAATATTGTTGACGAATTCATTTGTAACTGTGGTGCCTTCAGTAGGAATTAATTTAAGAAGCTCTCCATTTTCTCGATCAAAAAAAATTAAGTTATTATTAACATCAGCACATATAATTTTATTTCCAGATATTTTTAAATTTGATTTAAAAGGAAGTTTATAGTGTTTGGCCCAAATTAACTGCTTATTTTCATAATTAAATGCGTATAGATATCCTACGCTGTCAGAAACATAAATAATATTATTTTGCACATATAAATTTAATTTTTTTTTAATACCTTTATATTCTTTTCTGTAAAAATTATATTTTGAAATTATTTTTTTTTCTTCTACTGAATATACAATTATATTCCCTTTATCATCATTAATTATTAAGTTTCCATTTTCAAAAATTAAATAATCACTCGATTTGTTTCTAGATAGTTTTTTACTCTGGAATAAAATTTGATTTAAGTTTCCAGCTTTAAAATTTTTTAAATTATTTTCATCATTAAAATAAATGTCGTTCCATTTTAGATTATTTATTGGTAATGAAATTTTTATTTTCTTATTATTTTCAAGCGAGATAATTTTATCAAAAACGTCCTCAGAAACTGAGATTTTTTTAAAATCTTTCAGGAAATCCCTATTTTTTTTTTCTTCAATATCGGATGTCCAAATGCCAGACTTATTGTCAAAAGAACATGCATTTATAAGAAGTAAAATTATCGAAATGAAATATAATTTCATTAAATTAATCTATAATCAAATCTTGAGCTATTTTTTTAAGATTAGAGTTTTTTTCTATTAATTCTTTTAACAAACTATTTCCAGACTCTATTTCATTCTCTTTGTATAAAAATAAAGCTTTTTTTAATTTAATTAAATCTTTTTGATCTTTAGAGGAAATAGATTTTTCTAAAGCATTAAAATAATTAATAATCTTTTTTTTATCTGAAATCAAATTTTTTTCTATGAGAGTGTTTAAAGATAATATCGAATAAAAATTATTTTCACTTAATATTATCTCTTCATATGTTGCCTTTGCTTTACTCTTATCAGAGGAAGTTAAATAGAGACCTGCTTTAATATATTTTTCAGCTATAGCAATGTTTTTTTTTTCATTGCTATATTTTACAAAAAAGAATGAAAAAAATGTTAATAAAATTACAAGAATGATAGAAAAAATTTTTAATTTATTGTAAGTATAAAAATTCCAAATTTTATCTTTTAATTCTCTGTTACTATTTGAGCTTTGTTCCATATAAAAAATTTTTTTTTGTTGGAAATTTTTTTAATTTTACCTCTCTAGTATATTTTTTTATAGCTTTTTCAATTATTCTTTCCAAGTTTATATATTTTTTTATAAATTTTGGATAAAAACCGCTTATACCCAACATATCATCTGTAACTAATATTTGTCCGTCGCAGTTAATAGATGAACCTATTCCAATAGTTGGAATTTTAAGTTGGTTTGAAATTAATTTTGCTGAAAATGGTGATAAACATTCTAAGACAATTGAAAAAGCTCCAGCTTTTTCAATATTTTTTGCCTCATTTAAAAGTTTTGACGCCTCAACTTTTGTTTTACCTTCAATTTTAAATTTATTTTTAAATTGAGGTGTAAAACCAATATGACCCATAATTGGAATTTTTTTTGATAATACTTTAATAATTTTGTAATTTTTTTTGTTACTCTCTAATTTAATAGCATCACAACCTGTCTTCTTTACTACCAGATCAATATTTTTTTTTGCAGTTTTCAAATTTTTATAAGTGCCTTTGGGCATATCAACAACCAATAAAGATTTATTTATTCCTTTTTTCACACTCAACGTATGTTGTATAATATTATCTAGACTAATTTGATGAGTGTTTTTATGCCCATATAAAACATTTGCCATTGAGTCACCAACTAAAATTATATCTACATATTTATCTAAAATTTTTGCGATATTTTTAGAATAAGCAGTAAGACTCACAATTTTTGTTTTATTTTTCTTAGATAAAATTGATTTGATTTTTTTATTCATTATTCTAATTCTATAGTGCTAGGGGGTTTAGAAGTTATATCATACACGACTCTATTAATTCCTTTAACATTATTTATAATTTTATTTGATATATTATCGATAAAATCCTTAGGAAAACTAAAATAATCAGCTGTCATTCCATCTTCGGAAACTACCGCTCTTAATAAACAAATATTTTGATAGGTTCTAGAGTCACCCATTACGCCAACAGTTTTAATTGGAAGTAGAGCAGCGTACGCCTGCCATATTTTACTGTAAAGACCTTTTTTAATTAACTCATTTATAAATATATAATCTGCTTCTTGAAGTATTTTTACTTTTTCTGCTGTAATATTACCAACTATTCTAATACCTAAACCTGGACCAGGAAACGGATGTTTATTATTTATATTATTAGTTAGACCTAAAGATTTTCCTAAAATTCTAACTTCATCTTTAAATAATTCTTTCAGTGGTTCGACTAAGTTTAAATTCATTTTTTTTGGCAACCCTCCAACGTTATGATGCGATTTTATTTTTGAAGTTTTGCTTCCTGTTGAAGATCTGCTTTCAATAATGTCAGGGTATAGAGTGCCTTGAGCTAAAAATTTCAAATTTTTATATTTTTTTGACTCTTTCTCAAAGATTTTAATAAATAACTTACCAATTACTTTTCTTTTCTTCTCAGGATTGGTTATGTTTTTTAATTTGTTTAAAAATAATTTTGATGCATTAACTAATTTTACATTGAGATTATATTTCTTTTTAAATAGTCTGTATGAGTAAGAAAATTCATTTTTTCTCATTAAACCAGTATCTACCATAATGCATATAAGCTTTTTTCTTATTGCTTTATTAATTAATAAAGCAACTACGCTACTATCGACTCCACCAGACAAAGCACATATTACTCTATCATTTTTTACAGTATTTCTAATTTCGTTTATTAATATTTTTTTTTGAGAAGTAATACTCCAATTTTTTTTAATTTTGCAAATCAAAAATAAAAAGTTTTTAAAAATCTGTTTACCGTTTTCCGTATGTGTTACTTCGGGATGAAATTGAACTCCGTAAATTTTTTTTTTTGAATTTTCAATTATTGTTAATTTTGAACTGCTAGTTGAACCAATTATTTTAAAGTTTTTTGGTAATTTTACCACAGCGTCTTCGTGGCTCATCCAAACGGATCTTTTTTTATTTAAGTATTTTCTAGTAAGTAACGAAGAATTTTTATGGTAAAGAAAGGCCCTTCCAAATTCTCTCTTTTTTTTTGAAGGCTTAATTTTGCCCCCATATAATTTTGCAATTAATTGAAGACCATAACAAATGCCTAGTATTGGAATATTTTTATCTAATACATCTTTAGGTATGCTTTGAAATTTTTTGGCTGTTACAGTCGATGGCCCGCCTGAAAGTATTATCCCTTTAATTTTAGAAAATTTTTTAAACTTAAAAAATTCTTTTGGTGTTATAATTTCTGAATATACTCCAAGATCTCTTACCCTTCTCGCTATTAATTTGGTAACTTGAGAACCAAAATCAATAATTAGTATTTTCTCTTTATCATTATGAAATTGCATTTATTGTTTGGATAAATTTTCAATTTCAATTTCTAATTTATCACTTTGAAGACAAAAATTTTTACATATCATTTTTAATCTTTTATTTAATTCTCTGCTTTTTTGATAATCAGAAGAAAACAGCTTTAATTTAGCAAGGTTATAAATTGCTTCTTCATTTTTCGGATTTAGTAATATTACAGTGTTTAAATTTTGTTCTTCTAATTTTTTTTTCTCTTGTTTGTTGAATATTTTAGAAAGATATAGATATGATGACTCGCTTTTTGGATTATAAACTATATCTTTTTCAAATTTAAATTTTGCATCTTCAAGTTTGTTTTTGTTAAACAAAATAATACCCTGTTGAAGATATTCTGATTTAGCAAATAAAGTAGTTTGTAAAAAAAATATTATTAATATAATTTTAGTAAAACTTCTAATCATAATTTGTAGTTAATTGTTTTTTGAGTCATTTCAACACTATGAACCATACTTTCATAAAATCCAGCTTTAGTAATTTTAACAAATTTTGCTTTTTTGTTTATTTCCTTTAAATTTTTTGCACCAATATATCCCATTGAAGATCTCAATCCACCTTGTAGCTGATATATTATTTTTGATACTTTTCCCTTATATTCAACTCTACCTTCCACACCTTCTGGTACAAACTTTGACTTATCTTTAAAATTTTTTTGGAAGTATCTATTTGCTGAACCAGCTGACATTGCACCTATTGACCCCATTCCACGGTATTGTTTATAAAATTTACCTTTAAATTTAAATTTTTTTCCTGGACTTTCGTCTGTTCCGGCAAAAATAGATCCCATCATAATAGCATCTGCCCCTGCTGCTAAAGCTTTAGCAATATCACCAGAAAATTTTATTCCTCCATCAGAGATGATCTTTATATTTTTTTTGTTTAAAGCTTTTTTAACTTCTATAATTGCTGAAATCTGGGGCATACCAATTCCTGCTACCATTCTTGTTGTGCATATGGATCCAGGTCCTATACCTACTTTTATTATATCGGCACCAGAGTTATATAATTTTTTTGCAGCTTCTCCAGTAGCAATGTTTCCAACACATATTGGGGTTTTTTTTAATATTTTTTTTACTTTATTTAAAGTTCTCAAAACTTTTTCACTGTGCCCGTGAGCTGTATCAATTACAATTAAATCAACACCGTTCAACATTAGTGATCTAGCTCTCTCAATGTCTTCATCATTAGTACCGATCGCAGCACCAACTAAAAGATTTTTATATTTAACTTTTTTGACCTCTTTAGATTGATTTTTAATATTTAAATTACGATGGATAATTCCTAATCCACCCTCCTTACCAATTGCTATTGCCATTTTCGACTCAGTGACTGTATCCATTGCAGAGGTTAAAAAAGGTACTTTCAAAGAAATATTTTTAGTAAGTTTTAAAAATATATCTGTTTTGGATGGTAAAATGCTTGAGTATCTTGGCAGCAATAAAACATCATCAAAGGTTAACGCTTCTTTTATTGTTTCCATATACACTTATATACAATTATTAAAATTTATAAAGACTTTAAAATTTCACAATGTAAATAAGTCTCTTTTGACTCTTTTCTACTAGACACAGGTTTAAAAAAATTTACGTTTCTAAATAAAGATTTTGCTAGGTTTTTTACTTCAATAAAATCTTCTCCCATAAAAAGTTTTGAAATTAATACACCTCTAGGTTTTAAAGTTTCCTTTGAGAAACTTATTACATCTGCACATAATTGATTAGTTCTAATTGAGTCTAAAGACTTACTTCCTGTAGTATCTGCAGCCATATCAGATAAAATTACATCTAATTTTGAGTCGAAGTAATTATTAACCTTATTTTTAATTTTGTTCTCTAATATATTTCCTCTTACAAAATTTACGTTGTTTATAGGTTCCATATCTTTAATGTCTATCGACATTATTTTACCATCTTTAATAATTTGACTAGCTACTTGTGTCCAGCCCCCTGGAAAAGATCCTAAGTCTAATAAATTAGTATTTTTCTTAATAAATTTAAATTTTTTATTTAGTTCAATTAATTTAAAAGCAGCTCTTGACCTAAATCCTAAAGTTTTTGATTTTTTAAAAAATTGATCTCTATGTTGTTTTATCTTCCAAGAATTACTTTTTTTAACTCTTTTTGATTTTTTCATTATAAAATATCTTCATGATTTTCTTCAGATATTTTTTCTAAGTTTTTTTTGTTTTGAGTATTATAAATTATTATACTTATTGGTATAGAAATTAAATAAAAGATTCCGAAAAGTAAAAGAGTTTCAAGAGTATAAAAGAGTAAAGATATAAAAACCAATCCTATTCCTAATAATAAAAAAACTGTCGCCTTTGGTGAAATGGATATTCTTTTAAGAGCAAGTGTCGGTATTTTGCTTACAAGTAAAATTGCAATCAAAACAGTTAAATATGGAGTTAAATTTTTGATATCATATCCAAAATTTAAACCTGTGAGCTCATAAATTAGTGGCATTAAAATTAACAAGCCTCCAGCTGGAGATGGAACACCCTCAAAAAAATTATTTTTCCATCCTTGAGTTTCCTCTATTTTTGTCAAATTGAATCTGGCTAGTCTCAAAACGCAGCAGACAGAATAAATTAGTGTAATTGCCCACCCCAACTTTCCATAATTATTCAGTTCCCAAAAGTATAAAATAAATACTGGTGCGATTCCAAAGCTTACAAAATCTGTAAGGGAGTCAAGCTCTTTTCCAAATTCAGATGTGCCCTTAATTAATCTAGCAATTCTACCGTCCAACGCATCTAAAATCGCAGCAAACATGATCAGTATTACTGCTAAACTAAAGTTCCCATCTATTGAAAATTTAATTGAACTTATCCCTAAACAAACCCCCGCTAATGTTAAAATGTTTGGTAATAAATATCTTGTTTTTTTAGATGAAACTAATTTAAATTTTTTATTCTCTTCCATTACTCTGCTGCTAATAAACTTTCTCCTGCGACAATATTTTGGCCAAGTTTTACTAGAGGTTTTTTGTTCTTAAAATAAACATCTACTCTACTTCCAAATCTAATCATTCCTAGTCTGTCGCCTTGTTTAAGTTCTTGTCCTTGCTCAACATCGCAAACTATTCTTCTTGCAATCAAACCTGCAATCTGAACAATTATAATTTCTTCTCCATTGTTTAATTTTATCTTATAATAATTTCTCTCATTTTCTTCACTGGCTTTGTCCAAAGAGGCATTTAAAAATTTTCCCGGTTTATAAAAAATTTCTTCTACTTTCCCGGATGTTGGAACACGATTAACATGACAATTAAAAACATTCATAAAAATACTAATTTTTGTGTAAGATGTATTTTCTAATCTTAATTCTTCTGGACCTGATTTTTCACTAATATCAGTTACCAAACCATCTGCAGGACTTACTAAAAATTTATCATCACCTATTGAATATCTTTCTGGGTCTCTAAAAAAATAATAAACCCAAACTGTAATAATAATAAAAAGAATTCCTAAAAATTTCGAAAAAAACAAAATTATAAAGGTTGTTATTATTGAAATAGCTAAAAACTTATATCCTTCTTTGTGTATTTTGGGAAAAATTGTATTAAACATAATTTAAAGTTTGATAATTTTTTCTTAATATGTATAAAAATCAAAGTTAATCAATCAATATTTTATGGCAAAAATTAAAGTTAAAAATCCAGTAGTTGAGTTAGATGGAGATGAAATGACAAGAATTATATGGTCTTTTATCAAAGATAAGCTTATCAGACCTTACCTTGAGATTAATCTTAAATATTACGATTTAGGAATGGAAAGTCGAGATAAAACTAATGATCAAATAACTGTAGATGCAGCTAATGCAATTAAACAATATGGGGTTGGTGTAAAATGTGCAACAATTACTCCTGATGAGGCGCGTGTAGAAGAATTTAAATTAAAGAAAATGTGGAGATCGCCTAATGGAACAATAAGGAACATTTTGGGTGGAACAGTTTTTAGAGAACCAATCATTTGTAAAAACGTTCCAAAACTAGTACCAGGTTGGACGCAACCAATTGTAATTGGTAGACATGCATTCGGAGATCAATACAGAGCTACGGATTTTTTGATACCCGGTGAAGGAAATCTAGAGGTCAAATGGACTTCTAAAGATGGAAAAGAAAAAAAAGAATTTAAAGTTTTTAATTTTCCTGGATCTGGAACTGCTCTTACGATGTATAATCTAGATGACTCTATAAAAAATTTCGCGAGAGCGTGTATGAATTATGGGCTTGGCAGAAAATGGCCAGTATATTTATCAACTAAAAATACAATTCTTAAAGCTTACGATGGCCGTTTCAAAGATCTTTTCCAAGACGTTTTCGAAAAAGAATTCTATGATAAATTTAAAAAAGCTAATATTACTTACGAACATAGATTAATAGATGACATGGTTGCCTGTGCTATGAAATGGAATGGTGGTTATGTTTGGGCATGTAAAAATTATGATGGTGACGTGCAATCTGACACTGTTGCGCAGGGATTTGGATCTTTGGGGCTTATGACTAGTGTGTTAATGACGCCAGATGGTAAGACTGTAGAGTCCGAAGCAGCTCATGGCACTGTAACAAGACATTATAGAATGCACCAGCAAGGAAAGGAGACTTCAACTAACCCAATAGCTTCTATATTTGCTTGGACGAGAGGTTTGGCTCATAGGGGTAAGCTCGATGGAAATGAGGATCTTATTAAATTTTCAAATAATGTTGAAGATGTATGTGTAAAAACAGTTGAAAGTGGTTCAATGACAAAAGATTTGTCAATTTTAATAGATAAAACAAAAAAATATCTTACTACAAATCAATTCCTGGAAGCTATTGATGGAAATTTGAAAAAAAAACTTAACTAATTTTTTTTGATATTTCTTTAAAGGCTTCCTGAATTTTATTTTTATTTACACCACCTGATTGGGCAAAATCTTTTCTGCCGCCTCCACCTTTGCCGCCTAAAATACTAGATGCAGTTTTCACTAGATCGACGGCATCATATTTTGAAGTCAAATCTTGAGAAATTCCCACAGCTAAACCAACCTTTTCTTCAAATATAGAAATACAAACTATTATTCCTGACTTAATATCTTTTTTTCCTTGATCGATTATACTTCTAAGTTCTTTTGAGGGAAAATCTTTTAAAATTTGCTCTCTAATCAATATATTTCCAATTTTTTTATCCTTAATTATATTTTTACTTTTATTTTTTTTAATACTTTCAATTTTAACTTTATTAAGTTGTTTGTTTAAATTTTTTAAATTTTCAGACAGGTCTAATTTTTCCTTAAATACAGGTCTAATTTTTAAATTATTAAGTTGTTTTTTTACTAAATCTATTTCATTTTTTAGATTTGACTCTTTTTGAGACTTATCTTTAGTTTGGGTTATTTCATAGTCCTCTAGCTGTTTATCTCTTAATGCTTCAACTCTCCTTACTCCAGAAGCAATCGAAGATTGGCTTATAACTTTAAACTTACCAACTTCTCTAGTGTTTTTTACGTGAGTCCCTCCACATAGTTCTGTTGAGAAAAAACCATTATTTTCTTTTCCCATAAAAACCACTCTTACTTCATCTCCATACTTTTCTCCAAACAATGCAAGAGCACCCATACTAACTGCTTCTTTTGGGGTCATTATTCTTGTTTGTACATCAGAGGACCTCGCTATTATTTCGTTTACCAAATTATTTATTTTTATCATTTCCTCTTTTTCGATTGGCTTATTATGACTGAAATCAAATCTAAGCTTCTCTGGAGAAACTAATGATCCTTTTTGTGTCACATGTTTCCCTAGAGTTCTTCTTAATGACTCATGTAATAAATGAGTAGCTGAATGATTTGCTTTGGAGTTATTTCTTTTTAAAACATCTATTTCTAAATTAACAGTTTGTCCTATTGAGATAGATCCTTTTTCTATTTTACCGTAATGTATAAATAAATCTCCCATTTTTTTTTGAGTATCGTTTACTTTTATTTTACAATCTGAGCTGAAAATATAACCTTGATCACCTACTTGACCGCCAGACTCTCCATAAAATGGAGTTTGGTTAGTTATAACCTCTACTTCATCTCCAGCACTAGCTGACTCAACAAATTTTTCATTTTTTGAAATTTTAAGTATTACACCTTCAGCTTTATCAAATTCATAACCTAAAAATTCAGTGGGATTAAGTTCCTCTCTAACTTTAAACCACCTTTCCTCAACAGACTTATCTCCAGATCCTTTCCAATTAGCTCTTGCTAAAGCTTTGCTTCTTTCCATTTCCTTCTCGAATCCAACACTATCTACTTTAATATCTTTGCTTCTTAAAATGTCAGCGGTTAAATCTAAAGGAAAGCCATAAGTGTCATATAATTTAAATGCCTCAGCGCCTGGAAGAGTTTTATTTCGAACTTTATTTAATTTCTCATCGAGTATTTTCATTCCACGTTCTAAAAGAGAGGAAAATTTTTCTTCTTCATTTTTAAGAGTTTCAATTATCAATTCTTTACCACTTATTAATTCAGGATAACTATTTTTCATCTCATTTAATAAAACTTCAAAAAGTTTATAAAAAACAGGGTCTTTACTGCCTAAGGAATGAGCATGTCTCATCCCCCTTCTCATAATTCTCCTTAAAACGTATCCTCGGCCCTCGTTAGAGGGTAATATTCCTTCAGCGATTAAAAAACTACTCGCTCTAAGGTGATCAGCTATCACTCTATAGCTAGCTATTGTTTTCTTATCAATTGAAGTCTTTATAATATCAGATGAAGCAGTCATAATTTTTTGGAAGTGATCAATTTTGTAATTATCATGAGTGCCTTGAAGAACTGCTGTCATTCTCTCAAGCCCCATACCTGTATCAACTGAGGGTTTTGGTAAATCAACTCTTTTTTCTTTTGTTATTTGTTCGTACTGCATAAATACAAGGTTCCAAATTTCAATAAATCTATCACCATCTTCGTTGTGGCTTCCAGGTGGACCACCTTTTAATTTATCGCCATGATCATAGAAAATTTCTGAACAAGGACCACATGGTCCTGTATCTCCCATAGACCAAAAATTATCTGATGTTGATATTTTAATTATCTTATTTTCACTTAACCCTGCTATTTTTTTCCATAAATTAAAAGCATCATCATCTTCGTGAAATACTGTTACTGATAATTTTTCTTTTGGAAGACCAAAATCTTTAGTTAATAAATGCCATGCATGCTTAATTGCTTGCTCCTTAAAATAGTCACCAAATGAAAAATTTCCTAACATTTCGAAGAAAGTATGATGCCTTGGTGTATATCCCACATTTTCTAGATCATTATGTTTTCCACCTGCTCGAACACATTTTTGTGATGTCGTAGCAGTTTTATATGATCTTTTTTCTAAACCAGTGAATACATTTTTAAACTGAACCATTCCTGAATTAGTGAACATCAATGTAGGGTCATTGTTGGGAACTAAATTGCTTGAATCAACAATTTTATGATTGTTTTTTTTAAAGTAGTTTAAAAACTTTTTTCTTACATCTGTAAGCAAAATTTGGCTCATACTTAATTAAATACAGATATTTTTCGGCTTGTCTATAAAGAGATTAGTTAGACTGCTTTTTATCGTTATCTACAACTACGCAAATTTCTGATTTTGTTAGAAATCTTTGTCCAGTGCCATTATCTAGTGAGAACATTCCGCCAATTCCTTTGACTGCATCAATTGTTAGATCTGTATGTTTCCACTTTTCATATTGATCTTCATTCATGTAAAAAGGTGTTCCATCAACCTCCCCTAATTTAACATCACTGTTACCTACTTGATATTCTTTGGCTGGAAAACACATAGGTGCACTTCCATCACAGCATCCACCTGATTGATGAAATAAAAGATCATTGCCATGAACTTCTTTAATTTCGTTGAGTAGTTTTTTTGCAGATAATGTGAATGATACTTTCATTTTGCTATTACGGCCCATGATTTAGAATCATGGGCCATTATATATTATTGGTTAAAAGAAGCCTAATTTTTTCTCACTGTAAGACACGTGTAAGTTCTTCACTTGCCTATAATGATTTAACATCATTTTATGAGTTTCTCTTCCGATACCAGATTGTTTATATCCACCAAATGCTGCGTGAGCTGGATAAGCATGATAGCAGTTTGTCCAAACTCTTCCTGCCTCTATACCTCTGCCCATTCTGTATGCAATGTTTCCATCTCTAGTCCAAACACCTGCTCCTAATCCATAAAGAGTATCATTAGCTATTTCTAATGCTTCTTTCTCATCTTTAAACGTTGTAACAGATACAACTGGTCCAAAGATCTCTTCTTGGAAAATTCGCATATTGTTTTTACCTTCGAATATTGTAGGTTGAATATAGTTTCCTTTTTCCAATCCGCTATTGATCTTAGCTTCGCTTCCACCACATAGAACTTTGGCACCCTCTTTCTTACCTAAGTCTAAGTAAGATTTAATTTTTTCCATTTGTTCTAATGAAGCTTGAGCTCCAATCATAGTTTCCATTTTTAAAGGATTATCTTGTTTTACAGCTTTAGTTCTTGCGATCGCTTTTTCCATGAACTTATCATAGATAGATTTTTGAATTAAAGCTCTACTCGGACAAGTACAAACTTCTCCTTGGTTAAGCGTAAACATAGCAAAACCTTCTAAACATTTATCAAAGAAGTCGTCATCTTTTGCCATCACATCTTCAAAGAAAATATTTGGCGATTTACCTCCTAATTCTAAAGTGATTGGAATTAAGTTTTGAGATGCGTACTGCATTATCAAACGTCCAGTAGTAGTTTCCCCTGTAAAAGCTATCTTCTTAATTCTTTTAGAAGAAGCTAATGGTTTTCCTGCTTCAAGACCATATCCACTTACAACATTAACAACACCTGCTGGCAACAAATCTCCGATAAGTTCCATTAACAACATGATTGATGCTGGTGTTTGTTCAGCTGGTTTTAATACTACACAGTTTCCCGCTGCCAATGCTGGAGCTAGTTTCCATGTAGCCATTAATAATGGAAAGTTCCATGGTATAATCTGACCAACTACACCTAATGGTTCAGGTATGTGGTAAGAATATTCACTATTGCTGATTTCAGCAACTGAACCCTCTTCTGCTCTTATTACTCCCGCAAAATATCTCCAATGGTCAATTACCAAAGGTAAGTCTGCAGCCATACATTCTCTTATCGGCTTACCATTGTCTAAACATTCTGCTGTCGCTAAAACATTAAGATTTTTCTCTATTACATCAGCAATCTTTAAGAGAATATTGGATCTCTCTGTGATTGATGTTTTTCCCCATGCAGGAAATGCTGCGTGAGCTGCGTCTAGAGCAAAATCAACGTCTTTATCGTTCGATCGTGGTACCTTACAGATAACTTCATTAGTGATAGGAGTAGTATTATCAAAATACTTTCCTGATTTAGGTTCTACAAATTTTCCGTTGATGTAGTTTCCATATTTAGCTTTAAATGGAAATTTAACCTTCAAATGAGAGGTATCTAAAGATGAAGACACTTTCGAGCTCGATGCTTGTTGTGTACTCATTTTTCCCCCTTTTATTGTTTTAATTATTAATTAAAACCAATTTGAACTAAATTGTACACATGTATTTTTGACCCTATTTTTTTAAATACTAAATATTGATTTTATCAATTTAAAGTTGTTATTTCATAGGGAACGGGAAGTTTAAGTTAAACTTCCCGTTGAAATGATGGCAGAGGAATTACTCCTCTTCTTTTTTTTCGCTAATTTTTTCGTTTGCTGAAGGATTACCTTCTAGCTCTTTACTTATTGCTGAAGCTTCATCCCTAATAATCTTTTCTATTTCTGCAGCAACGTTTGGATTTTTTTGAAGGTATATTTTGGCGTTTTCTCTACCTTGGCCTATTTTTTCGCCCTTATACGCATACCAAGCACCTGATTTTTCAACTACACCTGCTTTAGTACCAAGGTCTATTAACTCACCTAATTTACTTATTCCTTTTCCATACATTAGATCGAATTCAACAACTTTAAATGGAGGTGCAACTTTGTTCTTAATTACTTTTACTCTTGTAGAGTTACCAATAATTTGATCTTTTTCTTTAATTGCTCCTATTCTTCTTATATCCATTCTTACGGATGAGTAAAATTTAAGAGCGTTTCCTCCAGAAGTTGTTTCTGGATTACCGAACATTACTCCGATCTTCATTCTTATTTGGTTTATAAATATTACCATTGTATTAGATTTAGACACTGAGCCCGTAATTTTTCTCAAAGCTTGGCTCATTAATCTTGATTGTAAACCAACATGATGATCTCCCATTTCGCCCTCTAATTCAGCTTTAGGAGTTAATGCTGCTACTGAGTCCACAACCAAAACTGAGATAGATCCGGATTTTATTAATGTATCCGTTATTTCTAAGGCTTGTTCGCCTGTGTCTGGTTGAGAGATTAATAATTCCTCAGTTTTTACTCCTAATTTTTTAGCGTAGACTGGATCCATTGCATGTTCTGCATCAACAAAAGCGCATATACCACCTGCTTTTTGAGCCTCAGCTACTACTTGTAATGCCAATGTTGTTTTTCCAGAAGACTCTGGTCCATATATTTCAATAATCCTACCTTTTGGTAATCCCCCTATTCCAAGGGCTAAATCTAAGCTTAGTGAACCCGTTGAAATAGCCTCAACGTCTAACGCTTGTTGTTGACCAAGTCTCATAACTGAACCTTTTCCAAAGTTCTGATCAATTTGACTTATGGCTGCTTCTAAAGATTTGTTCTTTTCCTTTAATTCTTGTTGTTTTTTGTTGTCTGTTTTTACGACTTTTAAGTTATTTTTTGTCATTTTTATCCTTTTTTTGTTGTTCGAATCGTATGTATAAATGTACACATTTTGTTCTTTTTATCAAGAGTTATAAAAAAAAAGCCCTATTTATCTAGTTAATTGACTGAATAGACAAGGAACCTAGCCGCTTAGCAAGCTCAAATTGAGAAATAATATAGTCCCTTTCAGATCTGGCAAAATCAATTCTAGCATCTAAAAGAAGACTTCTAGACTGAATTAATTCTAAAGTAGTTCTGGTGCTACTAGAGTCATATTCTAGAGTAATTCCCTCGTTAGCGATTTCTGCGGCCTTCAATTGAGCCTTGGTGGCATCAAGAACACTTTTAGATGACTGATATTTAGACCAAGCATTCGAAATATCGGTGTTAATTTTGTTTTTCGTATCTTGAAATATTAGTTGATATCGCTGTTTGTTGTAGGAAGCTTTTTTAATCGAAGAGATATTTTCTCCACCTTTAATAATAGGCCAAGTAATTGTGGCTGTAACTTTTTCTTCATCAATTTCATCAATTGTGGAGCTAAAATCTTTATTTTCTGATTTAGAATAATTAATTGAAGCAGAGGGCGAAAGTCTTGATCTTTCTATATTTAATTCACGAATAGATATTTCATAATCTAAATTTGATAATAAAAGGTCAACATTATTAGAATTAGCTGTTTGTAAAGCTTCTTCAAGTGAATTAGGTAGAACTAATGATATTTTTTCATTTAAATTGTTAATGTTAGGTGTTTTTTCTCTAGTTACTCTTTCAAAATTAGTTTTTGAAGAAAGCAATTCAGTTCTAGCTTTTATAAGATTTGCTTTAGCACCTGCTAAAGATGACTCTGATTGTGCTAAATCAGTTAAGGTAATTTCTCCTTTTTGAAGTCTTGCATTGTCTGAGTCAACCTGCCGTTCGAATAAATCTACATTTGATGAGTTGAATTTCCTATTTTTTAACTTAAAAATTAAATCAAAATAAGCAGAACTTGTATCAAGAATTGTTTGTTGCTCTGTTTTTTTTAGAGATAAATTCGCTTTTTTTATTTCAAGCTCAGACTTTTTAAATGTATTCAATCCTTTAAAACCAGAAAAAATTTTTTGATCAACTGATATTTTTTTGTTTTCTGTATCTAAGTTAGTATCAGATAAACTTACTCCACTTTGATTAACTCTATTAGATGACGTAACACTGGATTGATCTCCTGATAATGTAATACTTGGTAAAAATTCACTTCTAGAAATATTTTTACTTTGTTTAGATGACTCAAAGTTTTTTCTTTCCGCGTTTAATTTTAGATTATTCTCTAAAGCTTTTTGAATGTAAAATCTTAAACTTTCCTGAGCATATGAATCAGAAAACGAAAATAATAAAAATATTATTATAAGATATTTTTTCATTTAATTAAATCTAATTGATTTCAATCTATGTTTTTTATCAATTTTAATAACGGTGTCAGCTTTTTTAGGTAAGATTTTTAACATATGTTTTGTGAGTCTTTCGTAATACATTATAAAGTTTTTTACTTGTTCATTGTCCATAGTTTTTTTTCCTTTAGATGTGGTTCTTAATTTTTTCTCTTGCAGCAATCTCCATTTAAAAACATATTTAAAACTCGGTACTTTTAAAAAAATTAACTTATCTATCAAACGAAATATTTTTTGGTATTTGCTTTTTAGCTCTAAATTAACTTTTTCTCTCCAAATTTTTTTAGTATCATGCTCTTTTTCTAATTGATTTATCGGAGTTTTTAAATCTCTTTTTTTTTGCGGTGTTACACCAACACACCATCCCTCAAATATAACTATATTTGGTTTTTTATTTACTTTTAACCATTTGTTTTTAGGGCATCTATCATCATTAGACTTATCAAATTTAGGTATCATACTCTTTTTAAACTTTAAATTTTTTAAATTTTGAATACAACTTTTAAGTTTTCTTGTATCATGTGTGCCAGGAACTCCTCTTGTTAAAAATAGATAGCTTATATTTTTTGACATTAATTGTCTTTGATTTAAGGTTTTATAAAAATCATCTATTGAAAATATTACTGTCTCTAAGTGAAAACCTTCTTTAAGTATAATTTTGAGAATATTTGATATAGTTGATTTTCCTGATCCTTGACCTCCACATAAACCAATTACTTTTGTTTTTTTATCCTTTAAATATTCATCATTTATCATTTTGCTAATCGGTAAATAAAATTTATTTAATTGTCCAATTTTATCCCTAAATGGCTCAGACATTACTTCTTGTGACTTAAGAAATATAAAATATTTTTTCTTAATTTTCTTATAATTCAAAATATCAAGTTGCATTCTTAATTTTTATCTAATGGATGGTTATGACCATCATTAATGATAATATTTTTCAAATTAAAAGTATCGACATCATCTAAACAACCTAAATTAAATCCTGTCATAGCAGGATTAGATCTTGGATTGTGATGGGTGTAAATTCCACAATTTGAGCAGAAATAATGTTTCGCTACTCTAGTGTGAAATTGGTAAATCTTTAATTTATCTTCTCCTTTTATTATCTTAAAATCCTCATTTTTAACCATTGACATTATTGCTCCTTTTCTTTTGCACAACGAGCAATTACACCTCAAAATTTTTTCAAAATTTTTTGGAACATTAACATCTGCCTCTATAGCGCCACAGTGACATTTTAATTTTTTCATTTAAATCCTTTTTTTTGTTTAAGAGTTGTAAGCATATCGCATATTTAATCATATCCACAAGTCCTCAAAATCTCTCACAAATGTTCACCTTTTGATTCCGTTTTGATTCAGTTTAAGATTCAAATTACAACTTTTTAGTGTGTAATAATTTTTATGTCATGCAAATTTTCATGACTTTTAATTAAATCTTGTTCGTTCTCTCTTCTAGAAACAAAAAAGATCAATAAATTAAACCCTACTATCAGAATTTGAAATATGGTTGAAAAAATACCCAAAGAGGAATTTAATAATGATAAAAAAATTATCATGAAAACAGATCTTAAAAAAACTTGATTTTTAAACACTGCAATTATCGAAAAAGAATGAATTAAAAGTTTTAATAATGACATTTGCGACGGGCCAAAATACCTCAAGCCTCTTACAGAATTTATTTCATTAATTGTATTTAAATTTTTTTTAATTGTTCCAGAAAAACTACTCCACAAACTAGCTTTTGAGGAAATTTTTTCAACATCGCTTTTTGTAATAATACTGTAATTTCCAAAGTTAATTTTTCTTCCTGTAAAAACTAAAGTTATGAATTTGTGAATTTGGTATAATAATTGAAAAAAAATCCCCTCTGATCTTTTTACTCTTTTAGCTACCACTGACAATGATGGATTTTCTATCATTTTATCAATGAGACTTTTTATTTCAGTTGGCCTATCTTCGCCATCACCGTCCATCAATATGAGATTATCAAATAATTTATTTTTAAATATATGTCTTATCCCAAATGCAATACATCTTGCGTGCCCCCTATTTTTTTTCATAGTTAAAATTTCTAAAGATTTAAAATGACTTGGCTTAGATATTTTTGGTTGTTCAATTGTAGAAGCATCGTTCACAATTAAACATTCAAAATAAAAATCATTATAATGTTTTATGTTTTCATTAATTTCTTCTATTAATTTTTTAAGTGACTCCCAATCATTAAAAATAGGAATTAAAATCAAAATTTTTTTCATCTTTTGCCTATCATACAGTAACCGTAAGGTTTGATTGTCCCATATTCACCCGGACATAATCTTTTAAGTATTTTTGGGTTTCCTGTATAAATTACTCCTTGATCTTCACTAATTACATCAGTTTTATTTTTAAGATCATTAAACCATTTTGGTCTGCTCTCTATATGATATGAAAGATTTCCAGCTGACCACTCGTCCCCAACAACAATTTTAATCTCATTTACAAAGTTATCGTCCCATTTATTTTGGACTAGTCTAGCTATTTCTTTACCGGGGTAATCAGTTCTTTTAAAATCATTAGTGATAGATACATAAAAATAAGTAATCGGAGACAAAAGGAAAAGAAAAATTAAAATATAAAAAAATCTTTTTATACGGTTTAAATAAATTGCTTTTTTGAAGTAATAAAAAAATAGTATTCCAAAAAAAATATAGAATGTTGACATCCACATTGTTCTTATTTTTGCACCAGTAATTAATGATACGAAAAAAACAATTATTAAAGGCAACAAAGTAATGCAAAATATGAAAAAATTTTTTTTTTCTAATATCCTAATGTCTAATTTTTTAATTTTTTTAATCGATAATATTGAAATGAAAGTAAATAAGAAAAATATTATCATCCCAAATTGTTTTATAATAAACATCATAGGATTTAGAATATGTCTTAGGACACTCTGACTATCAATTCCAGTTCTACCAAATGCATAATTAATTGTTTCAAGGTTATTTTCAAAAAGCCAAATCATATGAGGTGTCAAAATCGATATAAAAATAAATAATGAAATAAAAAGGTATTTAACTAATTTTTTATTTCTTCTGTAAAATAAAACAAAATAAGCAAATAATGATAATATAATAAAAATAAATGAATAATGAGTTAACATTCCTAACGCGCAAAAAATACCCGTTAAAATCATATAATATAGATTTTGATCTTTTATACCTTTCCAAAAAAAATAAACCGCAGCTGCCTTCAAAGGTAATTGACAAACATAAACATTAAACTCTGGGGTTGTGTAATTAAAAAAAACTATTGTTTCTAAAATTAATAGAGATAACAAAGAAAAAATCTTATTGGAAAAAAATTCGTTTGATAGTTTCCAAACAAAATAAAAAGTAATTAACACAAAAACTTGACTTAGTAGATAAAAAGCCCAGTCATTAGATCCAAAAATGAAATAAAAAATACCAACAGCAAAAGCGCTTAATGGTGGATGTTTGTTAAAACCCCATTCCAAATTACTTGCCCATGCTAAAGCTTCAATAGTGTCTAATGGTAAATTAACATTAGAAATTGATGGAACTAACGTCCAAAGCGACAGGTGGAAAAATAAAAATATATAAAGTACTTTATTGATGTTTTTTATTTGTATCATTTAGATATAAAATTATTACAATTTATAAGCTATTGACACGACTAAAATCAAACATATACTCGCCAAATTCATAAAATGGTAAAAAAAACCACTGCAAAAAAAAAATACACTCCTAACCTTAAGGAAAAATATATGTGTGCAAAACACAAGAAATTTTTTACCGAGGAATTATTAAGTTGGAAAAAGGATATTATTAAAGCTAATAATTTAGGAAATTTATTGAATTCCTCAGATGATAACGTTTCATCTGCAGACATAGTAGATCAAGCTTCCTCTTATACGGATAAAAGTGTTGAGATGAAAGCCCTGAATAGAAGTAGAAAATTAATTTCAAAAATAAACTCAGCTTTACAAAGAATTAAAGATGGAACTTACGGTTATTGTGAAGAAACTGGTGAGCCCATCGGTTTGAAAAGGTTGATGGCAAGACCTGTTGCTACTTTATCGATCGAGGCTCAAGAGAGGCATGAAAGAGACGAAAAAATCTTTATTGATGATTAAACTTTAGGTATAAGCTCTCCTTTTTTTAGCAAATCATAACCTATTTGGACTGCTTTTCTATTTGAAATTTCTAAGTACCACTTTGAGAGATTTTTATATTTGTTTAATCCAATATCATGCCATTCGTGACGCGCTATCCAAGGAAATGTTGCTATATCAGCAATTGTATAATCATCGCCAGCTAAAAACTTTGACGAAGCCAATCTCTCATCAAGTTCACGATAAATTCGCTCTGAAATTTTAAAATATCTATTTTCTCCGAAAGTACTTTTACCTGGATTGTAATAATGAAATTGATGATGTTGACCTAGCATAGGCCCAACATAGGCTACCTGACCAAAAAGCCACTGATTAATTATCGTTCTTCGGTCTTTGTTATAAAATTTACCACTTTTCTCAGCCAGATAAATTAATATTGCTCCAGATTCAAATAGACTAGTTTTTGTTTCGTGATCAATTATAACTGGAGTTTTACTGAAAGGACTTATCTTTTTAAACTCCGGTTTAAATTGCTCGTCTTTATTGATATTTATTTTTGTTAACTTATATTTAAACTCTATTTCTTCAAGCATGATAGAAATCTTCTTACCGTTGGGAGTATTAGCGGTAAGTAATTCTATCATTTTTTTCCTAGTCTTTGCTGTATCGTTTTTGATGATGTGGTGAACTCAAACCTATATTTTTCATTTGGTCTTGCTCTTTTAAAACATTCTACAGATGCTAGAGCTACTTCATGAAAACCAGATAAGATTAGCTTTAATTTACCCGGATAATTACAAATGTCTCCTGCTGCAAATATACCTTTTTTATTTGTTTGAAAATTCTCAGAATTTACCTCTATAGTTTTTTTGTTCATATTTAATCCCCATTCAGCTATTGGGCCTAATTTCATTATCAAACCAAAAAAACTTAAAACAACGTCAGTTTTAATTTTTTCGGTTTTTCCATTATCAAATTTTACAGTTATAGCATCAATTTTGTCTCTACCCTCAATTGACTCGAGTTGGCACGGAGTTTTAATAGAAATTTTTCCCTCTTTTTCTAATTTTTTAATTTCTGATAAAGTATGAGGAGCGCCTCTAAATTCATCTCTTCGATGGATTAAGCTAATATTTGAAAACTTTGAAAGTTCTAAAGCCCAATCCAAAGCCGAGTCCCCTCCGCCAAAAATTGAAATATTTTTGTTTTTAAATTGCTCTTTGTTTCGAACCGCATAAAATAAAAATTTATTCTCGAAATTTTCAGCCTCTTTTACTGAAAGTTTTCTAGGCTCAAAAGATCCTACACCCCCAGCAATAATAATATTTGGAGAGGAAAATTCGTTATTGTTGTTTGTTTTCACAATCCAGTTTTCTTTATCTTTTTTTACTTCTTCAACCCTTTCATTTAAAAAAAACTCAGTATTAAAAGGTTTAATTTGCTCTAACAATTTTTTAGTTAATTCCTGTCCAGTGCATTCGGGAACAGCAGGAATATCATAAATTGGTTTATCAGGATAAAGCTCAATACATTGTCCTCCAGCTTTATCTAGGTTGTCGATAACGATTGAACTGAGACCTTTAATACCCAGTTGATGAACTGCAAATAATCCTACGGGTCCGGCTCCTATTATTATTGTGTCTATTTTTTTCATTACGCTTGTTTGCTGGGTGTTGTTACTTTTAATCCATCTAATTCATCTGAAACAATTAATTGACAACTTAATCTACTATTTTTTTTTGGCTCAAATGCCATATCTATCATGTCTATCTCGGCTTCTTCAGCTTTAGGAAGTTTATCTAACCATTTTTCTTCGACATAAACATGGCAAGTAGCACAAGCCATTGAGCCGCCGCAGTCTGCGTCAATACCTGGAATATCATTTTGTATTGCGCCTTCCATAACTGATAAACCGTTGTCTACTTCTATTGTTTTAGAATTCCCTTCATTATCTTGATAAGTAATTTTGGGCATTTAATAAATTAAATAAATTGAAATAATAACAACCCAAAAAAAGGCGTAATATAAAATATAGCCTTTGACTGTGAAAGGCATCTTTTTAATTTTACGTTTTCCTTTTCCCTTGTATGGTTTTGATAATTCCATTCTTATATATATAAGTATCTAAAGAAAAAGGGCAAGTATGCAAAACATACCCGCCCTTTTTTATAAGATATTATCTATTATCTAGATGCTAATCTTGTGTTTTGCATTGCTGCTGCCCAAATAACTAGACCGAAAGCGATCTTGTTAACAAAGTCAGCTAAATTGTAAATTATGTTTAAAGCATTTGCATCAACACCACCAGTTAGGTAACCGAAGATATATCCTAATGGATATATAGCCCAACCAATAGTAACGATTATTCTCATAGCGCTGAAAGCAGTAGACATTGCTTTGTTACCAGCTTTTGCCGCCATAGTTCCAGCTTCACCTGAGAATATTTCAAACAAGATGTAAATCCATCCAGCCATTCCAATTACGAAACCTACAAATGGTTGAATATAACCAGCTTCACCTAAGTATCCACCGATTAACATTACTAATGAACCAATTAATAGCTTCCAGAATATAGAAGTTGGCACCTTTCTTACAGCTGCCAAGATTAGATAGAATTCGATCATTTGAAGTGGCACTGTGATTAACCAGTCAATATATCTGTATACTGTCGGTGTATCACCTGTAGTCACCCAAACTTCTCTCATATACATGTAGTGAACGAATGCAACACCAGTTACAAGTCCAGCTACTGTTAAAGATGTTCTCCATGATGCAGCTACTGTGTTTCTTTCAGCAAAAAAGAATACTGTAGTTGCGATCATACCCATAGATACAAGCCAGAAAGATATTCCTACGAAATCTCCTGTCTCTAACATAGGGGTAGCTGCATTAGCAGAACCTGTTAAGCCTAATACGGCAACAGTTGCTAGTGCAAACATTTTTAATTTACTCATGAAAACCTCCCTCGTTTGTTTAGTTTTCCATTTAGTTTATATATAAACTACTCGGACAAGTGAAAACTTACTCACTACCGAATAACTTGACGGGAACCATAGTAAAAAAAAAAGTTACAGTGAAGTGTTTTTTTCGTCAAAAAAGGCCATTTTTATTGGTTTTTTTATTTTTTTTTGGGGATATTTATGAAATACTCCTAAAAATAACCGAAATTCGAGGAGGGAGAATTGAGTCGAAAATATAAAGAAATTTACGATAAATCTATTAAAAATAAAGAAAATTTCTGGAAAGAAGTATCAGAAAATATTTTTTGGTACAAAAAACCTACTAAAATTCTTAATACAAATAACCCTCCTTTCTATAAGTGGTTTGAAGATGGAATAACCAACACTTGTTATAACGCTTTAGATCTTCATATCGATAAAGGTAAAGGTGAAAAATTAGCAATTATCTATGACAGTCCGATTACAGGAGTAAAAAAAAATATTTCTTATACCGAATTAAGAGAAAAAGTTTCATTGTTCGCTGGAGCTTTAAAGAGTCAAGGTATTACCAAAGGAGACAGAGTAATAATCTATATGCCGATGATTCCTGAGGCAGTTGTAGCCATGTTAGCTTGCGGTAGAATTGGTGCAGTCCACTCTGTGGTGTTTGGCGGATTTGCTGCAAACGAATTGGCCAGCAGAATAGACGACTCAAAAGCAAAGATTATTGTTACAGCATCATGTGGTTACGAGCCTGGAAAAACAGTTCATTATAAACCTTTGGTTAACAAAGCTTTAGAACTTGCAAATCATAAACCTCATAAGTGTATAATTTTTCAAAGAGAGAAAGATAAAGCAGAATTAAATCCTAAAATAGATATTACCTGGGAAGAAGCGCATAAAGGCGTAAAACCAGCTGAATGTGAACAGATGAATGCTAATGACTATGCTTACATTCTTTACACATCTGGAACCACTGGTTTGCCAAAGGGAATAGTGAGAGATATTGGGGGGCACATCGTTGCTTTAAAATGGACGATGAAAAATATTTATAATATTGAACCAGATGACGTATGGTGGTCAGCAAGTGATATTGGTTGGATTGTTGGTCATTCTTATATTGTGTATGCTCCATTATTTTATGGATGTACTACAGTCTTATTTGAAGGTAAGCCAGTTGGCACTCCAGATGCAGGAGTTTTTTGGAGAATAATTTCAGAACATAAAGTAAAATCTCTTTTTACAGCACCAACTGCTATTAGAGCTATCAAAAAGGAGGATCCGAATGGAAAATTTTTTAAAAAATATGATTTAAGTAAATTTGATAAATTGTTTTTAGCAGGTGAGCGAGCCGACCCTGACACTATTAAGTGGTTTGAAAAATTATCCAATTCACCTGTGATAGATCATTGGTGGCAAACTGAGACGAGTTGGGCAATTACATCTGATTGCACAGGAATAGAGTCATTTCCTGTAAAATACGGATCAGCATTTAAACCAGTTCCTGGCTATGATTTAAAAGTTTTAAATTCTGAAGGTAAAGAAGTAGGTGCAGGAAAAATGGGTGACATTGTAGTTAAACTTCCCTTGCCGCCAGGAACTTTTCCAACGTTATGGGGTGCAGACAAAAGATATAAAGAAAATTATATGACAACTTATCCTGGTTATTACCAAACTTACGACGCAGGACACATCGATGAAGACGGTTACGTTTGGATTATGTCCAGAACAGATGATATTATAAACGTAGCAGGTCATAGATTATCTACTGGGGCAATCGAAGAAGTATTAGCTGAACATAATGATGTAGCCGAATGTGCTGTTATTGGTATTGCTGATAAATTAAAAGGGCAGCTTCCTATAGGCTTACTTGCTTTAAAAGCTGGAGTTACAAAAGATAAGAAAGATATAATCAACGAATGTATAAAGATGGTCAGAGAAAAAGTTGGTCCCGTAGCAGCTTTTAAAATAGCAATTATCGTAAAAAGATTGCCAAAAACAAGATCGGGAAAAGTTTTAAGAGGAACAGTAAGAAAGATTGCTGATAATGAGCCTTATAAAATGCCAGCCACAATAGATGATCCAGCTATCTTAGATGAAATAAAAGCTGACCTAGTTGAGAACAAAATTTTAAAACTTTAGTGGTGTTCCTTTAGACTCTACCATCACTTTACCATTAGACATTACTATATGACCATTTACGATCGTAGCTACAGGGAAACCTTTTACTTTATGATTATTAAAAGGTGTCCAACCACATTTACTTGCTATCAGCTCATTTTTAATAACAACCTCTTTATTCATATCAGCAACCGTTAAATCTGCGTCGTAACCCTCTTTTAAAAATCCCTTATTTTTAATCCCAAAAATTTTACAAGGATTTTCACACATTAGATTTATCAATTGTTGAAGTGTTAGTTTTCCATTGTTTACATGGTCCAGCATAACTGGAAAAATAGTTTGAACTCCTGGCATACCTGAAGGAGAATTGGGATACTCTTTGTCTTTATTTTGTTTTAAGTGTGGGGCGTGGTCGGAACCCAACACATCAACTATATCATTCTTAATTGCCACCCATAAACTATCATAGTGTTCTTTAGTCCTTAAAGGTGGATTCATTTGAGCATAAGTTCCAAGTTTGTCATAACAATCTGGTGCGTACATAGTTAAATGCTGGGGTGTAGTTTCAAAAGTAACATTTTTTTTGTGCATAGCTAAAAAATCTACTTCTTCTCTAGTAGTTACATGAAGAACATGAATCTTTTTATTATATCTTTCCGCAATTTTAACCACTCTACGAGTAGATGACATTGCAACTTCTGTATTTCTCCACTCTGCATGTGAATGGACATCACCTTTTTTTATAAATTTTTTTCTTAGTTTAATAATATCTTCGTCTTCAGAGTGAATAGAAACAATTCTATCGCTACTGGAAATTACTTTTTCAATGTCAGCCTCTTTATCTACCAATAAGTTTCCTGTTGAAGAACCCGCAAATAACTTTACACCACAACATCCTTCAACATCTTTTAACTTAGCAAGTTGATCAATATTATCTGGTGTCGCTCCGAAATAAAAAGCATAATTACTATGCATTCGATTTTTTGCAGCCTGTAATTTTTTATCAAATTCTACTAAATTAGACGTAGGAGGATTGGTATTAGGCATTTCAAATAAAGATGTTACGCCGCCCAATACTGCCGCTCGACTGCCGCTTTCTAAATCCTCCGCATCGGTTGATCCTGGCTCTCTAAAATGCACTTGGGTATCTATAATACCTGGTAAAACAACTTTATCTGTAGCATCATAAACTTTTGAGCTGTTGAGTTCGATTTTGCCAATCTTTTTAATTTTATTATCTAGTAAACCAATATCTGTTTTTGTGAGCTTACCATCTATGTAGCAAGAACCATTTTTTATAATGAGACTAAAATTATCAGACATGATTTAAAAAATATACTATACAGTATATATTTACAAATATGGAAAAAGATCAAATTATTTTATTAGAGAACCGTGGATTAATTTCAATAACAGGAGAAGATATCAAAAATTTTCTTCAAAATATCATTACTAATGATATTGAAAAAGTAAGTTCATCTGCCTCGATATTTTCAGCTCTTTTTACACCTCAAGGTAAATATTTATTTGAATTTTTTTTGATACAATCAAAGAAAGGTTATTTATTAGATTGTGATAATCAATTTACAAACGAGATAATAAATTATTTATTAAAATATAGATTAAGATCAAAAATTGAAATAACAGATATATCTGAGGATTATGTAATTGGAATAATTAACTCAGAAAAGTTTTTAGATATACAAAAAAGTGAAAATAAAACTGGAGATACGATTGAATTTAGAGATAGTACTCTATTTCTAGATCCTCGAAATAAAAATTTAGGTGCAAGAATAGTTTCAACATTAGAAAAATTGCATCTCACAATTAAAAAATTAAACTTAAAGATAATAAAACCTGATACATATTTTGCAAAAGCACATTCTTTAGGAATTCCAATAAAAGGTATTCAAAATTTAAAAGATCAATTATTTGGATTAGAGGCAAATTTTGAAGAGCTTAACGCAATTGATTTCAAAAAGGGATGCTATATCGGTCAAGAAAATACTGCTAGAATGAAATTAAAGGAAAAATTAAGAAGAAGATTATTGCCAATCTATTCTTCAGAAAAATTAAATGTTGGAGAAGAACTATTTTATAATAAGGTTAAAGTTGGCAAAATACTTATAGATCAACCCTATCCATTTGGCTTAATAAAAGTGGTTGATCCTAATATTAAAGAATTTGAAAATACAGAGCTTCTTGCAAACACCAAAAAATGTAAAATTTTAAAGAGCGTTTAATAATCTTGAAAGAGAAGCTAAGATCCCATAACCACTCAATTCAATAAAAGCTATAACTAAAATTATAAGCACTATTCGTTTATTTTTTTTTAAATATTCAATCATAAATAACCTTTTTTGGTGCGGTCGGAGAGACTCGAACTCTCACGGGAAACCCACACGCCCCTCAAGCGTGCCTGTCTACCAATTTCAGCACGACCGCTTTAATAATGCGACAATAAATGAATGACAATATTAGTTCAAGTTGATAGATTAGAATAAGTATGTCTGCACAAGAACAGTTTAATAGAAGCTCTTCTGAGATTTATAAAAAGATCTCAAAACACGTTCCTGAAATAGAGTGGAAAGTGCATGCACCTCTAATAGAGAAAATTAATAAATTAAAAAAAGAGAAGAATGCTGTAATTCTTGCTCATAATTATCAAACGCCAGAAATATACCATGGAGTTTCTGATATTGCGGCTGACTCATTAGCCCTTGCAGTTGAAGCTGCAAAAACCTCAGCTGATATAATAGTTCTTTGCGGAGTTCATTTTATGGCTGAGACAGCAAAATTAATGAGTCCAGATAAAAAAGTTTTAATTCCTGATATGGATGCGGGTTGTTCACTAGCTGCTTCATTAACTGGTGAAGATGTGAGATTGTTAAAAAAACAATATCCGGGTGTTCCAGTTGTTTCGTATGTAAACACTTCAGCAGACGTGAAAGCTGAAACAGACGTATGTTGTACCTCCGCTAATGCAGTTAAAGTGGTAGAGTCATTAAACACTGATAAAGTAATATTCTTGCCTGACCAGCATTTAGCAAATTATGTAGCTAAACAAACTAAAGTAAAAATAATTTCTTGGAAAGGCTCTTGTATTGTGCATGAACAGTTTTCACCAAAGGAAATTCAAGATATAAGAAAAGCAAATCCTGGAATTAAAGTTATAGGTCACCCCGAGTGTCCAAGTGATGTTTTAGATGCATGTGATTTCGCTGGTTCAACTGGTGGTATGATCGATTATGTTAAAAAAAATCAACCTAAGAAGGTTATGTTAGTTACTGAATGTTCGATGAGTGATAATGTTCAAGCAGATAATCCTAATGTTGAATTTATTAAGCCATGCAATCTTTGTCCTTACATGAAAAAAATTACCTTACAGAAAATTCTTGATTGTTTAGAGAATGAAAAGAATGAAATTTTCATTGATGAAAAAATGGCTAAAGCAGCAAGACAATCTGTGCAAAGAATGACTGAAATTGGTCGTTAGATCAGTGCAAAAATTAAATCAATTTTATATCAAATCAGTAGTAAAAATGGCTTTGGAGGAAGACCTAAGACCTAGAGGTGACATAACTACTAAACTCATAAAATCAAAAAATGAGATGATTAAGGCTAGGATAATAGCTAAACAAGATGGAATAGTTGCTGGATTAGAGTTCTGCAAAGCGGCCTTTAAATTAATTGGAAGAGAAACAGTCTTCATCAAAAAAGTCTCTGATGGAAAAAAAATTAAAAAGAACAAGGTGATTGCTGAAATAAAAGCTATGACAAAAACCATCTTAAAAGCTGAAAGAACCGCTTTAAATTTTCTGAATCATGCCTCAGGTATTGCAACAATTACTAATCAATTTGTAAAAAAGATTAGTAAAAAAACAAAGATCTGTTGCACCAGAAAAACAACACCGAATTTACGAACACTTGAAAAATATGCGGTGAAAAAAGGCGGAGGGTATAATCATAGATACAATTTAAGTGATGAAATTCTTATTAAAGATAATCATATTAGTGTATCTAAAAGTCTTAGCGGTTTGATAAAAAAAGCTATAAAAACAAAAAAAATTATTACTGTTGAAATAGAAAATATCAATCAACTCAAACAGGTTTTAGGTTTAAAATTTAAAAGAATACTTTTTGATAATATGAACTCCTCACAATTAAAAAAATGCATTAAGCTTTGTAAAAACAAGTATCAAACAGAGTACTCTGGTAATGCTACTTTAAAAAATATCAAACAAATATCAAAAACAGGGATAGATAGAATTTCAGTAGGAGCGATTACCCATAGCGCTAAATCATTTGACTCAACTTTATTATTTAGATAGTTCTGCTTGAGCTGCTGCTAATCGTGCTACTGGTACTCTAAATGGAGAGCAGGAAACATAGTTTAGTCCCGTTCTAGAACAAAATTCAATACTCTTTGGATCACCCCCATGTTCACCGCATATCCCTAATTTAATATTTTTATTTGTCTTTCTTCCTCTGGAAGATGCTATTTCCACAAGCTCGCCTACTCCATTTTGATCGATACTTACAAATGGATCTACATCAAAAATTTTATTATCAATATAATCGTTTAAGAATTTACCAGAATCATCTCTGCTTATTCCAAATGTTGTTTGAGTTAAATCATTCGTTCCAAAGCTAAAAAAATCAGCATGTTTTGAAATTGACTTCGCTTGTAAAGCGGCACGCGGCAATTCAATCATGGTGCCAACCATATACTCAAGTTTTAATTTATTTTCTTTTTCTATTTCACTAGCTATTTTATTTACTAAAGCTCTTAAAATTTTTAATTCGGACTCAGTTGAAACCAACGGTATCATTATTTCTACAAAAGCAGCTTTTACTTTTTGTTTTTTTAATTCAACTATAGCTTCGAATATTGCTCTACATTGCATTTCATAAATCTCTGGGAAAGAAATACCAAGTCTGCATCCTCTATGCCCAAGCATAGGATTTTCCTCATGAAGCTCTGCTATTCTATCTTTAACCTCTTTCGCTGATAAATTTAAAGATCTTGCTACCTCTTCTATGTCTTTGTCAGCTTTTGGTAAAAACTCATGAAGTGGTGGATCTAATAATCTCACTGTAACAGGTAAGCCTGACATAATTTTAAATATTTTTTTAAAGTCTTCTTTTTGATGAGGTAGAAGCTTATCTAGCGCGCTATTTCTATCCTCTTTTGATTTAGACAAAATCATTTGTCTTACTGAGAGAATTCTTTCTTCATCGAAGAACATGTGCTCCGTTCTACATAAACCTATTCCTTCAGCACCAAACTCTCTAGCCGTTTTACTATCTGCTTCCGTTTCTGCATTTGTTCTTACTTTTAATTTCCTAAATTCATCAGCCCATTTCATTATTGTAGAGAAGTAACCAGAAATTTCTGGTTGAACAGTGGGGACTAATCCTTTCATAACTTTTCCACTTCCACCGTCTATAGTAATAATATCTCCCTCTTTAATAATCACTTCTCCAGCTTTGAATTGTTTTAACTCATAATCGATTGTTATTTCACTTGAGCCTGAAACACACGGTCTACCCATTCCTCTTGCTACTACTGCAGCATGACTCGTCATTCCTCCTCTTGCAGTTAGAATACCTTTAGCGGCATGCATGCCATGTATATCCTCTGGTGAAGTTTCTAACCTCACTAATATTGTATCTTGCATCATCCCGTTTAATTTCTCCGCCTCGTCAGCAGTAAAAACAACTTTACCACTTGCGGCTCCTGGTGATGCAGGTAGACCTGAAGCAATAACTTCTTTCTCAACTTTATCGTCTAGAGTAGGATGTAATAAAGTGTCTAAGGTATTTGGGTCTATTCTTTTGATTGCTTCTTTTTTTGAAATTAATTTTTCATTTACCATATCTACAGCAATTTTAATTGCAGCTTTGGCAGTTCTTTTTCCAGATCTTGTTTGAAGCATCCAAAGTTTATTATTTTCAACTGTAAACTCAATGTCTTGCATATCTTTATAATGCTTTTCTAACTTAAGAAATACTTTTGCAAGCTCTTTATAAACTTTGGGCATAGCTTCTTCCATTGAAGGATCTTTAGAACCTGAATCTTGTTTAGCTTTTTTTGTAATGTATTGAGGAGTTCTCGTACCCGCTACGACATCTTCACCTTGGGCGTTAATTAAAAATTCTCCAAAGAAAGAATTTTCTCCAGTTGAAGGATTTCTAGTAAAGGCAACACCTGTTGAACAATCTTCACCCATATTTCCAAAAACCATAGCTTGAATATTTACAGCTGTTCCCCAATGATCTGGAATTTGGTTTAATTTTCTATAAGTTTTTGCTCTTTGACTATCCCAAGATAAAAATACAGCATCAATTGCTCCTAATAATTGTTCTTTAACGTCTTGGGGAAAATTAATTTTTTTTTCTTTTTTTACTAACTCTTTAAAATTAATAATTAAACCATCCCAATCGCTCTCATCTAAATCTGTGTCTAATAAAACTCCTTTAGTTAACTTATAATTGTCAATTAGTTCCTCAAACAAATGTCCCTCTACCCCCAAAACTACATTACTGTACATTTGTATAAATCTTCTATAGCTATCTTTTGCAAATCTTCCATTAGATGTTTTATTTTTTAATGACTCAACTGTTTTATCATTAAGGCCAAGATTTAAAATTGTATCCATCATACCAGGCATTGAAATTCTAGCTCCTGATCTAACAGATACAAGCAATGGATTTTTAAGATCGCCGAATTTCTTTTTGGTTTTCTTTTCAATATTCTTAAGCTCTGACTCGATATTTTGTATTATTTTTTTTGGTAATTTTTTTTTATTTTTATAAAAAAGATCACAAACTCCCGTCGTAATAGTAAATCCAGGAGGAACGGGTAAACCCAATCTACCCATCTCACCAAGGTTTGCTCCTTTTCCACCTAAAATATTTTTTTTGTTTTTTAACTTTTTGGTAGACTTATCGTCAAAACTAAATACACTTTTTACCATTATAGTCCCTCTAATTTTGAAAAATCAATAAAGTTGTCAAAAGTGTTACAAAACATTTTTAGCAACTCTAATCGATTATTTTTAATATCCTGATTTTCATCATTTACTACTACGTTGTCAAAAAAATTATCCGTGAATTCTTTGGTGTCAGAAAGCTTTATCAACAAGCTTTCATAATCTTTATTATCATCTCTAACTGTAAAAGCTTTCCGAATCTCATTTATTTTTTCATGTAGTATTTTTTCCTCATTTTTTCTAAATAAAACTGCGTCTGGTCTACCAACGATCCTTTTTCCGGCTTTATCTAAAATATTCGATGCTCTTTTGTAGGAACTGATTGCATTGAGGCCGATACCTTTTTTTTTGTATTTATTCATTAAAATAGTCTTTACATAAAGAGCTAAAAAATCATCTCCCGCATGAGAACTAATTGATGCCTCTATCATATCAGCTTTAATATTCTTTAATTTCAATACGTTTCGCATTCTTTCTTTTATAAATTCTAAAACTTGTTGCTCTGTTTTCTCATTTATTATTCTAACACCTTGTTCTTGATAAAGTCTTATGTTGTAGCTGATTAAATCTCTTAGTTTAAAGGTTAATTTATTCTCAATAATAATTCTAAGTAATCCAATCGCTGCTCGTCTTAAGGCGAAAGGATCTTTTGAACTAGTAGGTTTTTCATCAATAACAAAAAAACCAACTAAAGTATCTACCTTATCTACAATTGAAATAGAGTAACTAAAAGGTTTTTTGGGCAAAACTGATGTAAGGCCTGTCGGCAAATAATGGTCACTCACTGAATTGGCCACATCATCTTCAAAACCTTGAGCTAAAGCAAAATATTTTCCCATAACACCTTGAAGCTCAGGATATTCCCCAACTAAGTCGGAACATAAATCAGATTTTGAAATTGATGCTGCAACCTGAACTTTTTCTTTATTTATATTTAAATCATCTGATAACATTCCTGCTAATTTTCTTAATCTTTGAGTCTTATCGTAAATAGTGCCTAGTTTTTCATAAAAAGTGACTGATTTGAGATTTGCTATTTGCTTAATAAGATTTTTTGATTTGTCCTTATCCCAAAAGAACTTAGCGTCAGCCAATCTAGCTTCAACAACTCTTTTGTTTCCTTTAGTAATTAAATTTTTTTCATCTTTCTTATTTGACACAACAAAAAAATAATTAGTTAATCGGTCTCTACTGTCAAAAATTGGAAAATACCTTTGATTTTTTTCTAGAGTTGAAATTATAATTTCTTTTGGAATTTCAAGATAATTTTTATTAAAACTTATATGAAGTAAGATTGGATTTTCTACAATGTTTACTACTTCTTCTAAAAGCTTTGAGTTTAAGTTCTTTTTGTATTGTTTGGACTGAGAAAAAGAGTTGATTTTTTTGAGAATAATCTCCTCTCTTTCCTTATGATTAACAATTATTTTATTACTTTTTAAAAAACTAAGGTAATCTTTAAAATCTTTTACTTTTTTAGTTTTTGTAATTAAATCTTGCTCAATAATTATTTCGTCTGTTGCATCAAGATGCTCGTACTTAAATGATAATTTTTTATAGTTAAAAGTTGCAAAAATTGATCTAAGAGGTCTTCCCCACGTCAAATTATGATCTGACCATTTCATTGATTTTTTCCAGGTAATTGATGCTAATGATTTTGGAATAATTTTAGTTAATAAATCTTCAACTAAAATTGATTGAGATTGTGTTTTAATAAAATAAAATTTTCCTTTCTCTGTTCCTTTTTCAATTAAATCTTTTTCACTGATATTTTTAGCCTTTAGAAAACCCTGTAAAACCTCATTAGGCGAACCTACTTTAGGACCTTTGATTTCCATAGCGTCAATTTTTATTTTTTCCGCTAAATCTTTTACAAATAAAGTAAGTCTTGTTGGTGAAGAATAAACTGATAATTCTTTATAATTTACTCTGTTTTCTTTAAATGAGCTTTCAATAGACTGTTTTAATTGTGATCTAGCAGCTATTTGTAGTTGGGGTGGAATTTCCTCACTGTAAAGTTCCAATAAAAATTCTGTCATAATTTAGCTTTGTGAACTTAACCATAATGAACCACAACCTTTTGCTAGTTCCCTTATTCTAGTTATGTAACCAGTCCTCTCTGCTACCCCTATAACTCCTCGGGCATCTAATAAATTAAATATGTGACTTGCTTTTAAGCATTGATCATAAGCAGGAAGTGAAAGTTTTTTTTCAAGCAAAGATTTACACTCTTTTTCGGTGCTCTCGAAGTTATTAAGCAAGATCTCAGTATTTGCAAATTCAAAATTGTACGCTGAAAACTCTTTTTCAGCCTGAAAAAAAACTTCTCTATATTTTACACCATCATTGTTCCAATCAAGATCAAAAACATTATTTTTACTTTGAACAAACATACATAATCTCTCAAGACCGTAGGTTATCTCTACTGGAACAGGGTTACATTCTAATCCTGTCATTTGTTGAAAATAAGTAAATTGTGTAATCTCCATACCATCGCACCAAACTTCCCAGCCTAGTCCTGAAGCACCAAGCGTTGGGCTTTCCCAATCATCTTCTACAAAACGAATATCATGATTTTTTACATCGATACCTATTGTAGCCAAACTTTTTAGATAAGTTTGCTTTATGTTTTTAGGAGATGGTTTTATTATTACTTGATATTGATAATAATGTTGTAGACGATTTGGATTTTCACCGTACCTCCCGTCTGTAGGTCTTCTCGACGGCTGAACATAAGCAGCTTTCCATGGTTTCGGGCCTAAAGATCTTAATGTAGTTGCAGGATGGAATGTTCCCGCTCCTACTTCTAAGTCGTAGGGTTGTAAAATTACACACCCATTTTTACCCCAAAACTTTTGAAGATTCATAATAATATCTTGAAAAGAAAGAAAGCTTAATTTTTTTTTAACTTTTTTTTTAACTGGCATTTACAAACCAAATTTTTGCCACATAGATTTTTCTTCAATTAAATTTGCAAGTTTTTCTATAGGATCTTGAAATGACGAAGAAAGTTTTCTTGCTATAAATCCTTTTGGTTTTTCGAAATTTTTAATAATAACTTTATCTCCAAATTTTTCTTTAAGAATCTGATCAGCATTTCCTATGCCATCTATTAATCCAAGCTTAAGTGAGGTTTTACCAGTCCAAAATTCACCGGTAAAAATATTGTTTTTTTCTGGATCTTTAAGCTTAGACCCTCTGCTTTTTTCAACAACTTTAATAAAATCCTCGTGCAATTCTAATTGAATATTTTTTAATCTTTTAATATCCTCTTCTTTTTCTTCTTTAAAAGGATCTAAAGTGCTTTTATTTTTACCTGCTGTGTAAACTCTTCTCTCTACTCCAATTTTTTGAATCAAATCCTTAAAACCAAAAGAAGCCGATATAACTCCTATTGAACCAATAATTGAACTTGAGTTAGCAAATATTTCGTCTCCTGCGCAAGCTATAAAATACCCTCCAGATGCAGCTACATCTTCAGCAAAAATAATTACCTTTACATTATTTTTTTCTGCAAGCTGTCTAATATAACTATAAATTAAATGTGATTGAACAGGTGAACCCCCAGGTGAATTTATTGATATAGCCACATGAGTGATCTTTTTTACCGAAAAGGCTTTTTTTAAAATATCTCTTTGATTAGCTAATTCCATGCCTTGCTTAAATCTACCAGCTGAACCAATGATCCCTGTTAGTCTAACGTGGGGAACAATTTTTTTCTTTTTAAAAAATGAAAACATATTTTTACGATGATTATTTTATTCTTATAACAGTAATAATCTAAATTTTAATTAATAAATGCGCTACTTATAGTTGAATTATGGGTGCGTCACCACGTTACTATTAAAAAATTTATTATTACTCAAAAACAAATATAAATATTGTATATGGGATCAGTAATACCACTAAAAAAAACAGCTAATTCTGCTTACTTAGAACTTAAAAATCATCTTAATAAAAAACTTCAAAAAGTTGAAGGCCTTATTGAGCAAAAATTAAAAAGTGAAGTTAATCTAATTAAAAAAATGAGTAACCATCACTTAAATTCAGGTGGAAAAAGGTTAAGAGCATTACTTACGTTAGAGTCTGCAAAACTAACAGGTTATAGAGAAGACAGCAGAGATGTAAATTTGGCTGCATGTGTTGAGCTAATTCATTCAGCAACTTTATTACACGATGATGTCATTGACGAAAGCGATTTACGAAGAGGAGTCAAAACAACAAATTCAATTTGGGGCAATCAATCATCTATTTTAGTTGGAGATTATTTACTTAGTAGATGCTTTGAGATGATGGTAGAAGATGGTGATTTAGAAATATTAAAATTATTATCATCAACATCTGCAAAAATTGCACAAGGTGAAGTTTTGCAACTTCAACATAAAGGTGAAGCTGACCTTCTCGAAGAAACGTATATAGAAATAATCAACTTAAAAACTGCTTCACTTTTTTCTGCTGCCGCTAAAACTGGAGCTTGCTTATCTGGAAGCAACGACAAAGAAAAAAAAGCATTAGAATCTTATGGAAGAAATCTAGGTTTGGCTTTCCAAATAGCAGATGATGCTCTTGATTATTATGCTAAGGAGAAGTTGTTTGGAAAACAGATCGGCAAAGATTTTTTTGAAGGTAAAGTAACGCTTCCATTAATCACTATTTTTCAAAAAGGAAATGATGAAGAAAAAAGTTTCTTAACTGAAATTATGAAAAAAGAAAAAAGAAATGAAGATGATTTTAGCGAGACACTTGCTTTAATTTATAAATATAAAGCAGTTGAAGCTACTTTTAAAAAAGCAGAGTATTTTGTAAATGTTTCTTACGACTCTTTAGCAATTTTTCCGGATACAGAAGATAAAAAAATCTTACAAAATTTAACAAGCTTTAGTCTTAACAGATCTTATTAAGGATAAAGAAGTTCTTTTTCCCATCTACCCTCTTTTTTTTTATAATTTAGTCTTTCATGAATTCTTCCTACGCCATCCAACCAAAATTCTATTTCGTCTGGTAGCAGTCTCCACCCAGACCAGTGCGGAGGTCGCGGAACATTATTTTGATCAGGATATTTCTTTTCAAACTCTTTAATTTTATCTAAGAAAGTTTCTCTTTTATCGAGTACTTTTGATTGAGTAGATGCCCATGCTCCTATTCTATTTTTATATGGTCGAGAGTTAAAATATTCATCAGCTTCTTTTTTCGAAACTTCCTCTACTCTTCCGATCGTTCTTACTTGACGCCTTAAACTCTTCCAATGAAAACACATTGATGCTTTTTGATTCTCTTTTAGTTCACCACCTTTTCTACTTTGAAAATTAGTATAAAAAACAAATCCTTTGTCACTCAAACCCTTGAGCAATACCATCCTGACATTTGGCTGGTTATCTTTGTTTGAAGTTGCAACAGCAACAGCATTCGGATCATTTATTTCGCTTTCTTCTGCTTTAGAAAACCACTTTTTGAACAATTCTATAGGGTTGTCCAGGTCTTCAAAGCAAATATCGATGCCCAGTGAATTTTTGCCATTTTTTTGATTCATAATTTCTTTAAAATAATTTATACATTAATTATCTATGTCTTTTAATACTTTTGGAAAAATTTTTAGGTTTACTACTTGGGGGGAGTCCCATGGGCCATCTATTGGTTGTGTTATTGATGGTTGCCCGCCCAATATCCCTTTATCAGAGAAGGATATTCAAAAAGATATGGATAGAAGACGGCCTGGACAGTCAAAGTTTACTACACAGCGAAAAGAGTCAGATAAAGCTTTAATTCTATCAGGAGTATTTGAGGGAAAAACAACTGGAACACCTATTTCAATTATAATCCACAATGAAGATAAAAGATCTAGAGATTACGAGACCATAAAAAATAAATTTAGACCAGGGCATGCTGATTATACTTATTTTAAGAAATATGGAATTAGAGATTTTAGAGGTGGTGGCAGACAGTCTGCAAGAGAAACTGCTTGTAGAGTTGCTGCGGGTGCAATTGCTAAAATTGTTTTAAAAAAAATGTTAGGGTTAAAATTCAATGTAATTGGTGCAGTTACGCAGTTAGGATTAATGTCTTGTAATAAATTAAATTGGGATAATAAAGAAATCAGAAAAAATCCCTTTTTCTGCCCTGATAAAAAATCTGTGAAACTTTGGGAAAAATATCTTCTCGCTGTAAGAAAAGCAGGTTCATCATGTGGAGCAATTATTGAATTAAGAGCTTCTGGAATTCCTGTGGGTTTAGGCGCCCCAATTTACTCAAAACTAGATACTGATATCGCTGCCGCACTAATGAGCATTAATGCAGTTAAGGGAGTAAATATCGGTGCTGGTATGAATGCAGCTTTTTTAAGTGGAGAAGAAAACTCAGATGAGATGGGCAAAGGTTCTGGAGGAATAAAATTTAAATCGAACAAAGCTGGAGGTATTTTAGGTGGAATTTCTTCAGGTCAAGACATAATTGCATCTTTTGCAGTTAAACCTACATCTTCAATATTAACAAGCAGAGATACGATTGATAAAAAAGGGAAAAATACGAAAATATCTGTAAGAGGAAGGCACGATCCATGTGTGGGTATTAGAGCTGTACCAATTGGTGAAGCAATGATTAGCTGTGTGCTTTTAGATCACTTGCTAATGCATAAAGCTCAGTGTGGTTAGTTTGTAAATTTATTTTTATTTTTTGCTAATATTATTTTTGAATTTAAAGTTTCTTCTACTTTATTTAATATTGATAAACTGTCTAAACCTGCTGTTTCATACATTTTTTCAGGGGTATCTTGATCGATAAAAATATCTGGTAAAATCATTGATCTGAATTTCAAACCAGTATCAAATACACCTCTTTCAGATAATAATTGAGACACGTGAGATCCAAAACCACCAATTGAACCCTCTTCTATTGTAATTAGTACTTCATGATTGGTTGCAATTTCAATTATTAATTTTTCATCTAATGGTTTTGCAAATCTTGCATCCACAATGGTACACTCTACTCCTTTTTTGGAAAGTTTATCTGATGCCTTTTTGCATTCTTCAAGTCTAGTACCAAAATTTAATAAAGCTACTTTTTTTCCATCTTTAATAATTCTACCTTTTCCAATTTCTAAAATTTCCTTTGTTGAAGGTAGTTTAACTCCAACGCCATTACCACGGGGATATCTAAAAGCTGAAGGACGATCATTAATATTAACTGAGGTATTAATCATTTTTACGAGTTCAGCTTCATCGCTTGCAGCCATAACCACAAAATTAGGTAATGTTGATAAATAAGTAATATCAAATGAACCAGCATGTGTAGGTCCATCAGCGCCTACTAATCCTGCACGATCTATAGCAAATCTTACTGGTAATGATTGTAAAGCTACATCATGTACTACTTGGTCGTAAGCTCTTTGTAAAAAAGTAGAGTAAATCGCTGCATAGGGTTTATAACCTTCTGTTGCTAATCCTGCTGCAAAAGTAACTGCATGTTGTTCTGCTATTCCAACATCAAAAGTTCGATCAGGAAATTTTTTTTCAAATAAGTTTAATCCTGTACCTGAAGGCATAGCACCCGTAATACCAATGATTTTTGTATCTTGTTCTGCATGTTTGATTAAAGTTTCAGCAAACACATTAGTGTAAGAGGGAATGTTTGACTTAGATTTTGTTTGCTCTCCTGTCGAAATGTTAAATTTTGAGACGCCGTGATATTTATCACCTGAGTCTTCAGCAGGTTTATAACCTTTACCCTTTTGCGTTCTCACATGTATCAATACAGGGCCTTGATGATTTGAATTTTTAACATTTTCAAAAATCTGGACTAAATTTTCTACATCATGTCCATCAATTGGACCTACATAATAAAATCCTAACTCATTAAATAGCGTTCCTCCTGTAACAATATTTCTAAATAAATCTTCAGCTTTACCAGCTTTTTGACTAAACCTTTTGGAAAAAGATGAAATTATCATTTTTATAGTTTCTCTTAGACTAAAATATATTTTTCCGGATAATAATTTGGCTAAATAGTTACTCATAGCTCCTACCGGTCTAGCAATCGACATATCATTGTCATTTAAAACAACTATTAAATTAGATTTTAAAACTCCGGCATTATTCATTGCCTCGTAAGCCATCCCTGCACTCATAGCGCCGTCTCCAATTACAGCTATGACATTATTTTTATCATTTGATAATTTTTTTGCTACAGCCATTCCTAAAGTCGAGGAAATAGATGTAGAACTATGTGCTGCTCCAAAAGGATCATATTCACTTTCAGTTCGTTTTGTGAATCCAGATAATCCACCGCCTTTCCTTAGGGTCTTAATTCTATCCCTTCTACCAGTTATAATTTTGTGAGGATAACATTGATGGCTAACGTCCCAAACTAATTTATCTTTAGGAGTGTTAAAAACATAATGTAAAGCTACAGTTAATTCAACCACTCCGAGGCCCGCGCCTAGATGCCCTCCTGTCTCGGAGACAACGTCAATTAATTCATCTCTTAATTCGTCTGAAATTTTTCTCAGATCAGCTTTTTTAAATTTTCTTAAGTCTGCAGGAAAGTTAATTTGTTTGATAAGTCTACCCATTAAAATTTTCTTTCTAGTATAAATTCAATTGTTTTAACTAATTCATTTGCTTTTTTTCCATGTTTTTTCAATTTACGCAATATTTTTCTCTTTAAATTATTAGCATACAAATAAGCTTTTTTTTCACCCATCAACTTTAATAAAGTTGATTTACCTTTTTTGTTATCTTTTTTAACAGGCTTACCAACTAAGCTCAATGATCCCTTTTTATCTAAAAGATCGTCAGCCAACTGAAATAACAAACCTATTTCTTCACCGAGTTTACTTAAAAATAATTTTTCACTTTTATCCTTATTTGCTACAACTCCAACGGAATATAAACAGAAGTTAAATAGTTTCCCAGTTTTTTTTTTTTGCATTTCAATAATTTGATTTATTGATTTTTTTTTATTTTCGTATCTAAGATCTAATTCCTGGCCGCCAGCAATCCCAGTATGTCCTGAACAAATAGCTAAATATCTAGCTATCTCATTTTTAACTTTTGAGTCGAGATTAAAATTTTTGCTAGTTATAATTTCAAAAGCTAAAGTTAAAAGTGAACTACCAGCTAATACCGCTGATGCTTCTCCAAATTTTATATGTGTCGATGGTTTTCCTCTTCTTATTGAGTCATTATCCATACAAGGCAAATCATCATGTATTAATGAATATGAATGTATACACTCTACAGCAGCGCAAATATTTATCAATTTTTTTTCACTTAAATTATATATTTTACCCGTGTCAAAAATTATAGATGATCTAATTTTTTTTCCACCTGATATAACTCCATATTTCATTGGCTTTATGAGTAAAGATTTATTTTGTAATTTTAAATAATTAAGTAAAAATCTATCGACTTTTTTTGCATTTTTTTTTAATTTTATTTTAATCATTTATTTTTTTCCTGAAATTTCCTTGAACTTTTTTTTGAACAATTCATCAATATGTTTATTAAGCTGTATAAGTCTTTGGTAATCACCTATTGAGTCATCTAGATTGGTCGTTTGATTTTCTAATTTGCTCAAAATTTCATCTATTTCCCTTCTAGTCTCTTTTAATGATTTACTTTTTATATCAGCTGGAATATTTTCATATTTCATCTGATAAATAATAATTACATTATGAAAAATAGCTATTCAAATATATATACTTTCAACGAAAAAATTCTTAACAAATTGGTTAATAGTTTAAAAAATGGAGGTGTTGCAGGGCTGCCGACAGAAACAGTGTATGGGCTGGGAGGGAATGCTTATTTAAAAAAATCTGTTCAAAAGATATTTGAATTAAAGGGTAGGCCAAAAAATAATCCACTTATAATTCATTATCATAGTTTAAACGATGCAAAGAATGACATTGAAATTAATAATTATTTAGTAAATTTATATAGAAAATTTTGTCCAGGACCTATTACATTTATTTTAAAACGAAAAATGAAATCTAAAATTCAACCCTCCGCATGTGCAAAATTAAATACAGTAGCTGTCAGATTTCCAAAGCATAGGGTTGTGAGAACTTTGTTAAAAAAAATTGAGTTTCCTTTAGCCATGCCTAGCGCAAATAAATCTTCAGGTGTTAGTCCAGTTAGCCCAAAAGATGTTTTTGAAGAATTCAAAGAAAAACTTAAATTAATTATAAATGGTGGAAGTTGTAAAATAGGTTTAGAGTCAACTGTAATTGATTTAACTGGTACACCACAAATTTTACGGCCAGGCATCATTGATAAATTTTTAATAGAAAAAACTTTAAAATTAAAAGTTCTTTACAATTTTAAAAATAAAAAAATTATGTCCCCTGGAATGATGAAAAAACATTATTCCCCTGGAATACCTGTTTTAATTAATCAAAAAAAACATGACGGGAAAAGTGCGTTTATTTACTTAGGAGATAAACACAAATATAAAAATTCTTTTTTTTCTTTAAGCGAAAGATCAAATTTAAAAGAGGCAGCGACAAATTTATACAAGTTATTTAGATTAATAAAAAGAAAAGGCTATAAAAAAATTCAAATATGTAAAATACCAGATACGGGTCCTGGAATAGCAATCAATGATAGGATAAGAAGAGCATCAAAATTTTAAAATGAAATTGGAAATAAAAAATCTAGTGAAAAAATTTGAGACTGTAACGGCTGTAAATAACATTAGCTTCACATTAGAAAAAAATAGTACTTTGGGCCTTCTTGGTCCTAATGGATGTGGAAAAACTACCTCAATAGGAATGATGCTTGGTTTAATAACACCAACTAGTGGAAAAATATATATAAATGAGATTTCCTTAGAACCAAAAAATAGAATTAAATTATTAACTTTGATGAACTTTGCTTCCCCTTATATCGAATTACCAAAAAAACTTACTGTAAAGCAAAATTTAGAGGTTTATGCAAGATTATACGGAGTAAAAAAAATCTACGATAGACTGAGTGAATTAGTGGAAGATTTAAATTTGCAAAAATTTTTATACAAAAAAACTGGGGAACTTTCTTCTGGACAAAAAAATAGAGTTGCTTTAGCAAAATCCCTAATTAATAAACCTAAATTGTTATTTTTAGACGAACCGACAGCTAGTCTGGATCCTGATGTTGGAGATTTTGTTAGGGAGTATATTGAGAGATATAAAAAAAATAATGAACTCACAATATTGTTAGCTTCACATAATATGAGTGAAGTTGAAAGACTTTGCAATAAAATTGTAATGATGAAGCAAGGTGAGATCGTAGATAGTGGTACTTGCGGAGAATTAATTAAAAAACATGGAAGAGCTAACTTAGAAGATACTTTTTTAAAAATAGCTAGGAGCAAAAATGAATTGGGGTAAAGTATTTGCTTTGAGTTTAAGGCATATATATTTAATTAAAGGTTCTTTCCCAAGAATTCTCGATCTGATTTATTGGCCTACAATTCAAATATTTTTGTGGGGATTTATATCTAAATTTTTTACGCTAAGTTCCTCATATTTTGAAAACACCGTAGGAATAATTTTGAGTGCAGCAATACTTTACGATTTTCTTTTTAGATCCAGCATAAGTTATAATATGATGTTCCTTGAGGAAATTTGGAGTAGAAATTTCACAAACTTGTTTATTGCACCAATTAAACTTAGTGAAATAATAACTGCATTAACTTTTACAGCAATTTTTAGAACTTTAATTGGTTTAATTCCTGCAGCATTAATAGCAATCCCTCTTTTTGGTGTTTCTATTTTTAAAATCGGAGCTCCATTAGTATTTTTACTTATAACGCTTTATATTTTTGGAGTTACATTAGGTCTTTTGGTGACTGCAGGATTAGTGAGATTTGGACCATCATTTGAAAACATTGCTTGGGCGAGTTTGTTTTTTTTAGCGCCCCTAGGATGCATCTATTATCCTATTGAAATATTACCCGGATGGCTTCAAGTTATTGCTAAATTACTACCTTTAGTTCACATTTTTGAAGAGATGAGAAATATTTTAATTCATGATATCATAAATTATAGTCAAATATTAAAAGCTATCTTCATATCTTTTGTTTATTTTTTGATAGGGATACTCATTTTTTACCTATCTTATAATGGAGCCAAAAATAGGGGTACTTTAATTAATATGGGAGAATAGAGTATGCATAAAAATATAGAAGAAATTAAAAAACTAGAGGGTTCACCAAAAATAATAAAAAATTTATTTAGTAATAATGAATTAGAAAAATTTTTTAAGCTTTATCAAGACTTACCAACTACAGTCCATAACAAAAAACAAAATGTAATAAAAAAAAGATGGCTTAAAAATTACAGCAGTGAACTTGAGTCTCTTTTTTACAATAAAGTAAAAAATGAAATTGGAGAGTTCAAAATGGATAATCTGAAAGATGAAAATAATGATGATATTTTAGGCCTTTTTCAAGAAAGCTATAACCCTATAGGTTTACATGTAGATGCAGGCTTTAATTTAAATGAGATAATTTTTAAACAAACTTTAATTCCACTTACTTCTAAAGGTAGTACAGTTATTTTCAAGAATAAATTTTACGGGAATTCAACTAATTTCACAATTGATGAAAACGAACTTAAAGTAACTAATCTTAAATATGGTCAAAACGTAAGATCTTCTGAACATTTAAATTTATATACAAAAAAGCCCTTTAATAAAGAAAAACATCAAAAATATTTAAAACATGAAAAAATTGAAAATCTTGAGGGATTAGAAATTGATATAGTCTATGAATGGGAATTGGGTTCGATGTTGATTTTTGATAGGACCAGGCTTCATTGTTCATCGTCTCTAATCGATGGAAAGAAAATAGGACTCACTACATTTACAAAAAAATAAATATTTTCAAATATGAAAATTAAAATCCAAAAATTTTTTAGAAGTTTATTAAAACCACTATTGCCTATTATTTATAAAATACTGATTACTTTTAAATTAAATAGAAGAGTAATCAATTTCTTGAATGAAAAAGCTTACAAAAGTAATGAACAACATAATTTTAAAGAACATATAGAGAATTTAATTAAAAACGAAAAGATTGTAGCATTAGATGTTGGTGCTCAGGGGGGGTTCAATTCTGACAATTTTTTTCCAAGTAAATATAACCAATTTTTTGAAAGTATTTTAGTAGAGCCGATAAAAGAGGAGGCTAATAAATTGAAAGGACAAAAATTTCTTATTAAAAAAGGTCTATGGAGCAATAAAGAAAAGAAAAATTTGTATATTTTAGATAATAGATTAGGAAGTTCATCTATGTACATGCCAAATGAGGAAGCTTTTGATTTACATAGAATTAAACAAAAAGATTTTCAAAATTATCAAGTAACGCGAACAATTCAAATAGAGTGTGATACGATAAGTAATCAACTTTCTGAACTAAATGTAAACAAGCTAGATTATCTTAAAATTGACACTCAAGGAGCAGAATTTGAAATCCTTAAAGGAATAGGGAGTTTTCGACCGCTGTTAATTAAAATAGAGGTACATTTTTTTTCAATTTATAAAAATGTTCCTAGTTGGCATGAGTTAGTTAATTTTCTTTATAAGATGAATTATGTTTTAATTGATTGGAAAGGAATTGGAGACCATAGCACAAGAATTCCAGCCGAAGTTGATATGATATTTATACCTAATTTTAACAATAATTCTGGTAAAGAATTGATAAAAGCAAATATTGAAAAATTTACAAGCTTGATGCTAATTTTTGGTCATTTAAAAATTCTACAAGTTATACTAAAAAGATTTAAAATCAGTAACAATAAAATAGAAAAATTAGAGGATTACTATTTCAATTAATGGCTATTTATGACTGCTTTCAATATTTTAATGAAGATCATATCGTTGATCTAAGATTAAATATTTTGGACAAATTTGTTGATTATTTTGTTATTTCTGAGTCGACTAAAACTCATCAAGGGAAAATAAAAAGATTAAATTTTGATGTTAAAAAATTTTCTAAGTTCCAAAAAAAAATAATTTTTATAGCTGCAGATTATAAAGAGAATATCAATTTTGATAAACACACTGGTGGTGAGTCTCCTATAGAACAACATCAAAGAAATGCCTTAATGGAAGGTGTCAAAAATGCTTCCCCCGAAGATCTAATAATTTTGTCTGACTCAGATGAAATTCCTGACCTTACAAAATTATCAAAGATAAATAATAAAAAAAAATTCATAGCATTTTCTCAAAAAATGTTCATGTACAAAATAAATTTACAAAACTTAGAAGAGAGTAATTGGATTGGTTCAAGAATTGCAAAAAAGAAAAATATTAAATCATTTCAAGATCTGAGAAATTTAAAATTTAAAAATTATCCTTTTTGGAGAGTAGACAAATTAAATCAACAAATAATAGATGGTGGTTGGCATTTTTCATACATGCAAACACCATCACAAATATTAAAGAAGATACGATCTTTCTCTCACGGTGAATACAATAATGACAATTTAAGTGAAAAAAGCATCCAAAAGAAAATATTATCAAATGAGGATATTTTTGGCAGAGGTATTAAATTAAAAAAAATAGAAATTGATAACACTTTTCCTGAATATATAACCCAAAATATAGATAAATATTCAGATTGGATTATTTAAAGAGATGGTGCGCCGGATAGGAGTCGAACCCATAACCTCCGGAGCCGAAATCCGGCGCTCTATCCAGTTGAAGCTACCGGCGCAATATGAATAATTTAAATTAATTTATGAATAATACAATAAAATTTTCTGTTAATTCGAAAAATAGTGGAAAAAGATTAGATATTTTTTTAACGGAAAATATAAATGATTTCACAAGAACATATTTAAAAAAATTAATTACCAATAAACAAGTAAAAATTAATGGTTCTATAACTGCATTACCATCAGCCAAAGTAAAATATAATGATCAAATATTAATTAATGTTATTGAAAATAATACTCAAACTATTGCTCCAAAAAATATTAAATTAGAAATAATTCATGAAGATAAAGATATATTAATAATAAATAAGCCAAAAGGTATGGTTGTTCATCCGGGTGCTGGAAATTATGAAAATACTTTAGTTAATGCTTTACTGTTTAAATACAAAAAAACTTTATCAAATATAAACGGAAAATTACGACCAGGAATCGTTCATAGAATTGATAAAAATACTAGCGGATTAATTGTAGTAGCTAAAAATAACTTAGCTCATGCTAATCTAGGAAGTCAATTTAGCAATCACTCTATTAAAAGAAAATATCTTTGTCTATCATGGGGTGTAATTAGACCTCTTAACGGAAAAATAATAACGTTGATAAAAAGGGATCAAAAAAACAGACAGTTAATGACAGCTAGTGATATTAATGGAAAAAAAGCTATAACAAATTACAAGACTGTAAAAGTTTTTAATATTAAAGACGTCCCTAAAATTAGTTTAATTGAGTGCGAACTAGAGACAGGTAGGACACATCAAATCAGAGTTCATTTAAAATACAAAGGTACCTCTTTGTTGGGGGACAAGCAGTATGGTAAAAAAAATATCAGTTTTAAAAAAGTTAATAGTGATTTTTTTACCCAATTGAATAATTTGTCTGGACAAGCCTTACATGCAAAAACTCTGGAATTTTCGCATCCTTCTACAAAAAAATGGATGAGGTTTAATTCAGATCTCCCAGACGGTTTTAAAAAAATATTGAATTTGCTTGAAAATTTAAGCGGTTGAAATAATAAATTTAATCTATAAATAAAAAATATGAGTGAAAAAAATCAAATTAGTAATCTTCCTGTACCGTCGGTAGGAGGTTTATCAATTTATTTAGCACAGATAAAAAAATTTCCTATGCTCGATGCAGAGGAGGAGTATATGCTTGCAAAAAATTGGAGAGAGAATGGAAATTTAAAGGCTGCACATAAATTAGTTACTAGTCATTTAAGATTAGTCGCTAAGATAGCTATGGGTTATCGTGGCTACGGTCTTCCTGTGAATGAATTAATATCAGAGGGAAATCTTGGATTAATGCAAGCTGTAAAAAAATTTGATCCAGACAAAGGGTTTAGACTTGCGACATATGCAATGTGGTGGATTAAAGCTGCAATTCAGGAATATGTATTAAGATCATGGAGTTTAGTAAAAATGGGGACTACTACCGCTCAAAAAAAACTATTTTTTAATTTAAAAAAACTTAAAAATCAAATCGCTCCGGGTCAAGATGGAGATCTAAAAGATGAACATGTAAAAGAAATTTCTAAAAGATTAGACGTAGAATCTCATGAAGTTGTAAATATGAACAGAAGAATGATGGGTCAAGAAAAATCTTTAAATGATCCTATTAAAAGTGGAGAAACGGATGAGTGGCAAGACTGGTTGGTTGATGATACTCTAGACCAAGAATTAATAGTTTCTCAAAAACAAGAGTATGACGACAAAAAAGAATTGTTGGAAAGTGCTATGAATATTTTAAATGAAAGAGAAAAAGAAATAATTACTGCTAGAAGACTTTCCGAGGAACCAAAAACTTTAGATGAATTAAGTAAAAAATATAAAATTAGCAGAGAAAGAATAAGGCAAATAGAAACTAAAGCTTTTGAAAAACTGCAAAAGTCTATGATAAATGCAAGTAAATCAAAAAATTTATTACCTTCAAACTAATTATTAAAAGGATCTTCTACCAATATAGTATCATCTCTTTCAGGGCTTGTGGAAATACTTGATATTCGTGCGCCAATAAAATCTTCTAAAGCATGAATGTATCTCTTTGCTTTATCTGGAAGATCTTTTAGATTCCTTATACCTTGTGTTTTAGATTTCCAACCTGGAAATGATTTATACACTGGTTTAATATTAAACTGATCTTCTGTAGCTGCAGGTAAATAATCTATTTTTTTTCCATTTAATTCGTATCCTACACACATTTTGATTTCATCTAATTCATCGAGTACATCAAGTTTAGTTAAAGCTATTCCGTTAATGCCTGAGATTTTAATTGTTTGCCTTACTAGAACTCCATCAAACCATCCACATCTTCTTTTTCTTGCAGTGACTGTACCAAACTCTTTGCCTCTCAGACCGAGACTTTCTCCAATTTCATCTTTTAATTCTGTTGGAAATGGACCACTTCCTACTCTTGTAGTGTAAGCTTTTGTAATGCCTAGAATATAATTAATATTATTGGGACCTGAGCCAGATCCAGTTGCTGCCATTGCTGGAACCGTATTTGAAGATGTCACATAAGGATAAGTTCCATGATCTACATCTAAAAGTATTCCTTGAGCACCCTCAAATAATATTTTTCTTCTCTCATTTTTAAATTTGTCTAACTTAAGCCAGACGGGTTGAGCAAATTTTAATATTTCCGGAGCGATTTTTAATAATTCTTTTTTGAGCTTATCCTTTTCAAATATTTTTTTACTCAAACCTTTTCTAATTGCGTTGTGATGTAATAAAACATTTTCTAATCTATTATCTAAATTGCTTTCTAGCCTGAGGTCCATTACTCTTATTGATCTTCTTCCAACTTTATCCTCATAACACGGTCCTATTCCTCTTCTAGTAGTTCCAATTTTTTCCTTACCCGCTGCATCCTCTCTGATTTCATCCATTTCTTGATGAAATGGTAAAATAAGTGATGCTGACTCTGAAATCATAAAGTTATCAGGTGTAACTTCTACACCTTGTTTTTTTATATCCTCTATTTCGCTTAAAAGTGCCCACGGATCAATAACTACTCCATTCCCAAGAATTGAAATTTTCCCTTTTCTAACAATACCAGATGGTAATAATCTTAATTTAAATACTTTTTTATCAATAACTAAAGTATGCCCCGCATTATGACCTCCTTGGAATCTTACTACCACGTCTGCCTCACTAGATAGCCAGTCAACTATTTTTCCTTTTCCTTCGTCTCCCCACTGGGATCCTACAACAACAACATTTTGCATTAATTATTTTTTTTATTTAGCATGATAGAATTTAAGTGATTTATTGGGCCGTTTCCTTTTCCTAAATTTAAATTTGATCTTATTGCTTCATTAACATATTTAATTCCAAGCTCACAAGATTTAATCAAATCTTTTCCACATGATAGTTTAGTTGCTATAGCGGTAGATAAAGTGCAACCAGTTCCGTGGGTATTTTTTGTTGAATACTTTCTGCTTTTAAATATTTTTACACTTTTTTTATTTAACAAAACATCATTCATTTGCTTAGATCTTAGATGTCCACCTTTAATAAGCACGTTTTTTGCACCTAAGTTAATTAATATCTTTCCTGCTTTTATCATATCTTTAAGGGAATTAATTTTTGTTTTTGTTAAAATTTCTGCTTCTGGAATATTGGGTGTTATCAAAAAAGTTTTTTTAATTAATTTATTTTTTATAAAATTTATTGCTGAATTGTTAAGTAATTTGGTGCCACTTTTTGCTACCATTACTGGATCAAGTACTACTTTTTTAACTTTAATTTTTTTTAAAGATTTAAGCACGGAAAGAATAACTCCCTTCGAATGTAACATACCAATTTTTATTGCATCTGGTTTTATATCTTTAGAAGTAAACTCTATTTGTTTCGATATTTCTTTAGGCTTTATTGGAACTATCGATTTAACACCAGTAGTATTTTGAGCTGTAATTGCTGTAATAGCTGTCATTGCATAACAGCCTAAAGCTGTGACAGTTTTAATATCAGCTTGAATTCCAGCGCCTCCGGAAGAGTCTGAGCCTGCAATTATTAATATTTTTGATTTTGGCTTCATAAATTAATAAATTTGTTTTTTTATTAAATTTATACATTTGTTCATTAAAGAATTATTAAAAGACTCACACATAATTCTAATTTTGGGCTCTGTGCCTGAAGATCTAACTAATAGTCTTCCTTTATTTTTAATGAGTTTATTCGCATATTTAATAGCTTTTTTACATTTGGGAGAATTGATAATTTTCTTATTTTTCACTTTAATATTTAGAAGTTTTTGAGGAACTGGTTTGTAAACTTTAAAAATTTCACTAGCCAATTTCCCTTTTCTCAGAGAAAATAATATTTCCAAGGCAACAAGAAGGCCATCCCCTGTCGTAGCAAATTTACCTAAAATTATGTGACCTGATTGTTCTCCGCCTAAATTAAAGTTGTATTTTTTCATCATTTCCTTCACATACCTGTCGCCTACGTTTGATCTTTTAAATCTAATTTTCTCAGAATTAAAAAATTTTTCTAAACCATAGTTTGACATTAAGGTCCCTATTACACCTCCTTTAAGAATTTTTTTCCTTTTCCATCTTTTTGCAATTGTTGCAATAATTTGATCGCCGTCAATTATTTGAGATTTTTCATCACACATAATGACTCTATCAGCATCACCATCCAGAGCTATGCCTAGGTCTGCCTTAAATCTTTTTACACTTTTTTTTAAAACCCCAGGAAATGTTGATCCACAGTTATCATTAATATTTAGGCCATTGGGTCTTGTTCCAATTGTAAATACTTTAGCCCCTAAATCAGAAAGTATTTTTGGAGCAGATTTGTATCCTGCCCCATTAGCACAATCTATTACTATTCTCATATTTTTAAGATTAAAATTACTAGGAAAATTACCTTTTAAGATTTTGATGTATTCATCATTGCCAGTTTCTAACCTCTTTACTCTTCCTAAAAATTTTGGTTCGGACAAATGGTTAATCGTTTTTTTATCAATTAAATTTTCGATTTTTTTCTCTATCTTATCTGATAACTTTAATCCATCTGGCCCAAATAATTTTAAACCGTTATCGTGAAAGGGGTTGTGTGAAGCTGTTATCATTATACCAAGATTAGCTTTCATTTTTTTTGTGAGCATTGCCAATCCATTAGTAGGCAAAGGACCTAAAGTAAATATATGCATCCCAGCTGAGGCCAACCCTGATACTAAGGCTGGTTCAAGAGTGTATCCAGATAATCGGGTATCTTTAGCTATAATTGCAACTTGTTTTTTTTTTTTTAAATTTTTGAAGTATGTTCCAGCAGCTAAACCAAATTTAAAAAATTTTTCACCGTTAATATTTCCAATATTTACTGTTCCTCTAATACCATCTGTACCGAAATATTTTTTTTTCATTTATTTAATAACGCTTCAAATACTAAAAGACTTTGTTTAACTTCACTAATATTGTGAACTCTAAAAATTTTAATTCCTTGTGAATAAGAAAAAATAATTGATGATATAGTTCCTCCAATTCTTTCTAAGGTATCGTAATTTCCAGAAATTTGATTAATAAATCTTTTTCTAGACGTGCCAATTAATATAGGAAAACCAAGCGAATGAAATAAAGAAATCTTACTTAAAATCATCAAATTATGTTTCAAGTTTTTTCCAAATCCAATGCCAGGGTCTAAAATCAGTTTTTTTTTGCTTTTGTTTCTACCAAATTTTTTTATTTTATTTTCAAAGAAATCATAAATATCAAGCAAAACATGGTCATATGCAGGATCAATCTGCATCGTTTGTGGGGTTCCTTGCATGTGGTGAATTATTTTCCATAAGTTTTTATTTTTTACTAAATCAAAAGATTTTGGATCATATTTAAAACAAGAAACATCATTAATAATATCTACTTTATGTTTAATTGAAAAATTCATTACTAATGATTTTCTAGTATCGATTGATAACAATAATTTTGGAAATTTTTTTTTAAACTTTTCTATTAACTTATATACTCTTTGTAACTCTTTTTTTGGAGGCACTACTTTAGATCCAGGTCTTGTTGACTCTCCTCCTATATCGATAATATCAGCTCCAGATTTTTGCAAATTACTTATTCTAGTGATAGCTTTGATATAAGAGTTGAATTTACCTCCATCTGAAAAGCTGTCTGGAGTCATGTTGACTACACCCATTAACATATGATTTTTTTTTCTTAAAAAAACTCTCTTTAAAGTAATCTTTTTAATATCTTTATTAATTTTTCTTTTTAAAGAGGGATTTAATTTATTAATATCTTTAATATTTAAAGTTTTCGATTTTACTCTCTTTTTGTCTCTGGTAAAAATTTCAATTTGATTAAATGATATTAAATTATTACCACAAAGAGGAAGGGTTAATTTTTTTTTAATTAATTCTTTTGATCTTTGACCATAAAAAAAATTACACGCACGAGTGTAATATTTTTTCATATATTTTATATTGCTGGCTTAGGTTTTAATCCCAAAGAACCGAGAGCAGATGATGATTTGCCATCATCTTCGTCCTCTTCCTTAAATGATCTAGTCGGTTTAATGTTTTTAAGTATTAAGTCCCTTATTTCGTCACCAGTTAAAGTTTCATAAATTAAGAGGGCTTTAGCTAGTTTGTGTAAGTCGTCAATTTTTTCAGTTAAAACTTTTCTAGCTCTTTCATAGCCTTTATCGACAATTTTTTTAACCTCGGCATCAATTTTATTTGCAGTTTCTTCTGACATATTTTGTTGCTTTGTTACTGATCTTCCAAGGAAAAGTTCTTCTTCATTTTCACCATACGCAATAGTACCTAATTCAGAGCTCATTCCATATTTAGTAACCATATTTTTAGCCATTTTAGTTACCATATCTATATCTGATGATGCTCCTGAAGTAACTTTGTCGTATCCGAAAATTATTTCTTCTGCAATTCTTCCACCCATTGCTACGGCAATATCAGAATGCATTTTTTCTCTGGTTACTGAAAGTTGATCTCTTTCTGGAAGTCTCATCACCATTCCTAAAGCTCGACCTCTTGGAATTATAGTTGCTTTATGAATAGGATCAGATGCTTTCTCGTTTAAAGCAACTATCGCGTGTCCGCCCTCATGATATGCTGTAAGTTTTTTTTCGTCCTCAGACATAACCATTGATCTTCTTTCTGCGCCCATCATTACTTTATCTTTAGCTTCTTCAACATCAGACATTGTGACAACTCTTTTATTTTTTCTTGCAGCAAGAAGTGCTGACTCATTTATTAAATTAGCCAAGTCAGCTCCAGAAAAGCCCGGGGTCCCTCTTGCGATTGTTCTTAGTTTTACATCTGGCCCTGTGCTAATTTTTTTAACATGAACTTTTAAAATTGCTTCTCTCCCAATTATATCTGGATTGCCAACTACTACCTGTCTGTCAAATCTTCCAGGTCTTAATAAAGCAGGATCTAAAACGTCCGGCCTGTTAGTTGCGGCGATTAGAATAATTCCTTCATTAGTGTCGAAGCCATCCATCTCTACGAGTAACTGGTTAAGAGTTTGCTCTCTTTCATCATTTCCTCCTCCTAAACCTGCGCCTCTGCTTCTTCCTACTGCATCTATCTCATCTATAAAAATAATACATGGTGAGTGTTTTTTTCCTTGTTCAAACATATCTCTAACTCTAGATGCACCCACACCTACAAACATTTCTACAAAGTCTGAACCTGATATTGAAAAAAACGGAACGTTGGCTTCGCCCGCAATAGCTTTAGCCAATAAAGTTTTACCTGTGCCTGGTGGGCCAATTAAAAGTGCACCCTTTGGAATTTTTCCACCTAGACGACTAAATTTTTTCGGATCTTTTAAAAACTCAACAATTTCCTCAACTTCTTCTTTAGCTTCTTCAACACCTGCAACATCATTGAAAGTAACTTTACCTTGTGCTTCGTTCAAAAGTTTAGCTTTTGACCTTCCAAATCCCATTGCTCCTCCTTTGCCACCTTGCATTTGGCGCATAAAAAATATCCAAACACCAATTAGTAAAAGCATAGGAAACCAAGATAATAAAATTCCAAGTAATGAAGGCATTTTATCTTCTTGAGGTGCAGCTACAATACTCACTCCTTTAGAAGAGAGCTTATCAACTAATTCTGGATAGTTTGGAGAATAAGTTTTAAAAGCCTTTCCATCAGCTAAAACACCAGAAATATTATTACCTTGTATTTGAACTTCTACAACTCTTCCAGCATCAACTTCATTTAAAAAGTTTGAAAAAGGTAATGTATTTTTCTCAGAATTTACTTTGTTTGGGTCTTGAAACATATTAAATAGTCCAACCGAGAGTAAGACAATTATGACCCACATTATTAAATTTTTTACGTTCATTTTTTCTAAATAGTCATTAATTTAATTTAAACAAGTATATTTTAACATTTAATAGGTTGTAAATAAGACAAAAAGCAACAAATTTACTCATAAAAATTA
>JAOOBT010000004.1:0-15000 GCA_028404615.1 Candidatus Pelagibacter sp.
ATAACATTTTCTATGTCGTTCTTATTCATAAATTTTTTTACAGGAGAATAGCAACCATTAATTAGATTTAATATTTCGAAATATTGTAATGAATCTATCTTTAGACTTAACACTTTTAAATTTCTACTTTATAACATGACTAATAAATTTATATTTAACTGCTTCTTCTTTATCAAAAAATTTTTCTTCATTTTCAGAAAAGTCTCTCATTGTTTTTATAATATTATCTTCAAACATATAGTCTTGCCAACGCCAAATTAATTTTCCCGGGTTGCTTCTAGAGAGTTGGTTAAATATATCTTTAGTTTTTTCATCTGATTGTAAATAAAACTCGTAAACCATTTCTCTCCCGAACTGAGTTCCAAGATAATGATCGGTGCAGAAACCTAAATTTTTACCATATAAATTAAAATTAATATATTGTTGTTTTAGAAGAAGTTCATTTCTGTTATCTTTAAAACTAATTTTACTACTCTCTAAATTCTCTATTTTTAGTAAAGATCCATCAATAACTTTATAATCATCATTAAAGTTGATGATTGTAGAAATATCGTGAACATTATTAAAAGTATGATTTTTAAATTCAATTTTATTAATACCTGCTGCTCTTTTCCTTAGAACATTATTAACACTACTATTAAAAATCTTTTCAATTCCATTGTTAGGTGCAGGCATTACATGTACATGAGCATGATCAAGACCACCTGCGCAAGCACACATACCATGTTCAAAAATCGCAGTATTTTTTTTATAAAAAAACTCAATTTTATTACTTAGTTTGTTTACCAGCCAATTATATTCTTCAAATTCAATGTCATCGAGTTGAGCAAACGAAGTGTAAGGGGACTTTGTTATAATTAAATAGTATCCAGGGATAAAACATCCGAGCCCAGCTACTACGAACAGGTTTTTGGTCTCAAAAACTAATCTATTATCTAGAGTGGAAATCTTAGGAACTTTCTTATTTCTTTTTTTTGAACCTTCATTAAATAAATCCCATGCTAAGACGTCTTCATTGCTATTTATTTTAGATGTATTGCTCATATTTTACTATAAAACGATTTAGAAATTCTATTTGAAACTTTAATTGCATTATTATTTATAGCTTTAACTATAGTCTCCCTTCTAGCATTATAACCTGAGGAAACAAATCCAATTAAAAAAATATTTTTACAATTTTTTAACTCAAAATCGGAGGTTGTGGCAAACCCATCATCGTAAACAAGACCATTATTCATTTTATAAAGACAATTATATAATGGATTAAATTTAACCAGCTCTCTAATAGTTTGAGGTCCTTTAACGGAAATTACAATATCAGAAAAAAATTCTCTCTTTTTTGACGATGAGCTTAATGTGGTAACTTTAAATTTTCTATTAACCTTTTTTATATTAAGAACTTTAGCTTTATTCATTTTTATATATTTTTTTTTCTTTAAATAATCATATGAAAATACAGTTTCTGGAAAAGTGAATCTTGTTAACTGACGAATTTTTTTAAAATATTTTTCATTATAAATTATTTTATCTTTTGATGAAAAATTTTTAATTATCTTATTTAGTATTTTTTTTTGTAAAACTTTTGTCCAAACATCATATTTAAAATAATTGCTCTTTTTAGCTAAATTAAACTCTTTTTTAAGACAAATATAAAGTTTTAAGGGATTTTTAATTTTTGAAATATTTGACGAAGTAAATATCTTGAACTTATAATTTTTAAAATTTTGACTTTTGATTGCAGGTTGAAGCACTGTTGCATTTCTAGAGGTCGATATAATACTTATATCTAAGTTTTTTTTTACAATCGTACCTTTTAATTCTGGAAGACATTCTAGGAAACCTGCTTTTGACCCAAGAAAGTGTAAAACTATTTTTTTTCTTACTTTAATTTTTGAATTAATTAAGTTTATTAATTGTTTTGTTCCTCCACCACTATATAAGTCTTTTATAAAATTTTTATCTTTTAAAACTTTTTCATTATAAGGATTATTTGGGGAAGGCAAACCTAGAGAAATTATAAGTTTTTTTCCAAAAACCTGATTTTGATTATTTAAAATAGGTAAATTTCTTTTTTTTATAAAACAATCTTTTTTAATATTTTTCCCTTTCAATATTGAAATCTTAAAACCTGGTTTGAAACTTCTGACTGATGTTATTTTTCCACTTATAAAAAATACTTTTATATTACTTTTTTTCAAATTTAACTCCTTTGATAAAATATCCTCAAGCCAATAAGAGAGGTAAAATCTTGGAAAATAAATTTCTGAAATAGATTTTATACTTTTTGTTTTTTTAAAAATATCTTTGTTTTTGGTAATCCAACTATTAAACGATATACTTTTTGAGCTATTCAAGCTTTTAAAAAGTTTGTTTTTATTCTCTTTCTTAATAGACCAAGAAACAAATTCCTTGGGAGATAATCGACATGGATTATTAAAAAAACCATGGGTAGACATGTCTTTACTGTAAGCTATACCACCAGGTATGTTATTTAAATTTTCATCAATGATACCAATGTTGATTTCTTGTTTTGTTTTGTTTTTTCTTAATTCAAAAAGCAAGTTAGTTAAACCTCTAGAAGATCCAAGTCCTCCACCAAAAAAAATTAAGTCTAAAATTTTCATCTATTATTATATAATCAAAGGGTGCTTTAATTAATCTTTACGTGTTCAACTCTTGAACAAATAAATATATAGTGTATTTTAATTTGAAAGTAAAATAATTAAATGACAAAAAAAATCAAAAATATTTGTATAATTCCAGCTAGAGGTGGTAGCAAAAGAATACCTGGGAAAAACATTAAAAAATTTTGGGGTAAACCATTAATTTTTTATTCGATAAATGTAGCAAAAAAATCAAAATTGTTTGATAAAATTTTTGTTTCTACAGATAGCAAAAAAATAAAAAAAATCTCTGAAAAATACGGTGCAAAAGTTCCTTTTTTAAGAGAAAAAAAATATTCTAAAGATGGTGTAGGAACTGAGTTTGTGACAAAAAATTTTTTACAAAAGATTAATTATAAATCGTATGATTATTGTGTTTGTCTTTATCCAACTTCACCTTTTTTAAAAACTATTGATTTACATTTATCTTTAAAAAAACTCAAAAAAAATAACTTTGATAAACTTACTTCTGTTGGGAGATATAACTTTTCACCTATGCGGGCTTTTAAAGAGAAGAACGATAAAATAAGTTTCTTAAATAAAAAATACAAGAATATTAGATCACAGAAACTACCAAACATTTTTCATGACGCGGGTAACTTTTATATTTATAAAATTAAAAGTTTCATCAAATCCAAAAAGGCTTTAAAAAGACATACTTATTTTGAGTTAAACTCAAATAGAGTTTTAGATATTAATACCCCGGAAGATTTTAAAATGGCTGAGATTCAGTATGAAGTTTTAAAGAAAAAAAAATTAATTTGACAGCTTCTTTACAAGCTTGCTAATCCTGTTATCTTCCAAGTAAATTTCACTCATTATTTTTGCAGCTTTTTTTGGAGAATGTTTAAACGCCAGCCTCAAAACATTCATCCAGTTTTTGTTGTTTTTTTTTCTTATGTTTTCTATTTGATTAATAACTGAAAGATATTTTTTTTTTCTTTTCATAATCTCATATTGCCTAATTAGTTTATCAGGTTCAACCTTAATTTTAGATATTTGTAAAAAGTATCAATTTCAAATTTTGAGTAAAAATGATTTCTCATTTTATTTAATTCAAAGTTAAACTTGTTAAAGTTTTTATCCAGCAACTTAATCTTAAGATCTAATTCATTTATGTTGTTCGCAACCATTTTTTTGTTATATTTTATATATGGGGTGATGAATTTAAAATTTTCATAAATTATAGCTGGTTTATTTAAACATAAAAAATCATCAATCATAGATGTATATTTTCCAATTATAAAATCAAACTTCTTAGAAATTTGATAGTTATCAAGAATTAAATTTCTATCAAAAATAACAATATTTTTTGTCTTGTTTATCTCTTTCACAATAGGTTTGAAAAAATCATATTTCATCCAGTCAAAATTTTTACTTTTAATTGTAAACTTTATATTTGAATTTAGTTTTGCAATTTCAATTATATCGAGCAAAAATTTGGAATTAACGTTCCAATTTATAATGGGGTGTACACCTGCTTCATACCAATCTTTTATTGCGTAATCGACTACTAAACAATTTTTTTTGTAGTTTTGTTTTATTTTTTTATATTCATTATTTTTTTGTCTTAAAATTAATGGACCAACTTTTGAAGTATTTGTTTTTTTATAAATTTGATTTTTCAAATCTTTCTTAGTTTTATTTCCGATGATAAGATATTCATCTATTAAAAACTGGAATTTTGCGGCAGGCCACTGCAATCTAGTTTGAATACAAATAGTTTTTTTTTTTTCAAGTTTAAAGGCAATTAAAATTTCCTTATAGAAATTTAATTCTTGAAAAAAAATTATATTTCTAAGTTTTTTAAACTTCCTAATTTTAATTTTGTTAATATATATTTTTAATGCCCCTATAATTAGAATATTTGAAATTCTTAAATTACTTTTCCATAATAAAAATAGATAAGTTAGGAGTAAATTAATCACTAGACCTAAAGAAAGAAAATCAGAGCTAATCCTTTTCCAAATGAAAAAATTAGGAGCGGTTTTTTTATAAAAATTTTTGCTTTCTTTACTTATCTTTATGTTTTCCTCCAATTCACAAAATAAAAAGTCTTTTTTGTTTAGTTGTCCATTTTTCTCTTTAAGAAAAATCCAGGTTAAATCAGAAAAATATGTTTTAGATTTTTTATACAAGCCTCCCACAGGGAAAACTATTGTTTTAAGTTCCATGATCAAATTTTTTTTATTTTTTCTTATTTTATTCTTTATTCTAAAAATTCTAAGTAATTTAAAAAAAATAAAAAATAAAATTTTGAAAAAAATAGGAATAAGATTTAAAACTTCTAGAAATCCTGGTTTTAAATTAAAAAAACCTTTTTCATCTTTTATGCAAATTTTTGAAAAAAAATTATTCTCGAACCATAGATAAATCTTTTCATCTTTTATTCTTTTTTTCTTGATAAGAGATATGAAAAGTAAATATCTATAAGTGTTTTTTTTCAAATAATCATAAAGATAAATTTGTAAATAACGTTTTTCGCCAAAAAATAGAATCAATTTTTCGTTCCATATTTTATTAGCTATTAATAAAGAAAACTTTTTTGCGATTTTTATTGATTTTTCAATGGTATTAAATCTTCTGTCTGCTATATAATTTTTTTCTTCATTGAAACTTATCCAAAAAATACTGAAACGTCCTAAAAACGCTACTATTTTTTTTTTTCTCAATACTTTAGTTAATTCAAAATAGCTTACATCATTACCAAGTAACCTAAGCAGAAGTACTAATAAAATATTTGAAAATGTGATTTTTTCAAAAAAAAATTTATACATCAATTACCGTAATTTTATGTTCAATTATTGAACATAACATAAAAATTTTATTTTATAAATAAAAAAACTGATAGTTTTATTAAAATAAATGTGCAATACCTTTAAAATGAAAAAATTTTTCGACGCAAAAAAACCAGTATTCATTGCTGAAATTTCCTGTAATCATAATGGTAAGTTAGCTAATGCCAAAAAGCTAATAGCGTTAGCTAAAAAATGTGGTGCTGATCTTGTTAAGTTGCAGACTTATACCCCTGACACAATGACTATAGATGTAAAAAATAAGTTTTTTAGAATAAAAGATGGATTATGGAAGGGTAAAAATTTATGGTCGTTGTATTCTAAATCTCAAACACCTTTTAGTTGGCAGAAAACTTTATTTAACTACGCTAAGAAAGTTGGCATCACCTGTTTTAGCACACCATTCGATGAGAGTGCTGTAGACTTACTTGAAAGTTTAAAATGCCCTTTTTATAAAATATCATCTTTTGAAATGACTGATGTAAGATTAATTAAAAAGATAGCTCAAACAAAAAAGCCGCTAATAATTTCAACTGGAACATCATCTTTAAAAGAAATTTCTTTAGCTTATAGAACAGCACAAAAAAATGGAGCAAAAAAAATTGTATTACTTTATTGTGTAAGCAATTACCCAGCTAAAATTGATGATTTCAATTTAAATAATATAAAAATTCTACAAAAAAAGTTTAAATGTAAAGTTGGTTTATCTGATCATTCTACTGACTCATCTGTGATGATTGGAGCCATCGCGCTAGGTGCAGTTTTTGTGGAAAAACATATCGCTTTACCTGGTCAAAAAACTGGTTTTGATATCCAGTTTTCCTTAAGAGGGAATGAGATTAAAAACTTTATAAACTTAATGCATAATACACATCAATTAATTTCAAACAAAAAATTTGTACGAAATGAGTCCGAAAAAGCAAATAAGTTTTTTAGAAAATCAATTTTTGTTACTAAAAATATAAAAAAAAATGAAAAATTTAATGAACATAACATAAGAATAATCAGACCAGGAATAGGATTAGAACCTATCTACTTTGATAAAATACTAGGTAAAAAAAGTAAAAAAAATTTAAAAAGAGGAACGCCGTTTAAGAGAGATTTTTATTAGACTTTTTTTTTGCTAAACTAATTTTCATGTTCCAATTTTTTAAGTATTTTGGTAAATCTTTTTTTTTGTGATAAGAACCTTTTCTATTTTTGCGGGAAGTCTTGTAATTTTTATTTACCAATTCGTTAAATTTTTTCTTAAATAATTTTTCTAATTCAAATCTTAAAATTTCATAAGTTTTAGAAAATGTTTCATGTTTTTTTTTATTAATATCAAATAATATTTTTTTTTGAAAAATAATTGGTCCACTATCAATTTTAGAATTTATTTCATGAATAGTCACGCCAGATGGAGTTCCGTCAATGAAAGACCAAAAATTTGGGTTGGCACCTCTATTAAATGGTAAATAAGAAATATGTAAATTAATTATTGGATCTTTGATTCTTTTTAAAATTTTTTTATTTATTATATGTCTATATCCATAAGAAACGATTAAATCGTAGGAATTAATATTTTCTAAATCATATTCGGTAATTTTGTCTTTTTTATTAAATACATGCCAACCTTTTTTTTTAAAAAAACTTATTAAAGATGTTTCTTTCTCTGAATAACCAAGAAATAAACAATTTTTTTTCTTTTTTTTTGTAAAATTAATTAATTTGTTTTTATCTAATAAGTTAAATATTTTTTTAGTCTTTTTTAGATTCAAATTAATGTATGCGGAAATATTTTTTAGATCATTTGTTCCATCAGCGTACTGCAAAAAATTCAGTAAATTCTTAGGCTGAATATAATTATTTTCTTTCCGACTTAATTTAGGATAAAGATCTCTTTTTCCCAAATTTGGCTCACAGAATATTTTGGTTATTATTTTTTTATTTGAAACTTGTCTAGGTAATTTTAAATTTATTTTTTGAGTCAATAACAAATTTTCAATTGCTTTTTTTGAAACCTTGAAACCTCCTAGAAGACCTTTTTCTGATATAATTTTAAAATTATCTAATGAAGTATGATACTCTTTATATGTGTCATATTTAGATCTCATAATTGAACCAATACCAAGATCTATAAAGGGAGAATTAAATTGTCTTTCATCCGAGCCTCTTTCTAAGAAACTATAAGTTTTAAATTTATAACCAAGATCATTTAATGCTTTAAGAGCGCATCTATCACTTAATGAATTTTGATACTTTGAAAACAAATATGAATAATTTTTTTCATCTCCTATACAGGTTAAAACATAACCTCCAATTACATTTTTTTTTAATTTTGTAAAATTTTTATTTATGTAAGCAATTGAGCCTATTGTTTCGGGAATGAGGAGAAACCTGATGCTTTTGTTCAATTTTTTTTTCTTGGAATAATAATTTGCTAAAGCAGTAAGCACTAAAGGACCGGATAACTCATTGTTCGCCATAGATGGATGACATATATAAGATGAAATTAAAACTTCGCTTTTACTTTCACCTTTTAAGTATAATTCTCCATAAGTTAGCGAACCAGATTTATTAAAACTAGAGTTAATATTTATAAAAAATTTATCGTTTTTTTTATATTTTTTTTTTAATTTTTTGTATTGTTCAAAAGAGACACAAAATCCCCAATACTTTTTGTAGTATGATGTGATGTATGGAATCGCCTTTTTTTGTTTTTTTGAGTAATGAAGCCTATCAAATAATTCGTTTCTGGAAATTAATTTCTTTGTAGGTTGTGAATATGAAACTAAATGAAGGTTATTGTTTTTAATATCTATGATTTTATTTCCAAATTTATCTTGTACATATGCCTCCTTGATATTCCATTCAGGTGGAACCTTCCAATCATAAACTTTTGAACCAGAGTTTATTTTTTTAATTTTTAAATTTTTAATTTCTTTTTTTAATATTTTTAATGTTTTCTCAACACCTTTGCCTGTAATACTTCTAAATATCGGAAATAACTTTTTACCGATTTTAAAATATTTTTTCATTTTTCAATTATTTTTTTTGCTCAATTTTATATAGTAACTATAATCTTTATTTTTAACTCTCGATCTAAAATCTTTTTTGATATAATAACCTAAAATTATTCTTACGAATTTGGTATTAATTGGGTACGCTTCAATTGTTTTTGGTTTAAGATTATTGTTGGTCATACAATAAAATTGCATCTTTGCCTTGCAAAGATTTTGCCTTGATAAAGATTGTATAAAATCAAAGTGAACCCCCTCGTTAAGATCTAAATTATTTTTCATCTCATTCAAACTTTGTTTATGTACCTCAAGATTAATAATTCCAAATCTTCCAATAAAGTTTGACCATTTTTTGTAGTAAATATTCAATGTTTGATTTATTAACTTTGAAGTGTACAACTCTCCTTTTTTTCCAATACCAATTACATCTTTATCATTTGTATTAATAAATTTGTCTTTTGAAAAAAATTTGCTATGTTCTTTTAGTATTTCTCTCTCGTGATCTACAAATGATCTTATTTGTAAAATTTGATTTTTAAAAATTTTTTTTGAATTAAGTAATCTAAAAATTTTTTTAGGATTGTCAATTGATTCTTTAATCAAAATTGTTTTTGATTTCGGTAAATTATTTTTAGCAGCATTAATTGAAATTTTATTCAAATCTACACCTATTAATTTTATTTCTTTGAAAATTTTTTCTTTCATAATTTTTTTTAAATGAGAATATATTTTTTTTAAAAGTAAACCGTCTCCGCATCCTATATCCATTATATATTTAGGTGTTTCTTTTTCTTTAAATATTTTTTCTATAATTTTAATTATTCTATTAAAATATTTTTCATGTTGCCTTGAACTAGACTCTATATTTAAACTTCTATCAATATGAGTTTCGGTATTGTCTTTGATTTTAAAGATTTTTTCTGGGTTACTAGTAAGTAAGTTTTCAAAATTTAAAAGCATATTTCTATATGATGCAGCTACACCTATAATTTTGATGTTATTAATTAGATATGATCCTGGTGATGAATAAACAAAATTTTTTCCATCAAATTTAACCAATTTTTTTTTATTCAGTAAACTAGTTATCATAATAAATTTTTTATCATTTAAAATATTCAATTTTCTATTAAGGTTTAAAGAAAAAAATAACGGTATTAAAAAACATCCATCGATAATCTGGTTATCTATCCCTTTTATACTCCATCCATGAATTAATTTTTTTGAATAATGCTGAAAAATTTTTTGATTTTTTTTATCAAAAATAATTCTTTTAAAATCTTGGTTATAAAAAAAAGTGAATTTTTTGTTAATAATCGTTACTAAAGGGTGTTTTTTTTTATAATGGTAGACATTTGCTCTTCTAGTAACAATTGAAAAAATACTTAATAAGTTAAGCCCTGCTATAAGATATCCAGAATTTAGCTTAGTTAATTTTAAAAGCTGTTTAATAGATTTAGGTTTTTTTAATAGATTAAATATTTTTTGATTTTTGAATGCTAAAATTGTAGGGACTAAAACAAAACCGTGAGCGAGTTTAATTATGTAGCTGTACAATTTTATTATTTAATTTTTAATTTTTTTTGAACAAACGTTACCAATTGTTTAAAATTGTTAAAGGCATCAATTCCTTCTTCAGCTGAAATCTTAATTTTAAATTTTTTTTCTAAAGCTGATACAAGTTGTACATGTGTGAGGGAGTCCCAATTCTCAACGTTTTCAGCGCTTGATTTATCATTTATTTTCTTAATTGGAAAAGACATGACTTTTGAAAAAACTTTTTTACAGTCTTCATTTATTTTTATCTTCATAATTAATTCCTTTTTAGGATAGCGCAGTAATTTATAACTTTACTATTTTTTTCGGCAAAGTCAATTGACATACCTTTTAGTGTAATTGGAGACTCTTTGATAATTTTCCAAGAACATTCTTTAATAAATTTTCTAATTTGATTAACTTTTGTAAAAAGTAAAATGTGATCTTCTGCTGGGCCGTTAGCGGGAGTTGAAAAATAGCAAAGACCATTTTTTTTCATTTTTTTACTTAAAGTTTTCATCACTTTTTTTCCTTTTGCTAAATGCTCAATTATTTCCCCAAGAAGTAATACATCCAATGAATTGTCAGCAATAGGCACTTTTTTTTGAATATCCACTTTACTTATTTTAATATTTTTAGCATCTGCACCAGAAGCAATTGACATTTTTTTTGCAAAATTTAGGCACATATTACTCACATCAAACATTAATGAATTTGTTTTCGAATATTTTTTAAAAATTTCAGCAGTAAACAAACCGTGGCCCATACCAACTTCCGCTATTAAAGAATCTTTTTTTACTTTCTTTACTAAATTTTTTTGATAAAATTGAAACACTTTTAAATGATTTTCCCAAAATAATTGTGATACACCCAATCCTATAGCGTAATTAAACATGTAATTAGGCCTATTGTAAACTTGCTCAAAAACTTTTTTATAATTTTTATGTCTGTAATTTTTTTTTTTTTCAAAATATAATTCCTCTTTTTTCAAAAGATCCGTATACCAAAGATAAATATTAGCAATTTTTTCTAAATTAATCTTTTTATCAATTGACCTAGAAACCTTTAAAAGTCTATTTGTTATACTTTCGGCTTCTTGAAAATGTTTTCTATCTTTGCTCAAAATAGTTTTATAAATAGATTTTTTCTGGAAAATATTTTTTTTAGATATAAAACTTACCAAGGAGCTATAATTTTTATATTTTGAAATTTTTTTTTTTATGTTAATTTTCATAAAATTGTTTCGCCATTATATCTCCGCAACCTCTTATTTCTGTTTCATGCTTATATCTGCCAATAACTTTAAAGTAAATACCGTTACGACCACACTTACAATCATCTATACCTTCTATTCTTCCAACATCTTCTGTTAAAAAACTATTGCCTGGGTAAGATAATTGTATTGGAGTAATAAATTGAAGGAATCCAATTTTCTTAATTTTTTCAATAACCTTAAAGTTTTTAAAATCCCTTACGATCAAAGTAGAATAGTTAGTGCAATGTCTAAAACCTTTTTCACATGTAGGATATAATAATCCCCCTTGCTCTGAAAAGCCATAAATATCAATAATATTATCAGTTTTGATTTTTAAGAATTTTTGAATTAAAGAATTGAGTTTTTTTCTAGATACTTTTTCTTTTTCAAGTTTTTTCCAGCCCCCAGCATGAACTAATAACGCATTGTTTAAATTATAATTTTTTTTAAGTCTCATAATTTCCCTCAAGAAATATTTGTAAATCACGTAGGTAAAACCAAATATCATTACTTTTTCATGCTTTTTGATTGATTTAAAAAAATTATTTAAAGCCTTTTTATCTAATTCTAATTGACCTTTTCGTAATTTCAAACAAGTTGAGTATGACTTTGACACAAACAAAAAAGATTTTAGCATTGAAGATCTAGCGCTTAAAACTGATGTTTTTTTTAAATTTTCTTTTGTGTCCAAAAATAAAATTTTATATTTTTCATTTCCAACTCTATCTAAAAACATTTTTTGGAGGGACAAAGACCAACGATAATTATTATCTTTATCCAAAACTATTTTGGAATAATTGTCTGATGTCGTCGCGCTTGAGTTAATTTGTCTAAAAATTTTAGACTTTGGAATAGAAGAGATCAAATTTTCTTTAAAAACTGTAGAGGTTAAATATGGAATTTCAGAAAAGTTATTAAGTTTTTGAGGTTTAAATTTAAAATATTTACAAATATTTTTGTATTCTTTGCAATTTTCATACTGATACAGAAGAACAGTTTTAAGTAATTTAATTAATTTCTTTCTTTTAAGATTTTCTCTTTCATTATAAAGAGGTTTTAAAATTATATTCTTTAAACTATTGTTTAAATATTTTTTATTAACTTGCATAAAAACAAAATGTTGGTTTAGGTTTAATATTTATTTTATAAAAATCAACCGACCTAATGTCAAATTCTGATTTAGCTGTCTTAAAAACTTTTTTATTAAAAAATTTTATTTTTTTAATTTTTCTTAATTTTTTTTTATCAACTAGTAAATTTGTTAAGTAACACCATCTTATCTTTGTATAGTGAGTTTTATCGCTTTTAATAATGTCTCTATGGCATTCCTCTATGGCTCTTATTAAATCGATTATACTAAAAATTTTTTTAATTTTGCAATCAACAAATTTTTTATTTTTTTTAATGTTTACTATATGTCTTCCATAAATATCTTTTTTTTCCCTAAATCTATTATCTATCTTTTTAGAATTTTTATACAGGTCACAGACTAAATTTTTTGAATTATGACGTATTTTTAAAATTGCAATTTTATTTTTATTCTCCTTGCATTTTTTTTTTGAAAAATATGCAATCGCCTTTGTATTGAAATTTATTTTTGAATTTATTTTAGCCTCAACGATTTTAAAATTATTTTTTTTTATGCTAGGTAATAGTTTTTCACAACATTTAAGCATCCCATCGACAACAACAACACCTTGGATATAATCTCTCTCTTCCAGATATTTATAAGATAATTCAGCCGTGACTTTTTCTTTACTAAATTTCATTTTTGAAATTGATAAATTTGTTGAATTATTTTGCATATGGTCTTTTCTTTGGAATTTTATCAAGCCATCCATAGATATTGTCTCTTAGATATAATTTTGATTTATTTACAAAGTCATTACAGTCATAGAGATATATTTTTCCCTCGCCTAATTTAGTAGAGTTTATTTTTAATTTTTTTTTTCTTAAATAATTAAAAAGTTTAATATTTAAATTTCTTTTAATATCTGCATTTCTGTAACATACAAACATATAAAATAATTCTTTTTTTGTTATTTTATTTCTTTTGATTGGATGGTAAAATTCTTTTGTATATCTATAAGGTACGCCCATCAATAATTCTACATGATGAATATATGAACAGGTAAGCCTCGGTGGGAGTCCTACAGAAAGATACTTCGTATTAATTTTCAACATTCTATCCTTTGGTGTTTCAGCTCCAAAACTATTTTTTGAGTTATCAAGACAGATATATTTAGAGTGTGCACCAACACTACTATGAGAGTTAAATGGGTGCATACTTCTTATTGAGTTTTTTTGTTTTCTTACAAATTCAGAAAAAGCTCCTCTTTCTGATTTTGTATTTTTTATATCGAATGGAATATTAGTATTGCACAAAGACTCCGACGCTGTAGAAACAATAATTGTGCCTTTTTTCAAATCAATAATACTGGATAAGGCTTCAAAATGTGATTGAGCTATTTTTTGATTATCTGTAAATTTACCAAGATATCTTAGATCGCCTTTTACTAAAATGTTGTCTCCTTTTTTAATACCTACCTTTCTAAAAGCAATTAATAATTCTTCAAAATTATAGCTCATTTTTTTGCTCTTGGTAGGGTTGAATATTTAGTCAGTTTAAGTGGAATATTTAATCCATCCCAAGTGCTATCAAAATTTGTCATTTGTCCTACTACTTTTACCCGTGCCAATCCAATTTTTTGAAGTTCATTTATATATGGCTCTAAATTTTTCGTAATTTTTGTTACTCCTAGAGTTTGGATATTTTTTGGAAAGTTAGTTTTAATATAAATTAATTTTGGTAATTTTCTAATAAATATAGTTCCATTCTCAATAACAGGACCAATAGTACTCTTATCATCGTATAAAACTGTTGAATTTAAATCATCATGATCTGAAAAAACTTTGTGTCTTAAAGAGTACTTGAGTCTTAAGTTCAAAATTCTTATTTTCTTTTGATTTGTAATTGGGGAAAATTGATATTTTTTATAAGTCTCTTTTAAATTTCTTGATAATTTTTTTGAAAAAGAAAATATCTGTTTTTCAGTAGCACCCTGAAGAAATATTGTGTGAGGAGAAGCACATGCTTTTTGATCAAATATAAGGATATCTCTTGTAATTTTTTTTATGAAAAGATTAGTATTTTTTTTTAAAGAATCTTTATCAACGATAATAAAAGAAATCTTATTTGAGAAAATTAGATTATCACAATCTAATTTAGTTGGTAAATTTTTTAAAGTTTCACAAACCTCATCACCTCCCCAAATAACCTTAGTATCTGCAATTTTTGATAGTTTTTCTGAAATTTTGACATCTTTTTTATCATATTTTAAAATCAAAATATTATTTACTATCTTCTGAGCTACGTTATCTATTTTTTTGAATTCTTTAAGTAGGTCTACGAGAACATTTTTAGAAAATGATGGTAATCGTACAATATTTTTATTTTTTGTAATTATGCCCAATATTAAAGATAAAAAACCTAATGTAGGCACATTTCCGGCTATCCAGTGCACCGCCAGACCTTTTGGTAAAATTTTAAATTTTAACCTATTTTTGACACTAAACTTATTTAATGACTCCAATGAACCAAAAGAGTCATAAAGAATTTTTTCCAAATTGCTTCTTGAACACCAATCAGCGATAAATGGAAGGCCATACCCTCTATATCTATTGTTTAGAAAATTTTTACTAGAAAGAATTTTCTTAGAGAATTTATTTAAAGATTTTAAAATCTTTTCGAT
>JAOOBT010000004.1:17500-102982 GCA_028404615.1 Candidatus Pelagibacter sp.
CAAACAAGATTACACGTGTCCCGCTCTACTCAAGAACAACATTAAGCATTACCCCTACTGGACTATCACCATCTATGGTTAGTTTTTCCAAACTATTTAGGTTATCTCAATATTGTTGCTGGCCTGTTCCGCGTTCGCTCGCCACTACTAACGGAATCTCAATTGATTTCTTTTCCTCCGGTTACTTAGATGTTTCAGTTCTCCGGGTTAGCTCTTCAAACCTATGAATTCAGTTTGAAGTACCACATAAAGTGGTGGGTTGTCCCATTCGGAAATTTTCGGATCAAAGCCTGCATACAACTCCCCGAAACTTATCGCAGTATACCACGTCCTTCATCGCCTTTCAGTGCCTAGGCATCCGCCATACGCCCTTAAACGCTTGATTTATGCACAGAAAATAATTTTCTGTCTAAATTAAATTTTTAATAAAATGTTCATCTTTTCGAACATTTATAGATTGTTCATCTATTCGAACAATCGGATATAGATATTGTTTGATTGTTCAAATAAGTCGAACAATCAAAATTGATATTATTTATTTACAATTTAAAAAAGCTAAAAGTGTCAATGGTGGAGGATAGCGGGATCGAACCGCTGACCTCCTGAATGCAAATCAGGCGCTCTCCCAGCTGAGCTAATCCCCCGTGAAAAATGGTGGGCCGAGGACGACTCGAACGTCCGACCTCACCCTTATCAGGGGTGCGCTCTAACCACCTGAGCTACCGGCCCCTAAGCATTTATGAGACACTTTAATTTATAAGAAGAGAAATGCGGACGGCCACATTAACTTAATTTTTTGAGACCAAAAGAAATTTTTGGTCTTCCTTAGAAAGGAGGTAATCCAGCCGCAGGTTCCCCTACGGCTACCTTGTTACGACTTCACCCCAGTTGCTGATCGTACCGTAGTCAAAGGTATAAGCTTTGCCTTAAGGTGTAACCAACTTCCATGGTGTGACGGGCGGTGTGTACAAGACCCGGGAACGTATTCACCGCGGCGCGCTGATCCGCGATTACTAGCAATTCCAGCTTCATGCACTCGAGTTACAGAGTACAATCCGAACTGAGGTACATTTTAGGGATTAGCTAAGAGTCGCCTCTTTGCGTCCCATTGTAAGTACCATTGTAGCACGTGTGTAGCCCAACACATAAGGGCCATGAGGACTTGACGTCATCCCCACCTTCCTCCAGCTTATCACTGGCAGTTCTTTTAAAGTGCCCAACTAAATGGTGGCAACTAAAAGTAGGGGTTGCGCTCGTTGCGGGACTTAACCCAACATCTCACGACACGAGCTGACGACAGCCATGCAGCACCTGTGTTTCGTCCAGCCGAACTGAAAAAACTAATCTCTTAGTCTCGCGACGAACATGTCAAGTGTTGGTAAGGTTCTGCGCGTATCTTCGAATTAAACCACATGCTCCACTGCTTGTGCGGGTCCCCGTCAATTCATTTGAGTTTTAACCTTGCGGTCGTACTCCCCAGGCGGTGTGCTTAATGCTTTCGCTGCGACACTGAAAAATATATTTCCAACGTCTAGCACACATCGTTTACGGCATGGACTACGAGGGTATCTAATCCTCTTCGCTACCCATGCTTTCGCTCCTCAGTGTCAGTAGTGACCCAGTAAGTTGCCTTCGCATTTGGTGTTCTTTCTAATATCTACGAATTTCACCTCTACACTAGAAATTCCACTTACCTCTATCACACTCTAGCTAAAAAGTTTTGATGGCAGTTCCAAGGTTGAGCCTTGGGATTTCACCATCAACTTTTTTAACCACCTACGAGCTCTTTAAGCCCAGTAATTCCGAACTACGCTAGGTCCCTTCGTATTACCGCGGCTGCTGGCACGAAGTTAGCCGGACCTTCTTATTCGGGTACAGTCATTTTCTTCCCCGACGAAAGAGTTTTACAACCCAAGGGCCTTCTTCACTCACGCGGCATCGCTGCATCAGGGTTTCCCCCATTGTGCAAGATTCCCCACTGCTGCCTCCCGTAGGAGTCTGGGCCGTGTCTCAGTCCCAATGTGGCTGGTCTTCCTCTAAGAACAGCTATTGATCGTTGCCTTGGTAAGCTTTTACCTTACCAACTAGCTAATCAAGTGCAGGCTCATCTTTCGGCGTTAAAACTTTCCCCGTAAGGGCTTATTCGGTATTAGCACAAGTTTCCCCGTGTTATTCCAAACCAAAAGGCAGATTCCCACATTATACTCACCCGTTTGCCACTCAGTATTGCTACTGCGTTCGACTTGCATGTGTTAGGCGTGCCGCCAGCGTACGTTCTGAGCCATGATCAAACTCTCAAGTTTAATAACGGCGCACACTAGCTTTAATAACTTTGAGGTAATCAAAGTTATTTTTCGTTAAAGCGTGTACGACAATTTCTTTATTAACCTAGCCGTCCACACTTCTCTTCTTAAAATTTACAATTTAAAAAAGCTAAGATTTTAGAGATTAAAATCTACACACCTCTAGCTACGTTAAATTATTAATTTCGTAGAGGTGAGCGCTGTTTTTATTACAAATTTGTTATAAGTCAAGGCGTATATTGCTTAAAATAAATAGCAAAATAGCGCTTTTTTGACCATCTAGCGTTGCAAAGACTATCTAATTTTTATAAAAAACAACTATGACGATTATTCAAAAAATCAATGTTTTTTTCAAAAAAAAAATTAATTTTCTGTCCTCTGTAAGCTCAAAATCTATAGGGATACAAAAAAAATCAGTTATTTTTGGATCGTTTTTAATTTTTTTTTCAATCATTTTTTTCTTCTCAATAAACTATATAACAAACGAAAATGATAAGAATTCGAATAATCTTAAAGAGATTACCAAAACAAGTGAGTTCTCAAATTTAACTAATTTTCTAATTTCAAAGATTAATAGCCCATACCAAGAAATTAATTATGTAATTAATAATAATGATACGATCGAAAAAATATTAAAAAAATTTAAAGTAAGAAATGATGATATTAGAGAAATATCTATCCAGTTAAAACAAAAAAAACTAGCTAATATTTATTCTGGAAGAAAACTTTCATTAATTCTAAAAAAACTAGAAGATGGGACAAATTCAATTGTAAATTTTGTTTATCCTATAAATAATACAACAAGTGTTGAAATAAGAAAATCCGAGGACAAATTTTTGGTTAAAGAAAATATTTTACAACTTTATAAAAAAGAAGTAGTTGTAAAAAATATTATAAAAAATAATCTCTACAGTTCAGCCGTTGACTCAGGTATTGAACCGAACATTATTATTGAATTTGCAAGAATTTTTGGGTTTGAGGTGGATTTTCAAAGAGATATAAGAAAGGGAGATTGGTTTGAAATCTTATACGAAAAGTTCGAAGACGATAATAATAAGATAAGAGATACAGGTAAAATAATTTATGCATCAATGTATGTTAATGGAGAGGAACTTAATCTCTATAATTTTAAATTTAAAAATGAGGAAGATTATTTTGATATAAAAGGGAAAAGTATTACAAAGTCTTTAATGAAAACACCAATTAATGGTGCGCGATTGTCTTCTTCTTTTGGCATGAGAAAACATCCCATTCTAGGGTATAACAAGATGCATAGAGGTACAGATTTTGCAGCACCTAGCGGAACTCCTATAATGGCTTCAGGTTCAGGAACAGTAACAAGAGCAAGATGGTGTGGAGGTGGAGGCAACTGCGTAAAAATAAAACATAATTCTACTTATGAAACTATCTATGCACATATGAAAGCTTTTGCGAAAGGAATTAAAGAAGGAAGAAAAGTTAAACAAGGTCAGATAATAGGATATGTAGGCTCAACTGGTTTATCTACTGGACCACATTTACATTATGAAGTTTTGATTAACGGTAAAAAAGTAAACTCTCAAAAGTTAAAATTGCCGTCTGGTAAAATATTAAAAGGGGAAGAAAGAAAACAATTCGAGCTTGATAGAATAAAAATCGATTTAAAATTAAGTAATCTTAGATAGTTTTTTTTAATTTGTTGCAGATCTTACTGCTTTGTCTAAACTATCTTCTTTATCTGATGATTTCTTATCGGAGTCATTTCTTTCAGATGAGTTTTCTCTTCTTTCATTAAGCTCGTTATATCTTCTTAAATAGTGGTCAGCGTGTTGTAGATAATTTTGTGCTAAAACCGGATCTCCATTACTTTGAGCATCCTTTGCAAGTTGCTGATATTTTTGCATAGTTTTCTCGACATTGTTAATATTATTCATCGAACCATTTCTATTGAAATTAAGGTTTCCATTGCTGTTTAAACTATTTGAACTACCAGAGTTTAATGGCCCGCCTCTTCTTCTAAAATTACTTTTTTGTGGTCTCGATCTAAAGTTTCTTCTTCTATTGTTATTCATTTATTTAATGCTAAAACGCATCTTACATTGTTTTTATAATCTTTTATAACGTGTACAATTCTAAAATTGTTATCAATTAATATTTTTGAAACTTTTTTTATTTGCTCATTTCCAATTTCTAAGGCGAGCATACCATTAATCTTTAAAATTCTATTAGATTTGTAAATAACTTTCTTAATAAGGTCAAGGCCGTCTTTACCACCGTCTAGAGCTATTATAGGTTCAAATCTCTTTATATCTTCGCTCAGGTTTTTAATATTTTTTGTCTCTATATATGGTGGGTTAGATACAATTAAATCGAATTTTTTACTAAATATACTCTCAAATGATTTATTTAAAAATTTTACTCGATTAAATAACTCATGTCTTTTGGCATTTTTGTTTGCTATTAAAATCGCCTTTTTGGAAACATCAACTCCTAAACCAACAGATTTCTTTAAATTGATTAATAAACTCAAAATAATACAACCAGAGCCTGTTCCTATATCCAGAATACTTATATTTTTTCCCATAAATAATTTTACCAATTTTTCTACTAAAAGTTCAGTTTCTGGTCTTGGTATAAGTGTATCTTTGTTTACGATAAATTTTTTACTCCAGAATTCTTTTTCCTCAAGTATATATGCAATAGGTTCATTTTTAGATCTTCTTTCAATATATTTTTTAAATTTAAGAATATTTTTTTGATTTATTTTTTGATCTAAATTTACCAAAATTTTCTCTCTGGTCTTACTTAATACATTAGAGAGAAGTATTTCTGAGTCTAAAATATGTGAAGAAATTTCACTTTTTCTAAGTAGATTGGATCCAAGTTTAATCGTTTCAAAAATTTTCATGAATTTAAGTTTTCGAGTTTTAAATTTTGCTCTTTAAGTCTTAATTCTTGATTCATTTCCTCGTGAATTTCACCACTTAAAAACTCATCCAGTTTATGTAATGTTAAATTTATTCGATGATCTGTTACTCTTCCTTGAGGAAAATTATAAGTTCTAATTCTTTCAGATCGATCGCCAGATCCAATTTGGCTTCTTCTATTTTTCGATCTTTCTTGATCTTTTTTTCTTTTTTCTGCCTCATAGACCCTAGATCTTAAAATTTTTAAAGCTTTTGCTTTATTTTTATGTTGAGATTTTTCGTCTTGTTGACTCACAACAACTCCACTTGGAATATGAGTTATTCTTACTGCACTATCGGTGGTATTAACCGATTGCCCGCCAGGTCCGCCAGCTCTAAAAACGTCAATTCTCAATTCGGACTCTTTAATATTTATATCAACATCTTCGACCTCGGGTAACACTGCTACAGTTGCTGCAGATGTATGGACTCTTCCTTGCGTTTCAGTTTCAGGAATTCTTTGTACTCTGTGAACTCCTGACTCGTATTTTAAATAAGAGTAAATATTGTCGCCATTTACGGAGAAAATTACCTCTTTAAATCCGCCAGCTTCACTTTTAGAAATATTTATAATATCTAATTTCCATTTTTTTTTTGAGCAAACTTTTTCATACATTTTAAACAGATCAGCACAAAAGAGTGAAGCCTCTAATCCTCCAGTTCCAGCTCTAATTTCTACAATCGCATTTTTATTATCATCTTCATCTTTTGGAAGTAAAAATATCTTTAAATCAGTTTCGTTTTTTTCTTTTTTACTGATTAATTCATTTAAGTCTTTTTGAGCAAGATCTATAATTTCTTGATCATTTGATTTATCTTGAACCATATTAAGCAAATCCTTTTTTTCACTCTCAAAATTCACATATTCTTTTGCAATACTTATAATCTCTCCTAGGCTAGAATATTCTTTGGATTTTTTTGCGAATAACTTTGGGTCAATATTTCCCGAGGAAAGCTCTTTTTCTAAACTATCATGTTTGGTAATAATATTCTTAACTTTATCAATAGGTACCATAATTTAATTTTGCTCTTTAGTCTTTTCTTCGACAAGTTTCACAACTTTATCAATAATTTCTGAGCTTGGAATTTTTGTATGAGGTATCCCTGATAAATACAAAAGATTGCTATCTTGACCACCGCCGGTTAAACCTATTTCTGTTTGCGCAGCCTCACCAGGTCCATTTACTACACATCCTATGATCGAAATATTTATTGGTTTTTTTATATGAGCGAGTTTTTCTTCTAATATTTTTACAGTCTCAATAACTGGAAATGCTTGTCTGGCGCAAGACGGACAAGATATTATATTCACTCCTCTTGATCGTATACCCAAAGATTTAAGAATTTCAAAACCAGCCTTAACTTCATCTACTGGATCAGACGATAGTGATACTCTTATTGTATCACCAATACCTTCCATTAAAAGTTGACCAATTCCGATTGAAGATTTAATACTGCCAGTAAACAAACCTCCAGCCTCGGTCACTCCTAAATGCAAAGGATAGTTACAAATATTAGATAACTTTTTGTAGGCCTTAACAGTAAGGAATATATCTGAGGACTTAACACTTATCTTAAAATTAAAAAAATCGTTATCCTCTAAAAGTTTAATATTTTGCTGGGCACTTTCTACTAATGCTTCAGGACAAGGCTCTTTATATTTTTCTAATAAAGTTCTGTCCAATGATCCAGCATTAACCCCAATTCTTATCGAACAATTATTATTTTTAGCTGCCTTGATAACTTCCAAAACTCTTTGATTAGTTCCAATATTACCAGGGTTAATTCTTAAACAGCTAGCACCCATTTCAGCAGCTTCTATCGCTCTTTTGTAATGAAAATGAATATCAGCTACTATTGGGACTGAAACCTCACGAATAATTTCTTTTAATGATTTTGTTGACTCTTCATCAGGACATGAAACTCTAACAATATCAACTCCGGCTTCTTCGAGATCATGAATTTGATTAATTGTTCCTTTAATGTCAGTTGTTAGAGTATTAGTCATTGATTGAACACTGATTGGTGCCTTACCACCTACTGTCAATTTACCAACCTTTATTTCTTTTGTAATTTTTCTTTTAATTATTCTATGAGGTCTGATTTCCATCTTAATCTAAATCAAAAATTGTATGTAACTTTTTAACAGCTTTTAAAGTATTTTCCTCATCAATAATAACAGATAACTTTATTTCTGAAGTGGAAATAGCTAAAATATTAATATTTTCATCGGATAATCCTCTGAACATTTTGTAGGTAACTCCTGGTGTAGAAACCATTCCGGCGCCAACAATTGAAACCTTAGATACTTTTTCATTAGAGTTAATTTCTTTATAATTAATACTACTACTATTTTTTAATATTTGTTTTGTCTTAAAAACATCATTTCTTTTTACTGTAAAAGTTATATCAGTAGTTTTTAGATCTGAAGAAATATTTTGAATAACCATATCTACGTTGATCTGCGCTTTACTCAATGGCTCAAACATATTAGCTGCTACTCCAGGTTTATCCTCAACTTCTTTCACAGTAATTTTTGCATCATCTTTAGAATATGCAACTCCAGTGACGCTTTTAGTATAATCAATATTTTCTTGGCTAAAAATTTTTGTTCCTTTTCTATCAGTAAAAGTGGATTTTACCTCAAGCGGTATATCATAAATCATTGCTGTTTGAACAGCTGACGATTGCATTACTTTCGCTCCCAACGAAGAAAGCTCTAGCATTTCATCGTATGAAATTTTATCAATTTTTTTAGCGACTGGTATCTTATTTGGATCAGTTGAAAAAACTCCATCAACATCAGTATATATTTCACAACATTCAGCATTAAATATTTTGGCGATAGCTACTGCAGTTGCATCAGACCCTCCTCTACCTATTGTAGTTATATCTCCATTTTTTGAAATACCTTGAAAACCTGGTACAATCGCTACTCCTTCGTTATTTAAATAATCATTTATTTTTTCAACATTTATATTAATAATTCTAGCATTAGAGTGATCACCTTCGGTAATTATTGGAATTTGCCAATTCATAAAAGATTTAGCTTTTATATTTAATCTATTTAAAGCTCCTGCGAGAAGTGCAGAGGTTACTTGTTCCCCGGAGGATAAAAGCACGTCTAATTCTCTTTTATTAAAATCTTCTGATATTTCATTAGATAGTTTTAAAAGTTCATTAGTCTTTCCCGACATTGCTGAAACAACAGCTATAATTTTATTTTTCTCAGAATGTTCTTTTTTGATAATACTTGCCACATGCTGGATTCTCTCAATAGTTCCAACGGATGTGCCCCCAAACTTTAATACTTTTTTAACCATTTAAGAATGTAATATAATAAAATAATGATATTAATAATAATTTAAATATTTAAAAATGAGTACTACTATAAATAAAGAAGAAATTCAAAAGTTTTCAAAACTAGCCGATGAATGGTGGGATGTTAATGGAAAATTTAAACCTCTACACATGTTCAACCCGGTTAGAATTGAATACATTACAGAAAACATAAAAAAACAATTCAATATAAAAAAAGAGAAATCTAATTTTTTAGACGGAATAAGAATTTTAGATATTGGTTGCGGTGGTGGTTTGATAAGTGAGCCTATGGCTAGGTTAGGCGCAACAGTGACAGGAATTGATGCATCTGAAAAGAACATTAATATTGCAAATCTTCATTCTAAAAAAAGTGGACTTAAAATAAATTATTTCAATACCTCTCCAGAAAATTTTGAAGTCACGGATAAGTTTGATGTAATTTTAAACTTAGAGATTGTTGAACATGTGGAGGATGTCAATTTATATGTGCAGTCTTGTTTTAAGCTGTTAAAAAAAAATGGATTAATGTTTACTGCTACATTAAATAGAACTTTTACTTCATATGTTAAAGCAATAATTGGTGCGGAATATTTATTAAGATGGCTTCCTATAGGAACACATGACTGGAATAAATTTATTAAGCCAGAAGAACTTGAAAAACTTTTGAATCAAGAGAAATTTTCAACAATTGATTTAAAAGGTTTAAGCTTCAATCCGTTCACTAACAAATGGAAAAAATCTAACGATTTATCAGTAAATTATATAATTTGCAGTTTAAAAAACTAATTGTCTTTATTAATCCATGGAAGTGATAATAAATCTATTCCTTCTTCGGCTAGCTCCTCTCTTTCTTTTGAGGTTGCTGTTCCGTAAATAGCTTTTTTGCTTTTTTTATCGTAATAAACTTCTCTTACTTTTTTACTAAAATCTTTTCCTACATAATCAAAATTTTTTTCAATAAAGTTTCTTATTCTTAGAAGTTGGTCTTTTTGATTTTTAATTTCTTTATTAGTTAAATCAAATTGTTCCTGTTTCATATTTAGATTTGAAATTCTGGGAGACATTATTGTTTTGCTTATTTTTTTTGATGAACAATAAATACATTCAAGAAAATTTTTATTTTTTAACTTATCAAACTCATCAGAGTTTGAAAACCAACTTTCAAACTCATGATTATTATGACATTTTAAATTATATTTTATCATCTAATTTCTATAGTCTGCGTTTATATCAATATAGTCATGTGTAAAATCACAAGTATAACATTTGAAAGCATCATTTCCAAGTTTCAAATTAATTTCAATCTCTATTGATCCCCATTGCATGTATTCTTTTAATTTTTTTTCATCATAAGTGTCGGCAATTTTTCCATTTTCGGCAACAGTGATGTCCCCAATCTTAATTTTTAATTTTTTTTGGTCAATTATCTCTCCTGATTTTCCAATCCCCATAGCTATTCTGCCCCAATTAGGATCCTCTCCTGCGACAGCTGTTTTTACAAGAGGTGAATTTGCAATTGCAAAAGCAATATTTTTTGCGCTTCCTAAAGATTTTGCATTGATTACTTTTATTGTCACAAATTTTTTTGCTCCTTCACCATCTACAACAACTTGTTTTGCCAGATTTAAACAAAGTTTTTTTAAAGCTATTTCGAACTTTTGAACTGCTTTATCAGTTAATGAAATATTTTGACCGATCTTAATTGTTCTCGTTGAAAAAATAGAAATCATATCATTGGTTGATTGATCGCTATCAACTGTTATTGCGTTAAAAGAGTTAGCTACTGCTCTTTTTAACAATGTTTTTAACAAGTTGGAATTTATGTCTGCATTTGTAAATATAAATGATAGCATTGTTGCTAAATTAGGAGCTATCATTCCTGATCCCTTTGCTATTCCACAAATCTTAATTAATTCATCACCGACTATAATTTCTTCGTAGGCCAGTTTTGGCTTTGTGTCAGTTGTCATGATTGCTGACGCCATTTTTATCCAGTACATTTTGTTATGCTCTGTTCTTAGTCTATCCACTAATTCTGGTAGTCTTTCCCTTATTTTTTCAACAGGAAACTCTTCCCCAATTACTCCAGTTGAAGCAAAGATGAGATCTTTAATCTTTACTGTTTCACTAGTGCCTTTTTTGTTCTTCGACTCTTTTATGGTCAAAACTCTTGATAAATTTTTTGCTAAAATATCAATACTTTCTTTTCCCTGCTTGCCAGTAAATGTATTTGCATTTTTTGTGTTTACTAATAATCCCTTTATAATCTTTTTGTGTGAATTATTGTTCCAAGGAATAAACTCAGAAGTAATGCTGTTTGTCGTAGTTAAGGTTGCATAATTTGCTCCTTTAGAAAAATAAAACAAAGCTAAATCATCTCTTCCGTCGCTATATAGGTCTGCAGATATGGATGCCATTTCTAAACCATCTATCTGTTTAAGGCTTTGAAACTCACCCATTTTAGATAATTTTGTTTTATCGTTGAGAAAGTTTTTAATATTTATTGTCATTATTGGTGTTTAATTTTAATTTATAATACATATATAGAAGTATAATGAATTTATTTACAAGAACTTTTAGTAAAATATTTAAAAGCTCTAATCAACAAGAATTAGACAAAATTCAGAATGTTATAGAAGCCATAAATAACAAAGAAAATGAAATTAAATCTCTTACTGAGGCTGATTTTAAAGAAAAAACATTTAATTTCAAAAAAAATGCTCAAAATGGATCCTTTAATTTAAATGAAGTCATACCAGAAAGTTTTGCTTTAGTCAGAGAGGCTGCCAAAAGAACTTTGGGTGAAAGACATTACGACGTACAGTTAGCTGGTGGATTAATTCTTCATTCGGGAAAAATCGCAGAGATGAAAACCGGCGAAGGTAAAACTCTTGTCTCGACACTTCCGGCATATTTAAATTCCTTAACTGGTAAAGGTGTACATATTGTTACTGTTAATGATTATTTGGCCAAACGAGATTCGGAGTGGATGGGAAAAGTTTTTAGTTATCTTGGATTATCTATCGGTTGTATCACTAACAAAATTACAGATATTGAGAGAAAAACCAATTATCTAAAAGATATTACTTATGCCACTAATAACGAACTGGGATTTGATTATTTAAGAGATAATATGAAATATGAACTTAAGGACATGGTTCAAAGAGGACATAATTTTTGTATCGTGGACGAGGTTGATAGCATTCTAATAGATGAGTCTAGAACCCCATTAATAATTTCTGGAAAACTTGAGGATAAAACAACACTTTATTTAACCTCAAACGAATTCGTAAAACATTTGCAAAAAAACGACTTTGAATTAGATGAAAAAAATAAAAACGCGATACTAACTGATTTTGGAATTGATAAAATTGAAAAACTCGCTGTACAAAAAAGGATATTAAAAAATAATAATTTTTATGACCCGGCTAATTTGGATTTAGTTCATCATATTAATCAAGCTCTAAAAGCAAATTTCCTTTTCAAAAAAGATACTGATTACATAGTAAGAGATGGTAGGGTCCAAATTATAGATGAATTCACAGGTAGAGTTTTAGATGGAAGAAGATTTTCCGATGGTTTACATCAAGCAATAGAAGCTAAAGAGAATGTTAAGGTTGAAGAAGAAAATCAAACTTTAGCATCAATAACATATCAAAATTATTTCAGATTATATAACAAATTGTCTGGTATGACTGGTACAGCGATGACGGAGTCTGAAGAATTTTATGATATCTATAAATTAAATGTAGTTTCTATTCCAACAAACAGAGAAATGTTACGAAAAGACGTAAATGATCAAATTTATAGAACAGAAAAAGAAAAATATAATGCAATAACTAATAAAATAATTGAGTGTAATAAAAAAGGTCAACCAGTGTTAGTCGGAACAACAAGCATCGAAAAATCTGAAAAAATCTCAGCCTTTTTAGAAAATAAAAAAATCAAACATAACGTGTTAAATGCAAAACAACATGAGAAAGAAGCAAAAATTATTGCTGAAGCAGGAAAAGTTGGAGCGGTAACAATCGCAACTAATATGGCGGGGCGAGGAACAGATATAAAACTTGGAGGAAATAAGGATTTTATTTTTGAAGGAAAAAAGGAAAATGAGACTGAGGTTAAAGAAAATGAGGAAAAAGTAAAAAAGCTCGGAGGTTTGTATATTATTGGAACAGAAAGACATGAAAGTAGAAGAATTGATAATCAATTGAGAGGAAGAGCTGGTAGACAAGGTGATCCAGGCAGCACAATTTTTTTCATAAGTTTACAAGATGAATTGATGAGGATTTTTGGCGGGGACTCAATTGATGGTATGCTTCAAAAGCTTGGTCTTAAAGAAAATGAGTCCATTGATCACCCTTGGATTAATAAAGCCATGGAAAGAGCTCAAAAAAAAGTCGAAACTAGAAACTTTGATATTAGAAAAACTCTAATAAAATTTGATGATGTAATGAACGATCAAAGGCAGGTAATCTTTTCACAAAGATTAAAAATTCTAAAAAATAAAAATATAATTGATATTTTAGAGGATTTTTTTGATGAAATATTAAACGACTTAAACGAAGTTAGAAGAAATTTTCGCAAATCAGGCGACCAGAAAAATTTTCTTACTAATACTAAAAATATCACCGGAAATGTGTTAAATGACGATCAATTATTAAAATTTGCTTCACTTAATGAATCTGAATTTATAAAAAAAATCAAAGATGTATATCTTAATAAAAAAAACTCAAGGATAGATATTTTAGGTGAAGCTCAAAACAATAATTTAGAAAAAAAAATATTTTTACAAATAATTGACTTTTCTTGGAGGTCGCACCTGCAGTATTTAGAGCAATTAAGACAGGTGATTGGCTTAAGGCAATACGGGCAGAAAGACCCTTTGTCAGAATTCAAAAAGGAAGCTTTTATTTTATTTGAAGATTTATTATCAAAAATAAAAACTGATTTAATAAAGTTTCTTTTAAATCTAAATATAGTTGTTTCAACTGAGGCAGAAAAAAAAGATGAAAAAGAAACCATCATTGAGAAAAAATCAGAAAAAAAAGTGGGTAGAAACGAAAAATGCCCTTGCGGGTCTGGTAAAAAATTTAAACATTGCCATGGAAATATTTAATTCTAAATTTTTTTAAATGCTTTTAAAGCTCTTACTCTAGCATCTTCATGTTTTACTATAGGAAAAGGATAATCCTTTCCAAGTTTAAATTTTTCTAAACTTGCCTCCCAAGGTTTGTGTATAAATTTATTAGGTAAATTTTTAAGTTCTGGCACCCACTTTCTTACATACTGACCCTCTTTGTCAAATTTTTCTCCTTGTAAAATTGGATTAAAAATTCTGAAATAAGGTGCTGCATCGGCTCCGCTTCCTGCTACCCATTGCCAACCAGCAACATTATTAGCTGCGCTGTAATCAAGCAAACAATTTTTAAAGTGTTTTTCTCCTTCTTTCCAATCAATTAATAAATGTTTTACTAAAAATGAACCTACTATCATTCTAACTCTGTTATGCATCCATCCAGATGAGTAAAGCTCTCTCATACCAGCATCAACGATTGGGTATCCGGTTAAACCTTTTTTCCAAGCAGACAAAAATTTAGAATTTTTTTCCCATGGAAATTTGTCAAATTTTTTAGAATAATTACCTTTTAACATATGTGGAAAATAATTTATTAGTGAATGATTAAATTCTCTCCAACCTATTTCAGCTAAATACTTTAATTTACCTATACCTTTAATTTTTTGTTTAGCACATTCATCCCAAATTGTTTCAACATGTATCTGACCAAATTTAATAAAAGGGGACAATTTAGATGTTCCGCTTATATTAGGAAAATTTCTTCCATCAGAGTAATTTTCTAACTTTGTTTTTATAAAATCTTGTAGTTGTTTTAAAGCGCTTTCTTCACTGGGTACCCAAAACTTCTCAAAATTTTTAAACCAATTTTTGTTTGGTAATATTTTTTTTTCATCGATAGAATTTTTGAAATAACTTATTTTATTTTTACATTTCTGAACTACGTTTACTTTTTGAGGAATTTTTTCAAAATAATACTTTTCTGCAGATCTCCAAAAAGGAGTAAATACTCTAAAAGGAGTTCCGTCTGCTTTTTTTACTTCATGTGTTTCGTTAAGAGTATTTCCTTTAAAAATCTTAAATTTAATATTTTTTTTTTGCAAATTTTTTGAGAGATAATTATCAAATTTAAGATAATCAGGTTCATAAACTTTATTCCAATAAATTGAAAAATTTTTTTTTTTTAATAATTCATCGAAAAAAAACTTGAAGGACTCTATTTCAATTGTTTGAAGGCTAATATTTAAACTACTAAGTTTCTGTTTAAAATTAGTAAGTGATTTACTCAACCACCATTTTTGTGCTTCTTGATATTTATAAGTAAGTTTCTTATACAAGAAAAAAACCACTACTTGATTGTGATTTCTTGTTGCCTCTATAAGTGCACTATTTCTAGAAACTCTAAAGTCATCTCTAAGCCAAAATAGTCCAATATTTTTATCCATAGAAGTTTATAATTATCAGAATAAATTTTACATTTCGATGTGTAAAACTTGTTGGTGGTGGCCTTGGTAAGAATCGCACTTACGACACATACCTTTTCAGGGTACTGCTCTACTACTGAGCTACAAGGCCTAAAATCTAAAAGTTATTCTACCTTTAGTTAAATCATATGGTGTCATTTCAACCATTACATTGTCTCCTGCAAGAACTCTGATTCTATTTTTTCTTAATTTTCCTGCAGTATGAGCTAATATTTCATGACTGTTCTCTAACTTTACTCTGAACATAGCATTGGGTAAAAGTTCGGTTACTTTTCCTTTAAATTCCAAAGTTTCTTGTTTTGCCAATTATTTTACCTTTTTTAATCTTATTTTAACTGAATTTGCATGTCCTTGTAAATTCTCATGCTTTGCTAAATTTATAACCGATGCGCCTAATCTTTCAATACCTGTTTTTGTTATTTTTATTAAAGAATGTCTTTTTAAAAAATCATTTACTGATAAACCGGATGAAAATCTTGCAGAACCTGAGGTTGGTAGTACGTGATTTGGCCCTGCTATATAATCTCCAATAGCCTCTGGGGAAAACTTGCCTATAAAAATTGAGCCGGCGTTTTTTACTTTATTTAATAATTTATTATTATATTTAGTGTATAGTTCCAAGTGTTCAGGGGCAATTGTATTAACTATTTCTGGTATTCTTTTTTTCCCATTTGTTAAAATAGCTAGACCAAAGTTTTTCAAACTTTGTGAAGCTATTTTTCTTTTTGGTAAATTTTGCAATTGATTTTTTAAGCATAAATTTACTGATCTTATTAAATCTTTATTGTCAGTTATAAGTATTGATTGAGCAAAAATATCGTGTTCCGCTTGGGCGATCAAATCCGCAGCCACTAAATCTGGGTCTGCGGATTTATCAGCAACAATGCTTACCTCGGAAGGTCCAGCGATCATATCAATCCCTACGTCCCCGAATACCTCTTTTTTTGCACAAGCAACGAATGTGTTTCCTGGTCCGACTATTTTATCTACTTTTTCAAAATTTTTTGTTCCGTAAGCTAATGCAGCGATAGAATGAGCACCGCCGGTCTTATAAATTTTTTTTACTCCACACTTTTTCGCTGCATAAACAATTGCTGGATTAATTTTAGAATCTAGCGCTGGCGTTGTTAGATAAATTTTTTTTACTCCAGCAACAATTGCGGGAATGCAATTCATCAAAACAGTACTAGGGTAACTTGCGGTACCACCAGGAACATATACACCAACTTTTTCAATTGATGAATATTTGTAAGATAGTTCATTATTATACTTATCCCTAAATTTAAAGGATGAGAATTTTTGTTTCAAATGAAACTCTTTAATTCTTTTAAAAGCTAAATCAATTGCACGTTTTATTTTTTTGTCAGTTTTTTTTGAAATTTTATTAACTTCTGAATTTGAGAAAAATACTTTATTAGAACTCTTTCTTATTTTTGAAAATTTTTTTTCATAATGCAAGACAGCTTTATCGCCATTTTTTTTAACATTCTTTATAATTTTGTTTACTGCAACAATTTCCTTTTTTTGCATAGACTTTCTTCTACTCAAAAATACCTCTAATACTTCTGATGAATTGATTTTGTTATATTTTAGAACTTTCAACATTATAAAGTTTTGTGTTTTGGTTTATTCTTCGTATCCCAAGCATCTCCTTGATCATCTAAAGTTACTTCAATTACCTCGGAAATTATCCTTATTATAGAATCGCCTGCAAAAATTATTTTCATTTCATAGTTATTATCAGGAGTAATATTTGTTTCAATAGCAAGAAAATCCAAAAATTTATCTTTTTTGAGTTGATTGATGTTTTTTGAGAGTACAGACAGAACATTCTCAAACTTTAAAATTGTTCTTATGCGTTTATTCTTTCTAAATACCCCTTTTTCCACATCCTCCCACATAAATCGATTTAATTGCATAAGAAAAATCTTATTTTTTTTTAAACTCGCTATATCGGAGACACTTGCAATCGAGTCTTGGAGGTGAGCTGAAACCACTCTAAGATCCTCTTCTGTCCTTGCAATTAGTTTAAGATTCTTAGGCTCCATTTTATACTCTTTTAATTTCGGCTTTACATTTTTTTAATTTGTTTTCTAAATGCTCATAACCACGATCAAGATGATAAATTCGATTTATTATTGTTCTATTATCAGCAACTAAACCTGCCAAAACTAGGCTTACTGATGCTCTCAAGTCAGTAGCCATTACTTCTGCACCAGTTAACTTTGTAGGACCTGTGATAATTGCAGTTTTGTCTTTGATTTCTATTCTTGCACCCATTCGCTTAAGTTCAGGGACGTGCATAAATCTATTTTCAAATATATCTTCTCTAATTTTAGATATACCATTTGCTTGAGTCAAAAGGACCATCAACTGAGCTTGTAAATCAGTAGGAAAACCAGGATAGGGTTTTGTAATAATATTAATTTTTTTTAATTTTTTATTTTTTTTAATTATTACTGAAGTTTTATTTACTGTTATTTTGACACCTATCTTTTTTAAAGTATCAATCTCGTTTTTTACAATTTTAGGATCAATTTTATTAATCTTGATATTTCCTTTAGCCTGCAGTGCGCAAGCTATCATATAAGTTCCAAGCTCAATTCTATCAAAAATAACATTATGTTCTATTTTTGAGTTTTCGATTTCACTTTTTTTTATAGTTATAGTCCTTCCTTTTAGGTGAATAGTTGTACCCATTTTTTTAAGGAAAATAATTAAATCTTTTATTTCAGGTTCAATTGCACAATTTTTTAAAACAGTTTTTCCTTGAGCTTTTGATGCAGCTAACAGAGCATTTTCAGTGGCCCCAACTGAAATTGACGGGAAATTTATAGTGTTTCCTATGAGACCTTTTTTTGCTTCAGCATGAATATAACCATCTTTAATTTTTATTTTTGCTCCTAATTTCTTTAAAGCGAATAAGTGTAAATCTACTGGCCTTGTGCCTATAGCACACCCACCAGGTAACGAAACTTTCGCTTTTCCGTATTTTGTTAATAATGAACCTAAAACTAAAACCCCAGCTCTCATTGTTTTCACAAGTTTGTAGGGTGCTAAAGTATTAATATTTTTTTCTTTATTATGAGTTTGAATGATATTTTTATTTTTATTAATTTTTATTTTAAGTCCTATAAAATTGAGTAATTCAACCATCGTGAATATATCTTTAACTAAAGGAATATTTTTAAGAATAGTTTTATGTGAAAGTATTGTTGCTGCTAAAATTGGTAGAGTGGCATTCTTCGATCCTGAAATAGAAATTTTTCCGTTTAATCCTATTTTGCCTTTAATTATTAGCCTTTGCATTAATAAAGATTTTAAACTTTTGGAAGAGTTACACCTTTTTGTTTCATATACTTGCCTTTTCTTTTAGCGTAAGTCACACTTGGTTTTTCATTTCCTTTTAAAAAGATAAACTGGGCTACACCCTCGTTGGCATAAATTTTTGCTGGTAAGGGAGTAGTGTTGGAAAACTCCAGGGTAACATGGCCCTCCCACCCTGGTTCTAGAGGTGTTACATTTACAATAATTCCACATCTAGCATAAGTTGATTTGCCCAAACAAATAACTAAAACATTATCAGGGATTTTAAAATATTCAATTGTTCTTGCTAAAGCAAAAGAATTTGGTGGAATTATACATTCTTTTCCAATTTTAGTAACAAAACTTTCTTTTTTAAAAACCTTAGGATCTACTATTCCAGAATTTACATTTGTAAAAATTTTAAACTCATTTGAAACTCTTGCATCATATCCATAAGAAGACAATCCAAAAGAAATTTTGCCTTTTCTTACCTGTTTGCTCACAAAGGGTTTTATCATCCGCTTTTCTTTAACAGTCTTTTTAATCCATTTATCCGAGAGCACTGTCATTTTTTTCTTTTTCTTTTTTTTGATTTTTTTCTTTTATTTAAGTTTGTTTTAAGAGCTTCCTCACGTCTTTTTAATAAGGAATCTTTTTTTTCAAAAGATTTCATTAAAAAACTAATTTTTATCTGGATTTGTTAGGTCCTCAAGGGTTATGGGCTTATCAATATCGTGCATTAATTTTTCTTCAGGCTTTTTTGAACTATTGATTGAACGCTTCGCTCTACGTTGTTCTATTCTGGCTTTTCGTTTTGCCTCTTTTTTCATGGCTTTATCGCCACGTGTAGATTTATAATCGTAGTGAATTCCCATATCAAACGTCCCTTCATTAATTTTTAAATTTACTTCTTGAGCCTCTATTTTGCAAGTCTCTTGATTGAAGCTTCTGAATAATTATAAATAATATCGACAAAATTACGGCAACTAATACATCTTGAAGTGGAGTTGCATTTGGAAAACCATAATTCCATAAAATGACTAAAACAAACCAACACAACCAATTAATTTTTTTTGCCATCTACATAACACCCTTGTTCGTCACAATTTTTTCCATTTTTAACATTATTAAAAAAATCTATTGCCTTCAAAGATGTCATCATATGATTTTTATAAATGTTGAGATATCCATTCAAACTCTCCGATAATTTTTTAGCTTCCTCCATCATCCCTAATCTGATTAAATTTATTAACATTATAGCATTACCATTTGGTATTGTATTGTCTCCAATATCAATAGGTTTATAAAAAATATCATTGTTCTCTTTTAAATTTTTTTGAAAAATATTTTTATCATCCAAATAAAATTTATTTAATGCCTCCCTAACTATTTTTTTTGCTAAATCTTTGTATTTATAATTCATAGTTTTATCTGAAAGATCATTAAGAGCGTTTACTAAGAAAGCATAATCTTCAATAAATACAATGTTTTTTGAATAACTATGATGAATTTCATTGTTTATATATTTTTTTTCAATTTTAGAAAAAAATTCCTCAGCTAATTTGAGGTATCCATTATTTGGTAATATTTCGCTTGCTGTTACTAATGAGCTAACCCATAAACAATTCAAATCTAATTGAGTTTTACTGTCAAAAAATGGTTTTGCTCTATTAGATCTTAATTCTAAAAGTTTATTTAAAATTTCATCAGTCGGTTTTTCTTTTTCAACTAAAATTATTTTATTTTCCCAATTTCCTTCGGGTTTAATTTCAAAATATCTTTCAATATTTTTTAATTCTTTTATTTCTTCGTAAGTATATACATAATACTTCCCCTCTTCCCCATCACTGTCTGCATCGTAGGCTGAGCCAAGAAATCCGTCTTTATTGATAAAGTCTTTTTTTAAGAATTCAATTGTCTGCTCCAATTTATTTTTAAAATAAGAATCATGATTAATTCTACAATATTTTGAAAGCAGTGAAATGAATTGAGTATTATCGTACAACATTTTTTCAAAATGCGGAATTATCCAATTTTCATCTACCGTGTATCGTGCAATACCCCCTTCGACGTGATCATAAATTCCTTTAGAACAAAGTTGTTTTAAAATTAAATCAATAGGTTCTAAATATTTTTTATTTTTTGATTTATTATAATAATAGAGAAGTGTCTCATATAAATTAAATGTTGGAAATTTAGGAGCACCTTTATAACCACCATTAAAAGTATCCAAAGCATTTAATGATAATTCTAGAATAGGCTCCAGGTCCTGATTCAAAACAGAGGTTTTCTTTAAGTCTAAATTTTTAATTATTAAATCTTTTTGTTTGATTATATTTTCTCTCTCAGTTTTGTACGCTTCTGAAACTTTTTGAAGTACCTCTTTAAATGAAGGTAACCCGTGTTTTGAGTCTTTTGGAAAATAAGTGCCACCCATAAACGGGACTCCATTTTCATCTAAAAACATAGTCAGTGGCCAACCACCTCCTGTTTGATTAAATAATTGATATGAACTTTGAAAAACAAAATCTAAATCTGGTCTTTCTTCCCTATCAACTTTAATATTTACAAATAATTGATTCATTATTTGTGCGGTTTCTACATCTTCAAAACTTTCATGAGCCATTACGTGGCACCAATGACAACTTGCGTATCCAATGCTTAACAAAATAGGCTTTTTATTTTTATTCGCAAATTCTAAAGTTTCTTTATTCCATTTTTGCCAAAAGACTGGATTATCTTTGTGTTGCTTGAGATATGGGCTTTGATCATCTGATAAAACGTTTTTATTAATTTGCATTGTCAAAAAATTTTTTTTTCATCAATAAGGATGAAATTATTAAAGCCACAAACATTAATATTGGTAAATAAATCTCGGGTGTCATTATAAATTCAATCATACTAAATTTTTTAGCTTGCGCCACATATGTATTTAGTCCAGCACCGATAGTATTTGTAATAAAAAAACTTGGAATAAATCCTAGCAGACTCGCAAAAAAATAATTTGTTTTTTTCATAGCAAATAAAACAGGAAGTAAATTTTGTAATCCGAAAGGAACTCCTAACCCACCTACGAATCTATAGATGAAAAAATAGTAAAATTCATTTTTTTGAAAAACCTGAATATATTTTTCAAATTTTTTCTCTAAAACTTCTCTCACCAAATCTCTGAAAAAAAAATTACCAATTGAGTATAAAATTAGAGCCCCAATAGAAATTGAAACTACAGAAATAAATGTTCCAAGCCACTGCCCAAATAGTATTCCAGATATGATTAAGATTGGTGATCCAAATCCAAGAAGTGCAATCCAAATAATTGCAAAAATAAAAAAATAGAATAAGTTGATAATAATATTTGTGCTTATGTAAATTTCTAATGATGACTGGAGTTCTTTGTAGTAAGAGAAATCATCTAATCTATTAAATTCAACGAATGTAAAAATAAAATACAAGAATACAAATAAAATGAATAAATAAGAAACACCTAAAGATATTTTCAAATTTTTACTCATAATTTACCTGTACAATAGACAGCAATTAAAATATATACCTTTAAATATTTATGAAAAGAACATATCAACCAAGCAATTTAGTCAGAAAAAGAAGACACGGTTTTAGAGCTAGAATGGCCACGAAAACAGGAAGACAGCTTATCGCTCGAAGAAGAGCTAAAGGAAGAAAAACACTTTCAACATAAAATTTCAATGGTTAAGCTTGAAAGTCTAAAAAAAAGCAACCAATTCAAAAAGGCTCTAAGAGAAAAAAAATTTCATACAGATTATTTCACTTTATTTGCTGCCAAAAACTTTATTAAACCTAAGCAAAAAAATAATTTACTTATTAGTTTCGTAATGAAAAAAAAAATTGGGAATGCGGTCAAAAGAAACAAAATTAGAAGAAAATTAAAAGCAATTGTTCAAAAATTGTTAAAAAAAAAGGGTGCAATTAATAGGGATTACACTTATATAGTTTTCGGTAAGTCTAATGCTTATTCACAAAAACAAGATGTGCTTTTGCCATTAGTTGAAAAAAGTTTTAGTAAATTAATAAAATAAAATGATAAAAATTCTGATCAGTATTATTAAAATTTATCAATATCTTTTGTCTCCTTTACTAGGAAATAGATGTAGATTTATGCCAAGTTGTTCAGAATACTTTATTGAAGCTCTTAAAACTCAAGGTCTCTACAAAGGATTATACTTAGGTTTAAAAAGAATTTTGAAATGTCACCCTTTTGAAAAATTAGGTGGTAGTCATGGTATAGATTTTGTACCAGTTGCAACAAAAAAGGGAAACAAAAATGGATAGAAATGTTTTTGTAGCTATAGCCCTCTCAATGTCAGTTTTGCTTTTTTGGGGAGCATTTTTTGAAACACCAAAGAAGTCTGCTGATCAAAATATTGGAAAAAAAATTGAACAAAAAGATGAAGAAAGTGCAATTACTCCAACTATAAGCCAACCACAGGTAAAGAAAAAAATTACAAGAGAAGACTCTATTAGCAGTAGTCAAAGAATTAAAGTTGAAAATGATAGTGTTGTAGGCTCTATAAATTTAAAAGGAGCTTTAATTGATGACATATCATTTAAAAAACATAAACAAAAAGTAGAGGATAAAAAAAATATTATTTTTTTAAACCCATCTAATACTGAAAACGGTTTTTATATTGAAACTGGTTGGACAAGTGTTGGAAATACGATCAAAGTACCAACAAAAGAATCAATATGGAGTGTTAAAGGCAACAATATTTTAAGTAACAATTCTCCGGTTGTTTTACAATGGAATAATAATGAGGGAATAATATTTGAAAAAAGAATAGATTTAGACGATAAATATTTATTTAAAATTTCACAACAGGTAAAAAATAATTCTAGTTCCTCTATAGATTTATTTCCTTATGCTCAAATGACAAGAAATAAAATTCCGGATGATATTCAGAATTTCTATATTCAACACGAGGGGTTTATAGGTGTATTTGATGATGAATTAAAAGAAGATGATTACGATGATATAAAAGAAAAAAAAATTGTTAGGGAGTCCAATGAAGGATGGCTTGGAATCACCGATAAGTATTGGATGACTGCTTTTGTGCCAGAAACAGGCAAAAACTTTAAATCAACTTTTCTTTATGACGAGGGATATAAAGCTAATTATATTATAAACAAGCCAACGACTATTAATAAGGCATCTTCTGGAACAAACGAATTAAGATTATTTATTGCAGCAAAAGAAGTTGAAACTATCGATGGATACGCAGCAAATCAAAATATTAATAAATTTGACTTAGTAATTGATTGGGGTTGGTTCTATTTTTTTACGAAACCTTTATTTTTTGTAATTGATTACTTATTTAAGATATCAGGTAATTTTGGAACAGCTATAGTTTTATTAACAATAGCAATAAGGTTAATTTTCTTCCCATTGGCCAACTTCTCTTTTAAATCAATGGCTAAAATGAAAGCTGTTCAGCCTGAGATGATGAGACTTAAAGAGCTTCATAAAGACGATAAAGTTAAATTGCAGCAAGAAATGATGTCTTTATATAGAAAAGAAAAAATTAATCCTGCTTCAGGTTGTTTGCCAGTTTTAATTCAAATACCTTTCTTTTTTGCAATTTACAAAATGCTTTTTATCTCTTTAGAAATGAGACACCAACCATTCTTTGGTTGGATTAAAGATTTGTCAGCTCAAGACCCTACGTCTTTATTTAACTTGTTTGGCTTAATACCATGGGATCCTCCAGGTTTTATGATAATAGGAATTTGGCCAATTTTGATGGGTGTATCAATGTGGATTCAGCAAAAACTAAATCCGGCACCCGCAGATCCTATTCAAGCAAAAATTTTTGCTTTCTTTCCTTTGTTTTTAACAATCATATTAGCAACCTTTCCTTCAGGCTTAGTTGTTTATTGGACAATAAATAATATTTTAACAATTGCTCAACAATATGTAATTGTTAAAAAAACAACTGTGAAAACAAATTAAATGTCAAAAGAAGTTTCTCTTGAAGAGATCAAGAAGTTTTGGCCTGAAAAAGCTCCTGATGTTAATATAGTTCAAAAATATATTTCAAAATACGAAAAAGAAAAAATTGTGATTAAATACGGAGGAAATGTATTAATAGATAGAAACGTATTTAATAATTTTATATCTGATATAAATGTTTTAAACAAACTAGGTCTTTCAATAATAGTTGTTCACGGAGGTGGTCCAAGAATTAAAAGAGAATTGGAAAAAAAAAAAATTGTTTCTAAATTCATTAACGGATTGAGAGTAACTGATAAAAATATTATTAATATAGTAGAAGAAGTGTTGATAGATTTTAATAAAGATATAGCAACTTCTCTTGAAAAATTAGGAACCAAATCAGCCTCATTTCATACCAAATCTGATAATATAATTGAGGTTGAGCCAGAAAAAGAAGAGTTAGGATTCGTAGGAATTCCCAAAAAAATAAATGTAAACTTAATTCAGGGCGCTATAAATAATAATAGAGTACCAATAATTGCACCGCTTGGTTTAGACAAAAATAAACAGACTTTTAATATAAATGGAGATACTGCAGCAAGCGCTATTGCGAAAGAAATTAAATCTAGAAGACTGATATTAATGACTAATGTTGAAGGAGTTTATGATGATAGAAAAAAATTAATATCTGAGATTAAACCTTTTGATCTTGAAAATCTTATAAAATGGAAAGTAGTTCAAGGCGGTATGATCCCTAAAATTGAGAATTGTGTTGACGCTGTTCAAAATGGAGTAAGAGGAGTTGTTATTCTAGATGGAAGAAAGCCTCATTCAGTTTTACATGAAATTTTTTCTGATAAGGGATCTGGAACTCTTATTAGAGAATGAAAGATTTGACGAAAATAAAATTTTGGTTGTTTGATTTAGATAATACTCTCTACGATGGTGCTACTAAAGTCTTCGATCAGGTAGACAAAAAGATGTCTAAATTTATTTCAGAAAAGTTAAGTGTAAGTTTAGAGGAAGCAAGAAAAATTCAAAAAAACTATTTTGAAGAATATAATACAACTTTAAATGGGATGATAAAACACCACAAAATAGATGCGGATGAATTTTTAGAATTCGTTCATGATGTTGATCTTAGTTTTTTGAATAAAAATGAGGACTTAGAGAAAGAAATTAAAAAATTAAAGGGAAAAAAAATCATTTTTACTAATGGATCAAGGGCTCATGCTCATAATGTAACAAAAAGAATTGGTATAGATAAGCTTTTTGACGGAATTTTTGATATCCGAGATTGTGAATTTATTCCTAAACCTTCTAAAGAGCCATATAAAAAATTAGTAGAAAATTACAAAATTGAGCCACAATATTGTATATTCTTCGAAGATATAGCAAGGAATTTAAAACCAGCATACGAGTTAGGAATGAAAACTGTTTGGATAAAAAACGAAGAACCTTGGGCAGCCAAATATTCTGACTCAAATTTTATTAATTATAAAACTGATAATTTGGCGAAATTTTTAAAGGAGATAAATGAGTTACGATAAATTAGAGAAACTTATAAATGAAAGTTTTGAGATAAAAGAAAAAATCGGACCTAAATCTGATAAAAAATTAATTAAATCGATTCACGAAACAATTGATTTAGTAGACAGAGGAAAAATTAGAGTCGCTAATAAAAAAAATGGTAAATGGGAAGTTAATCAGTGGATTAAGAAAGCAATTCTGTTGAGTTTTAGAATAAATAAAATGGAGATGCTTAAAGGTCCTTATACCTCTTGGTACGATAAAGTACCTGGTAAAACTGTTAAGTGGAAAGAGACCGATTGGAAAAAAGCTGGCTACAGACATGTTCCTAATGGTGTAGTAAGAAAAGGTGCTTTTATTGCAAAGAATGTTGTTTTAATGCCTAGCTTTGTCAATCTTGGAGCATACGTTGATGAAGGGACGATGATAGATACATGGGCTTCTGTTGGATCTTGCGCTCAGGTAGGAAAAAATTGTCATATCTCTGGAGGTGCAGGAATTGGGGGTGTTTTAGAACCGTTACAGGCGGGACCAGTAATTATTGAAGACAACTGTTTTGTGGGTGCACGATCTGAAATAGCCGAGGGAGTGTTGGTAGAGGAAGGTGCTGTCATTTCAATGGGTGTTTATATTGGAGCTTCTACAAAAATTGTTGATAGAAATTCTGGTGAAATTACTTATGGTAAAGTTCCAGCTTATTCAGTAGTAGTCCCGGGAAGTTTACCAAACAAATCAAATCCAAATGGGCCGTCATTATACTGTGCCGTGATTGTTAAAAAAGTGGATGAGAAAACTAGAAGTAAAACTTCAATAAATGATTTGCTAAGAGACTAATGGCTAAAATAAACGAATTACAGTTATCTAAAGAGTTAATAAGATTTCCTAGTGTCACTCCAAAAGATGCTGGAGCAATTAATTTTTTAAGTAAAAAACTTAAAAAACTAGGATTCACTTGTAAAATTTTAGAATTTAAAGATAAGAAAAGCAAACCAATAAAAAATTTGTATGCAAGACTTGGTAAGAAAGGACCAAATTTATGTTATGCTGGTCATACCGATGTTGTTCCTCCTGGAAATATAAATGACTGGTCAATAAATCCTTTTAAACCAACAGTTAAGAATAATTATTTAATTGGTAGAGGAGCGAATGATATGAAGAGTTCTATTGCATGTTTTGTTTCTGCAGTAAGTAAATTTTTACAAGATAGATCTAAATTTAATGGTTCAATTAGTTTTTTAATCACAGGTGATGAAGAAGGGTACGCGATTAATGGTACCAAAAAAGTGGTGGACTACCTAAAAATGAAAAGAGAAAAAATTGATTTCTGTATAGTTGGAGAGCCAACCAACCCTAAAAAGCTGGGGGAAATGATCAAAATTGGAAGAAGAGGGAGTTTATCTGGAAAAATAGAGATTTTTGGTACACAAGGTCATATCGCTTATCCGCATTTGTCAAACAATCCAATAAACGCTCTAGTTACTATTTGCAAAAAACTTAAAGAAAAAAAACTTGATAAAGGAAATAAAAATTTTCAACCATCTAATTTAGAGTTCACATCGATTAACGTTGATAATAAAGCGCATAATGTAATACCTGCAAGGGCAAGAGCTCAATTTAATATAAGGTATAATAATATTCATAATTCAAAATCTTTGAAAAAAAAAATTAATAGTTTGGTTAAAAACATAAGCAAAAAATATAAATGTAGTTACAAAATTGATTATATTGTAAATGGGGAGTCTTTCTTAACAAAGCCGGAGAAAACTATATTCATGGCAAAAAGAATTATCAAAAAAATTACCAGAATAAATCCTAAATTTTCTACCACAGGAGGTACTTCTGATGCTAGATTTATCAGAAAAATATCTCCATGCCTAGAATTTGGATTAGTTAATAAAACAATGCACAAAATTGACGAATGTGTGTCTTTAAAAGATTTAAAAAACTTAACGAAAATATATCAAACTATCCTCGAGGATTATTTTAAGTGAGGCCTTACAAAGTTAGGAGATCTAAAATTGATAACTTAGGTCTGTACGCAGCACGAAATATTAAAAGAGGAGCAAAAATAATTGAATATAAAGGCAAAGTCATTACAAGAAGAGAAGCTGAGGAAAATCCAAAATACGACAATGATAAAGCCATCTATTTATTTAATTTAAACAAAAAATACGACTTAGATGGTGATTTTAAGTTCAATACGGCAAGGTTAATAAACCACTCGTGCGATCCAAATTGTGAAGTAACTGGAACAGGACTAAAAGTTTGGGTGTATGCAATTAAGGATATTAAGAAAGGTGATGAATTTTCTTATGATTATGGCTTTAGCTTCGATGAAGATTTTAAAAATTATCCATGTAAATGCAAATCAAAAAATTGCTGTGGATTTATTGTTCGAGAAGGTTCTAGGTGGAGAATCAAGAAATGGAAAAAAAAGAAATTATAAACAACTGGAAAATTTTAATTTACAATTATTTTGATTAATTATGATTATGAAAAACATTACAAAAATTTCAATTATAATGCCGAATTATAATAGCCAAAATTACTTGAGAGAAACGATCAAATCAATTACGCAACAGACTTATCAAAATTGGGAGCTAATAATTGTTGATGACAATTCAAATATAAAAACTAAGAAAATTTTAAAAAGTTTTAAAAATAATAAAAAAATAAAGGTTTTTTTTCTAAAACAAAATAAAGGAGATGGTTATTGTAGGATTTATGGAATTAAAAAATCTAAATCAAAAATTATCGCTTTTATAGACTCTGATGATCTGTGGACAAAAAATAAATTGAAAAACCAACTTGATTTTATGCAAAAAAATAGATTTATTTTTACGTATACTAATTATATTCCATTCAAGAATAAAAACTTTTACCTGAAAGAAATCAAACCACCGAATAAGTTTGATTTTAACTCATTCATTAAAAACTCTTCAATTGCAACAAGTAGTATAATGATAAAAAAAGAAATACTTAAAAATATAAAATTATGTATGTCTCCAAATTTTGAAGATTATTATTTGAAATGTCAGGCACTTAAAAAAGCAAAAAATGCTTACTGCTTACAGAAAAATTTACTTAAATATAGAATTAAAGAAAACTCTTTGTCAAAAAATAAATTCAGAAATGTCTTTTGGTTATGGAGAATTAATAGAAAATTTAATAAATTAAATTTCATTACTAGTTTGTATTCGTTGTTTTTTATTTCTTTAAACTCTCTTAAAAAATACGGAATAAAATAATTAGTACTTTATTTTTTTTAAATATAAACCGCATGCGGGTGCAGGAGGTGCACAATTATTTCTTAGTTTTGATTTGAAAGCGTTTTTAAAGTCGGTAATACTCCATTTATTTGTTGATAGGTATTTCAAACAACCAACCATTGATCTTACTTGATTTTGCAGAAAAGATTTCGAGCTGATTTTTATTGAAATAGTGTTACCTAATTTTTTTATTTTTATTGGTAAAATTTTTTTAATTGGAGATTTAGCTGAACACGAAGCAGCTCTAAATGTTGAAAAATCTTGAGTTCCCTCTAAAATTTTAGCTCCTTGTTTCATTAATTTTAAATCTATATTTTTTTTGACATGCCAAGCTCTATTTTTATCAATTGATAATGATCCTTGCCTGTTAATTATTAGATATTCATAAGTACGAAGTTTAGCGCTAAAACGTGCATGGAAATTTTTTTTTTCTTCTTTTATGTCTAAAATAGTTATTAATTTTTTTTTCAGAAAAAAATTAATAGAGTTAATAAAAGCTTTTTTATCCTCTATCTTTTTTTTTAATTTAAAATTTGCAAATTGTGATAAAGCGTGGACACCTTTATCAGTTCTCCCAGCACCTATGATTTTGACTTTGTTTTTAAGTACTTTTTTTAAAGACTTCTCGATACTGTCTTGAATTGAATTTCCATTTTTCTGACTTTGCCAACCTACAAAATTTGTTCCGTCGTATTCTATTTTCAAAAGATAATTAAACATTTTAACTTACGCATTGACCAATTTTAATCTTGTTTCCTTTGAGAAATTCCTCTGTTTTAATTTTTTGCTTACCCTCTTTTTTTAACTCTAAGATTTGGATAGCATTTTTTGAACATGCGATTGTTAAATTTTGATCTACTATAGTCCCTGGCTTCCCAGAAGCTTCTACTTTTTTGGCTGTTAAGACTTTTATTCTTAATCCCGACAAATTAAACCAACATCCAGGACTTGGATTGAATGCATTTATTTTTGCAATAATTTGATCTGCTTCCTCATTCCAATTAATTTTTAATTCTTTTTTTTCAATTTTTTTTGCATAAGTAGCTTCATGTTCATTTTGGTCTATAAAATTTATAGTATTATTTTTTATGAGATTTATAGCTTCTAATAAAAGTTTAGCTCCAATATTTGACATCTTCTGACTAATTTCATTAAATTTGCTATCTTTTGTGATCTTAATTTTTGAGGTTAGCAAAATTGGACCAGAATCGAGTTTATCAACTATTTTCATAATTGAAACACCAGTTTCTTCATCCATGTTTATAATTGATCTTTGTATTGGTGCTGCTCCTCTCCATCTTGGTAATAAAGAGGCATGTAAGTTAATGAAAAGAATTTTTTTAATATTTAAAAAATTAGCAGGTATAATCTTTCCATAGGCTACAACTACCACTAAATCAGGTTTCAAACTTTTAAAATGGTCAAATTCATCTTGTTTATTTAATGAAATAGGACATCTTATCTTTAAATTCAATTTTGCAGCACACTCATAGATTGGGGAATTTTGGATTTTCTGACCTCGATTTTTTTTTTTTGCAGGCTGAGTATAAACCTCGAGAATTTTGTGACTTGAGTTTGCAATCGACTTCAACGATGGAACTGCAAATTCTGGGGTCCCCATGAAAATTATTTTCAAAGCCATTTAATTTACAAAACGATTTTGTTGAGTTCTTTTTTGTGTTTTACTAATTTTTTTATAATCATGTCTTTTTTTAATTTGGACAAATAATCAATGAATAATATACCATCAAGATGATCGACTTCATGTTGAATACAAGTTGAAAGAAGCCCGTCGGCTTTAATTTCTTTTTTTTTACCATTGTAATCTATAAAATTAATCTCACATTCAGCTGGTCTTTCAATTTCTGCAAAGTGTCCAGGTAAAGATAAACATCCTTCCTCATATGTTGATGTATGTTCAGATTTGGAAATTATTTTAGGATTTATTAAAAAAAGAGGTTCCTTTTTATCTTTATCTTTTGAAATATCTATTACAATTAAACGCTTTAAAATTCCTACCTGTACTGCAGCTAAACCAATACCAGGTGCTGCATACATTGTTTCAAGCATATCATCTAATAATCTTCTAAGTTCATCATCAACTTTTTCAACCGGTTTACTTTCTTTTCGTAAAATTGGATCAGGCTCAATTACAATTTTTTTTTGAGGCATTATTAATTATATTTTAATTAGATTCTTTTGGGTAGGGCAGAATTTAAAACTTTATTTCTAATTGTCACTAGTTTGGTTTTATTAAGAAGATTAGTTACAAAATATATAGTTTCTGGATCAAGTTGATGTGGCTCATCTTCACCAATTATCTCTACAATTTTTAGCGCAAGAAATGCTTTTTGATTATTCTCAGCTAATTGTAACAAATTACTTGGAACATCAATTTGCTTTGAGAGCTCGTTATACTTGAAACTTGAAGGCAAAGAAAAACCATCCGCGATCAAGGTATCAGCTAAAGCTAAATCTTTAGCTGAAATAAAATACTTTTTATTTTTACCTATTCTTTTAAAAATTTTGTTAATATCCTTTTGAACTTTAGCTTTATTCTCTCCTTCTGTGTAGAATTTTAATATTTTTGATTGATGTAAAATTTTATCATTATATTTAACTTTTCCTAAAAGCAAATCTTCCTCTGAAACAATTTTTGTCTGCGCAATTTCTTGGTATTTTGTTGGAAGATTTTCAATACCAATTTCTTCAATTCTATCACTTAAAAATTTTGAAAAGATGTTAGCTAAATTATTTTTCTTAAATAGCTCCTCTAATAAAAACAAGTATTCAATCCTTGACTCAATTGAGTCTGATAGGAGATATTTTTGATAAATTAAGGCTCTCGCATCACTTTCATTTAAAGTTTGAAAATTGTTTTTGGCATTAATTAAAGTATTCAAATTAAAGGGTATCTGTTTATAAATTTCAAAAATTTTATTTTTATCAAGCTTATTATTATTTGCAGCTTTTTCTAATTCTTTTAATTTTTCTTTATCTGAAGCGTCTTCTAAAGTAATCAAATTAGCTGCATTTAGGTAAGACCATATTTCAGGTTTAGTTTTGTTCGTTGGCTCGTACTTGAAATTTTTGATAGTAACGCTTGAGAGATAAAAATTTAATAAATTTTTTTCATTAATTTTACTACTAGTTTTGTCGGTAACACCAAGTAAGAAATTGATTTTATCATCATAGAAATTGCTTGATTGTTTTTGTTCTCGTAAAAGATCCAGTAAAAGTTGAGCCTCTGGTTTTTTATCACTAAATACTAAACAATAAATTTTGAATTTTTCCAAATATGAGTCTTTTATTTTTGCGTCTATAAATTTAATTTTTTCACACCCTTCTTTTATATTTCCACTAGCAATATTTTTGTTGACTAAATATTCGACAGCTTTTCTTTTACTATCAAATTGATCGTTTTGTTTTAAAAAACTTTCTATCAAATTAATACGATCACGCTCTATCATCCAATTTATTTTCAAATCTACAAACTCTTTCTCGGTCATGCCTTGAGGTGGATATGAAAATGAAAATAGTATTGCTTCTAAAATCTCATTTGAGGATTTTGAAAGTTCAATTTTTTTCAATCTTTTTAAACTTGATCTCAAATCTTCGGCCTTAGTTTCTGACCACATGTTTAAATTAAAGCCATAGCTAGCTGGCTCATAAATACCGAAAACATTTTTTTCCTCAGACTGTATTGTAGAACTTTCTTGTATGTTAATTTTATCTAAAGCCTTTATAGGTTCTGAAATTTTTAAATTTGAATTTCCCTGGTTATCTCTTTCCTCAAGTTCAAGATTTTCTTGAGGTATTTCTTTTTTGTTTTTCCAAATATCTATTTTTTCTTCACTTAAAAGATGTGAACAAAAAAAAATTAATATAAAGCCTATAAAATAATTAAAGCTTCTTGATTTCATTGGTTACATCAATCTGATATTTTTTTTCTGGGCTCGGAAAACTAATTTTCTCAATTAAAAAAATTGCAAAAATAAGTATCACAATAAGTAAAATTATCTTGAATAAAGTTTTTAATATTGAGCTTCCTAAACTTGGCTGTCTGTTGTATTTAAGTTGCATACTTTACGATTTGATTTAAACTCAATAAATAAGACATATTTATGAAAAATCAAATTCAAAAAGGAAGCTTATTTGGGTAAAAACCTAATTTTGACAGGGATGATGGGAGTGGGGAAATCCACTATAGGTAAAATTCTTGCCAAAAAGCTAAGTTATAACTTTATAGATATTGACAAATTAATTGAAGCAAAGGAAGGTTCTTCTATAAATTCTATATTTAAAAATAAAAGTGAGAATTACTTTAGAAAAATTGAAAACGATATCACCCTAGGTGAATTAAAAAAGGACAATTCAGTTATTTCCTTAGGTGGCGGGGCCTTTTTAAATAATGCAATACGAAAAAGTGCAAAAAAAATGTCACTTTGTTTTTGGTTAGACGTTCCATTAGATAAGTTAATTAAAAGATTGAATAACAGTAAACAAAGACCGCTTTTATTCAAAAAAAATATCAATCAAACAATAAAAAAAATATATTTTGAGAGAAAAAAAATTTATAATGAAGCTAATTACAGAATAAGATGTAACTCTCTTAAGTCTGAAGAAATAGCAAATAAAATAATTGATTTATATGAAAAATCAGGAAATTAAAGTTAAAGGAAAGAATTTTAATTATTCAATATTAATAGGAAAAAATACTCTAAATATTTTACCTAAAAAAATAAAATTATTATGCCCTAAAACAAAGAAAGTTGCTTTAATAATAGATAAAAATGTACCTAAAAAGTTTAAAAAGTCTCTTAAAAATAAACTTAAAAATTATAACCTTTTAATTCTTTCTTTTTCACCAAGTGAAAAAAATAAATCGCTAAGCAAAATTAATTTTTTTTTAAGAATATTGTTATCTAAAAATTTTAATCGATCTGATTTAATAATTGGTGTTGGTGGTGGTATTACAGGAGATGTAGTGGGGTTTGTTGCAAGTATTTTCAAAAGAGGAATTAACTTTATAAATATTCCAACAACTTTACTTGCTCAGGTTGACTCGGCTATTGGTGGAAAAACTGGAGTAAATTCTAGTTTTGGCAAAAATCTAATAGGTAGTTTTTATCAACCTAGACTAGTAGTAAGTGATATTTCTTTCATAAATTCTTTACCAAAAAAAGAATTAATTTGCGGATACGCAGAAATTTTAAAACATTCAATTATAAAAGATCAAAAATTTTTTCATTGGCTCGAGAAAAATACAGACTCCGTCCTTTCAAAGAAAACTAGAGAATTGTCTTATGCAATAAAGAAGAGCTGTGAAATTAAAATACATTTTGTAAGCAGAGATGTTAATGAAAAAGGATTGAGAATGATTTTAAATTTTGGACATACATTTGCACACGCAATTGAGGTAAAAAATAATTATTCAAAAAAATCTTCACATGGTGAATCTGTTTTAGCCGGAATGATCTTAGCAACTAAACTATCAGTTGTGAAAAAAATGTGTTCAAGTCAAATATTAAATCGTATAAAAAATATCTACCATAAAAATAATTTAGACTATACGTACAAAAATTTCACTACGCAAAGTTCAATTAATAAACTCATCCCTTATATCAAGAACGATAAAAAAAATGATGATGAAAAAGTGAATTTTATTCTTTTGAAAAAAATTGGGAAAACTGCTTTGCCAAATAAAAGTAAGATTTCAATTAAAAACTTTAAAAAATTAACTTCGGCTATTTCTCAATACTAATTTCGAGTGCGTGAATTTTTGTTTTTAAATCATCACTTAAAATTTTCATAATTATTTTTTGTGAACTTACTCTTGATAAGGAGTTTAGATACAAAGATTTAATTTTTAAATGCAAATGGAATTTATTTGGTGAATAAAACTTGTGACCTTTGTGTTTGTGAGTATTATCAACAATCTCGATATTCTCTACTTCTATCTTATTATTTATTTTTGCTTTAATTTCATCAAAATAATTTTTCATTAATATAATTTTACTATATAGAACTACTCAATGAAAATAATTTGTGATTGGGAAAATTGTAATGAAACTGGGACATATAAAGCCCCAGTAGAAAAAGACAACAGCAAAAAGTATAGACTACTTTGTTTGACCCATATTAAAATTTTTAATAAAAATTGGAACTATTTTGAAAATATGAATGATGAAGAAATAGAGTTTTTTATTAAATCTGATTTAACCTGGCATAAATCTACTAAAACTTTTGGATCATCTGAGAATTTTTTTAATATTTTATGGAACAATGCTTTAGATGATAAATTGAACATCTTTAAAAGCTCAAATTTCAAGGATTTTAAAAAAACAAAAGTTTCACAACAAGATAGGGATGCATTACAGGCAATGGAATTAAATCAAGAAGTAAAATGGGAGCAAATTCAAGCAAAATTCAAAGAACTTGTAAAAAAATATCATCCTGATAAAAACCAAGGAAATAAGAAGTTTGAAGATAAATTGAAAAAAATTACTTTAGCTTATAGTCAACTGAAAAAAACTTTAGGAAAAAAATGAGTTCACAAGAATTTTTACAGAAGCCAGACATTAAACTATCTGTGAAACAGACATTTGGAATTGAAAGTGATATGCGTGTTGGAGCTTTTTCAAAAAAAAATGAATACGTTCCAAAAATAGATCCCGATTACAAATTTGATAAAGATACTACTTTAGCTATTTTAGCAGGATTTTCTTTTAATAAACGAGTTTTAATTCAAGGCTACCATGGAACTGGAAAATCTACTCACATTGAGCAAGTAGCAGCCAGACTTAACTGGCCATGTGTAAGAGTAAATTTAGACAGTCACATCAGTAGAATCGATTTGATTGGGAAAGACGCAATTGTTTTAAAGGATGGAAAACAAATTACGGAATTTAAAGAGGGAATATTGCCTTGGTCAATCCAAAATCCTGTTGCATTAGTATTTGATGAATATGATGCTGGAAGACCAGATGTAATGTTTGTCATCCAAAGAGTTTTGGAAAGTGAAGGTAATTTTACTTTATTAGATAAAAATAAAGTCTTAGAACAACACGACTTATTTAGAATATTTGCAACAACAAACACAGTCGGATTAGGTGACACAACTGGCCTTTACCATGGTACTCAACAAATTAACCAAGGTCAGATGGACAGATGGAATATAGTATCAACTTTAAATTACCTTCCTTTTGAAAAGGAATTGGAAATAATTTTAGCGAAAAACAAAAGCTTTAATAACAAAGAAGGAAAAGAACTCTTATCTAATATGGTTAAAGTTGCTGATCTTACAAGAAAAGGTTTTATTAACGGTGATATCTCAACTGTAATGAGTCCTCGTACTGTTTTACATTGGGCAGAAAATACAAGTATTTTTAAAGATAAAGGTTATGCTTTTAGAATCACATTTTTAAATAAATGTGATGATTTAGAAAAAAAGATAATTTCTGAATATTATCAAAGATGTTTTGGTGAAGATTTGCCAGAGTCTTCAATAAATATCACTTTGTAAAGTGGACAATAAAAAAGAAAAAATCGAAGATTTTAAAACAGCAATAAGTTCAACTGTCAGATCTTTATCTAATTCTCAAAAAATTGAAGTTTCATTTGGAAGTGAAAATTCAAAATCTGAAAAAAACTTAATAAAACTGCCAGATCTTAGTCCAATTAATAATCAAATAAATTATAGTCAGATTAGAGCAATAGCAGACTCAAAATCCCTAAGACATAGATTTTCAAATCAAAAAACACTTAAGCAATTTGAGCCAGAGGGAAATATTTCGAAACAGCTTTATAAAATCTCAGAAAAAATTAGATGTGAAAAAATAGGAACTAGTTATTTCAAAGGAGTAAAAAACAATATTGAAAAATTTTATCAAGAGAGGATTTCGGGATTAGATTTAAAGAGTAGTGAAGATAAAATTGTTGAGTCTTTTGAAAATTATTTAAGGACAAAATTCTTAAATTTTGAAAGTAATGATCAAATTGATAAAAAACTGAAAACTTATAAGAAAGATTTGAATGAAAAGTTTAAAGATAAAATAAACCAATTAAATGATTTCACGCTAGATCAGGAAAAGTTTAATTCCCTAATATCTGAGCTTATTACTAATATGAATTTAGATGAAAATCTAGATGAAGAAGAGAAAAAAGATGATGAGCAAAATAATGATGATAAACAAAACAAACCTGACAATCAGGATAAACAAGCCAAAGAAAAAGAGGACAAAAAAGAGGAGATGTCGATAGATTCTGGTATGCCTGATCTAGAAAATCAAGCAAAAGAGTCTGATCAAGCAGAGGAAGAAATTGAAATCGAAGAAAGTTCTCAACCAGATATAAGAAAGAAAGGCAAAAGCTCTTTGGGTGATCTTAATTATAAAGCTTATACGACAGAATTTGATGAAATCATAAAAGCTGAGGACTTGGAAAACACAGAAGAACTCACGAGATTAAGAAAAAATTTAGACCAACAATTATTACAGCTAAAAAATTTTATTTCTAAGCTTGCAAATAAATTACAAAGAAAACTTTTGGCAAAACAGAACAGATCGTGGAATTTTGATCTTGAAGAAGGTTTGTTGGACACTTCTAAATTACCTAGAATAATCATGGATCCTTTTAATTCTTTATCTTTTAAAAAAGAGAAGGATATTGAATTCAAAGATACCCTGGTGACAATTTTAATTGATAATTCTGGATCTATGAGAGGAAAACCAATTTCTGTCGCTGCTATTTGTGCAGATATTCTCTCGAGAACTTTAGAAAGATGTGCGGTAAAAGTTGAAATACTTGGTTTTACAACAAAACATTGGAAAGGTGGTTCCTCTAGAGAAAAATGGATGAAAAATGACAAACCGACTCTACCAGGAAGGTTGAATGATTTAAGACATATTATTTATAAATCAGCGGATACACCTTGGAGACAAGCCAAAAATAATATGGGGCTAATGCTAAAAGAAGGACTACTAAAAGAGAATATAGACGGTGAAGCTCTAAAATGGGCTTTCAACAAAATGAATAGAAGAAAAGAAGATAGAAAAATCTTAATGGTGATATCAGATGGGGCACCTGTAGATGACTCTACTCTTTCAACAAACACAAGTGATTATTTAGAGTCTAATCTTAAGAAAACAGTTAAATGGATTGAGAACAAGACTACTATTGAATTACTGGCTATAGGGATCGGCCACGATGTAACGAGATACTATAATCAAGCAGTGAAGATTACAGATGTTCAAGATTTAGGTGATGTTATGATAAATCAACTTACTGATCTTTTTGTAGAAAAAAATAAGAAAACAATTCACTAATTATTAGCTTCAGAAACGGAATTATCTGAAAAATCTTTTATCTTTTTTAGAAGCAACCTAAATGGGATTAGCATTGCTAAAGCTATAAATAACTTAACAGCTAAATCTCCTAAAGCTAAAGTTACCCAAGGAATTCCTGTTGCATAAAAAGCAATTGAAAAAAATAAAAAAGTGTCAGTTGCAGATCCAATCACTGAAGATGCTAGAGGAGCTACATACCATACTTTTTTTCTTAAGGAGTCAAAGATTTGAACATCTAAGTTTTGAGCTATAAAAAATGCAACACCTGAACCAATAGCAATTCTTATAGAGATAATATCTGCAAAATTGGTAGACACAAATAGCGTTAAAAGCACCCCTATCGTAAATCCTATATATACCACTTTTCTTGCTACAAGTTTTCCATAAGCTCGATTTGCTAAGTCTGTAATTAAAAAAGTGATTGGATAACTAAAAGCACCATAAGTTAAAATTTCATTTAAACCAAAATATTGAATTGGATATTGAACTAAATAGTTTGAAATAACTACAACCAAACCCATCAACAGAGAGAGTTTGTAAAATAAATTCATTATAGAATTATGATTTAGCTGAAATAGATGCTTTAATTTTTTTTACTTTTTTGGACAAGTTTGCATTTTTAGCTGATATCAAAAACTTATCTAAACCACCTTTGAAATCTACAGTTCTTAAAGCAGCGTTCGCTACGTTTAATTTAATATCTTTTTTCAAGATATCACTCCTAAAAGTGACTTTCTTTAAATTTGGTAAAAATCTTCTTTTAGTTTTATTTTTAGCGTGGCTAACGTTGTGACCTTTTAAAGGTGATTTTCCTGTTAATTCGCATCTTTTAGACATAATTTTTTCCTTGTGTTATATAGTTCCTGTATACAGTGGGGTCAAGCATTAATTCCAACTGCTTCACTTACATTTTTGAGATTTTCTTTTTTTAATATTGATATTAAGTCTCTCTTTATTTCTTTAACAATACCAGGCCCTTTGTAAACCATCCCAGTATATAATTGTACAGCATCAGCGCCTGCTGTTATTTTTTCGAAAGCACTTTCTCCTGAGTCTACTCCTCCAACTCCAATTATTTTTATTTTTCCTTTAGTTTCTCTATAAAATTTTTTTATTAAATTTGTTGAAATGTCTTTAAGTGGTTGCCCTGATAGCCCGCCAGTTTCATGCTTGTTTATATCAGAAAGAACATCTCGATTACTGTCTGTCGTATTAGAAACTATTAAACCTTGTATTTTATGGCTAATTACTAAATCAACTATTTTACCTATTTCATTATCATTTATGTCTGGTGATATTTTTATTGCTACTGGACAATTAATCTTTTTTTCTTTTTTAATTTTATTTATTCCAGAGAGAAGTTTTTTCATTTCTTCTTGATCATGAAAATCCCTTAAACCTTCTGTGTTCGGGGAAGAAATATTGATTGTTATGTATCCAGCATGAATTGCAAGTCTCGAGAGGCAAATGTAATAATCATTCTCTTTATTTTTTGTTTCTTTATTTGGTCCAATGTTAATACCTAGAAATCCATCAGGATGATTATTAGATATTCGTTTTGAAACAGTCTCTGAACCATGATTATTAAATCCAAGTCGATTAATAAGTGCTTGATCTTTCTCTAGTCTGAATATTCTAGGTTTAGGATTACCCAATTGTTGTTTTGGAGTAATTGTGCCTACTTCTATAAAACCAAATCCAAATTTAAATAAAGAGTTATAAACCTCTGCACTTTTATCAAAACCGGCTGCTAAGCCAATGGGGTTAGATATTGTTTTACCTAAAAGATTTATCTTAAGCATTTCTTCACCTTCAACATAAAAAAAACTTTTTGGAAGAATGTTTGCTTTTAAAGACTTAATAGCCAAATCATGTGCTACTTCTGGGTCTAGAGAAAATATATAAGGCCTTAATATTGAAAACATTAATTATTACTTATCTTATCTTTCATTAATTCAATTGTCTCTTTCAATCCGAAGAAGCTGACAAAATAACCCATCCTAGGACCATTTTCCTCTCCAAATACAACTTCATAAATTAATTTAAACCAATCTCGGAGATTTTCTTCATAACCATTTTCTTTACCTGTTGCGTAGACAATAGTTTGGATTTCTTCTGGTTTTAAATTTTGTTTAATTTCAGATAATTTTAAAACTAGATTATCTAATGCTTTCTTCTCACTCGCTGAAGGTTTTTTAAATTTTTTATTTGGTTCAACTTTATCTTTAAAATAATTTATAGCATATTCAGTCAATCCATCTAAAATCGGATAATCTTTTGGTTTTATCTCTTTATGAAATCTATTAATGAACTTCCATAGTATTTCTTTATTATCTGCATTGCTAGACCCAACTAAATTTAGCAACATTGAAAACGGCATTACAATTTTTTCTGATGGCGGTTTTCCATTGTGTACGTGCCAAACTGGATTTAAAATTTGATCTTTGTCTTTTTGACTGGAATATTTTTCGATACTAGTCAAATAATCATCAACTGTTTTGGGTACAACTTCAGCGTAAAGCTTTTTAGCTCTTTTAGGATTTGGATACATATAAAGAGACAAACTCTCTGGTGAAGCATATCTTAACCATTGTTCAATTGAAATTCCATTACCTTTAGACTTTGATATTTTTTCTCCTTTTTCATCTAGGAAGAGCTCATAAGCAAAGCCGTGGGGAGGATTTTTTCCAAGAGTTTTACAAATTTTATTAGACAAAATTGCGCTCTCTGTTAAGTCTTTACCATACATTTCAAAGTCAACATCAAACGTAAACCATCTCATTGCCCAGTCTACCTTCCACTGAAGTTTACATTTTCCATTTAAAATACTAGTTTCTATTTTTTTTCCATTATTATCAAAAACTACTTCTCCAGTCTTTTTATTCATTTCTAATAATGAAATCTCTAAAACTTTTCCAGTTTCAGGACATATTGGTAGGAATGGACAATATGTTTTTCTTCTTTCCTGTCTCAGAGTTGGTAAGATAATATTCATCACATCTTCATATTTTTCTAAAACTCTTATTAATGAGTCATTAAAAACACCAGTTTTATAATTTTCTGTCGAGCTTTTAAAAATAAATTTAAAATTAAATTTATTTAAAAACTTTTTGAGCATCTCATTATTATGCTCACCAAAACTATTATATCTTTTAAATGGGTCTGGTATATCTGTAAGAGGTTTTCCTAAATTGTCTTTTAAAACTTGATCGTTCGGAATATTGTCAGGTACTTTTCTTAAGCCATCCATATCATCAGAGAAAGTAATCAGTTCATGATTAATTTTTTCTATATGATTAAGGGCATTAATCATCATGGTAGTCCTAGCCACTTCTCCAAATGTTCCAATGTGTGGCAAACCGCTCGGGCCATAACCGGTTTGAAAAGTTATTTTGTTCTTTTTTTTTATAATTTCGTTTCTATCTTTTAATAACTTTCTTATTTCAACAAATGGCCAAGATGATGTTGATTGAATTAAGTTCTTATCCAGCATACTAATGGTTTATTAAATTTTATATGCAAAATACAGATATAATTACGTCATATTAAGTTGAATTTTAAAACTAATTAAATAATCTCATTTATAATGGCTAGCAACAAAACAGTCTTTTTTTTAATCGGTGTATTGCTCATTGTACTAGGTCTTTCAATGTTAGCGCCGTATTCGATGCAAATTTTATATAAAGAAAATAGTCATAGTTTCATATCATCGTCTTTTGTAACCATATTCATTGGAATCTTATGCGTACTTGCAAATCTAGAAAAAGATTTTAAGCTTAACCTTAGACAAACTTTTTTATTTTCAACACTTGCTTGGGTGATGGTTGCAATTTTTGGTAGCTTACCATTTTTGTTATCGAGTGAGTCTTTTTCTTTCAGCGACGCCTTTTTTGAAAGTATGTCTGGTATTACAACTACAGGAGCAACGATTATTTCTGATTTAGACAATAGTCCGAAAAGCATTTTATTGTGGAGAGCTATAATGCAATGGTTAGGCGGAATTGGAATAGTAGTTATGGCTATTACAATTCTACCTTTATTAAAGGTCGGAGGGATGCAACTTTTTAAAATGGAAGGTCCAGATACAACAGAAAAAATTTTGCCAAGAACTATTGAAGTAGCTGCTATTATAATTTCTACTTATATAATCTTAACATTGTTTTGTGGTTTTTTTTATTGGATATTTGGTATGACAATCTTTGACAGTATTTGTCATGCTATGACAACAATAGCTACGGGAGGATTTTCTACCCACAATGACTCAATAGGTTTCTTTAAAAATTCTAATATAGAAATAGTTGCGAGCATATTTATTATTTTGGGGAGTATTCCTTTTATTTCTTACTTAAAATTTTCCCAAGGAAATAGAAAAATTTTTTTTCAAGATGTTCAAATTAAAGGTCTGATTTACTTGTTGGTGATCTCAATTACAATAATGTTTTTGTATCTACTATTTATAAATTATGAAAGTAATATATTTGATAAGATAAGAATTTCGTCATTTAACGTTATTTCAATTTTATCCGGAACTGGATATGTAACTGATGACTTTGGTTTATGGGGAAAATTTTCTTTAATTTTTTTCTTATTCTTAATGTTTATAGGTGGATGTGCAGGTTCAACTGCGTGTGGTATAAAAATTTTTAGACTACAAATGCTTTTAATATTTCTTAAAAATCAAGTCAAAAAGTTGGTCTACCCTAATAGTGTAATTATAACCAAATATAATAACCACAAAATTTCAGATGATTTTATTAGGTCAGTAATAATTTTTATTTTTTCCTTTTTGTTTATATTTTTAATAATTGCCATGCTTCTTTCGATAAGTGGATTAGATTTTGTTACATCAATATCTGGTGCTGCGAGTTCAATTTCTAATGTCGGGCCGGGATTAGGAGAAATTATTGGGCCAGATGGAAACTATAAAAATTTACCAGATTTATCTAAATGGATTTTAGCAACTGGCATGTTACTAGGAAGATTAGAACTATTTGCAGTTCTGGTACTTTTTTTTCCTTCTTTTTGGAGAAATTAAAATATGGAAATATCAAAAAAACAAACTCTTTCTAATTCATTCGCGGTCTATTTTGATCGGAGAATGATCAAGATATTATTACTTGGCGCGATAAGTGGTTTCCCTTGGGTAATTATAGGAAGTAGTTTGAGCCTTTGGCTAAAGGAAGATGGTTTAAGTAGAAGTACAATTGGGTGGGCAGGTTTAATTTTTGCTGTATACGCTTTTAATTACTTATGGGCGCCTATTATCGATAGAGTTAGAATTCCTTTGCTAACAAATAAATTTGGTCATAGACGAAGTTGGATAATAGTAATGCAAACTATTATTTTATTTAGCTTAATTTCTTGGAGTTTAATCAATCCAACTGCAAATTTGGCATTAGTAATAAGCATAGGTTTGATAATTGCAATAGCCTCCGCAACTCAAGACATCACTTTAGATGCTTTAAGAATTGAGCAAATCGGAGAGCATGAAGGTAAGTCAATGCAAGCAGGTGCCGCAATGGCTGTAGTCGGTTGGTGGACTGGTTACAAACTAGGTGGTGTCGTTTCTCTCAATACTGCAGAATTTTTTCAGCTGGCTGGTTTTGAAAACTATTGGCAAATAACTTTTTTAGTTTTGGGTATCTTAATAATTGTTTGCAATATTGGTTTAATGTTCGTGAATGAGACAATTACATTTGATAGAGAAGCAAATCAAAAACAAGCCGAAAACATTATTGCGGGAAAGTTGGGCTCCTCGAATATAATAACTAAAATTATTGCATGGTTGACAGGAACAATTATTGGTCCAGTTATTAGTTTTTTCAAAAAAAATGGTTTTAACATTGCAATAGCTATCTTGGGTTTTGTTTTTCTTTTTAAAATTGGGGAGGCTTTTCTAGGAAGAATGTCTGTAATTTTTTACAAGGAAATTGGATTTACCAAGTCTGATATAGCACTTTACTCAAAAGGACTTGGTTGGATTACAACTGTAATATTTACCTTATTAGGTGGACTATTTGCAATTAGATCTGGAGTAATTACTGCAATGTTTGTATCGGGAATTTTAATGGCTTCAACAAATCTACTATTTTCACTTTTGGCTTGGTCAGGAAAATCTGAATTACTTTTTGCAATTGCAGTCATTTTTGATGATATGGCAGCTGCTTTTGCCACTGTAGCATTTGTAGCCTTCATTTCTATGTTGGTCGATAGAACTTATACTGCTACACAGTATGCGCTCTTAGCCTCGATAGGCACTGCAGGCAGAACTACTCTTGCAGCATCTTCGGGTGCTTTAGTCGATTGGTTAAATGGTGATTGGGGAATATTCTTTATAATAACAGCAGTGATGGTAATCCCTTCTTTAATTTTTCTCTATTTAATAAAAGATAAACTTAAACTAAATGACTAAGTATTTTACTAACAATTTTCCAGTAATAAGTCTTCATAAGAGGCCCTCAACAAAATCAGAAATAGTGACTCAAATGATTTATGGGGAAAGTTTTTTGGTATCAAAAAAAACTAAAAAATGGCTTAAAATCAAAATTTCTGAAGATAATTATAAGGGTTATATATTAAATAAAAACTTTATAAACTTATTAAAACCTAGTCATAAAATTAATGTTTTAAAAGCAAAAATTTACAAATTTCCTAATAAACGAAAAAAAATAAATGAAATTACTTTTGGATCAAAAATTAAGGTTATAAGTATCAAAGGAAAATTTTTTAAATTTTCGAAAGGTTGGATTAATAAAAAAGAAGTAAAACCTATTTCATATAAAAATAAAAATCCATTTAGCAAAATTACTATCTTTAAAAACATTAAATATAAATGGGGAGGAAAAACTTTTAAAGGGATTGATTGCTCTGCCTTAATCCAACTATTTCTTAATTTTAATAATAAGTTTTGTCCTAGAGATGCTAAAGATCAAGTAAAGTATTTTAAAAAAAATGTAAAACTTAGCAATGTAAGGAAAAACGATATTATTTATTGGAAAGGACACGTAGCTTTAGCTTTATCTAATAAAAAACTTATTCACGCTTATGGACCAATGAAAAAGACTGTAATTATGGGAATAGATCAAACAATAAAAAGGATTGAAAAAACTGCAAATTTAAAAGTAATTGGAATTAAAAGGCTATAAATGGCAAAGGCAGCTTCAGTCTCCCTCCACTGCCCTTAAATATAATTTAAATGATTCGTAGTTTATAATTAAGACTCTTTTTAGTTGTGTGGATATGAATAATGGCGGAGAGAGAGGGATTCGAACCCTCGAAACGGTTTCCCGTTTACACGCTTTCCAAGCGTGCGCCTTCAACCACTCGGCCACCTCTCCTTTTAAAAAAAACAACAAATTAAATTTTTTTTAAAAATTTTGTTATCGCATTATGCTCCTCTTTAGGTGAGAACATATTTGATAATTTTTTTCTTTGGCTAGATGATTTTTTTAAAAAATTTTCTAACTTCAAATTAGATAAAATTAGTTTACAGAAATTTTTAATTTCCGAGGATTTTACTTCAGTAAAAATTGGTTTTTTCCAATATTCTTTTCCTCCCTCACCTGTGTAACCAATTACCTTATTTCCTGATATAGCTGCTTCAACTGGAGGAAGCGGTAAACCTTCAAGTTCAGAAAAAGCTAAAAAAATTTTTGATTCTGCAAGATTTTTATAAACTTCTTTTTCGGTGAGATTTATTAATGGTTTAATTTTCCATTTTTTTGGAAGATAGTTTTTTAAAAAAGATATAACTAACTCACTGTGTCGTCTCAGTTTTCTCGGCATATAAGTAATTACATTTTTCTTTTTTGTTTTTCTAAATTTTTTAAAATCAATAGAGTATTTAACATCAATAATTTTCTTTTTTTCATTTGGGTAGGCCAATGAAACGCACTCTTTAATATCTTTTGAATAACTCAAAATAAATTTACATTTTTTATAAGCTAAGTTTAATTTAGCAGCATTATTAGTTGGAAATATTGAATAACCATTTTGAACAAATATGGCATAAGGTATTTTTTCTTTAATAAAAAATTCAGCTGCAAAATGAGCAAACATTTCAGGTAAAATTACAAAATCTTTTTGTTTATCAAAGACTAAGTCATTTTTTACTTTTACTTTTATATTAAACCATGAAAAAAAATAATTTTTTTTCACTGTTAAGTCTTTAAAATTCCATCCAGAATGTTTAATCTTTTTTAAACTACCACTAAATTTTTTGTTTAAGGAATTTAAAATTTTTCCTATCTTCTTTTTTTTAACATGAACTATTGAAGAAGAATATCTTTTAAGAGAATTTATATAATTTGAATATTGATAAATTACCTTTCCTCCACCTGAAGCGCCTTTTTGTGCGTCAATTAAAAATATAATATTTTTCATTTTTTAATTAATAATAAAATTTTTTCATTTTTCCAACTAGCTGTAAAATTATTTATATGCGAGGTATCTATGAAAGTGACATAAGAAAAAAATTTTAAAATATGCTTTATCTTTTCATGATATTTTTTTTCCTCATAGCCTTTTCGAAATTTATAAATGTCCTCTATCACTAAAATTCCCCCTGGTTTTAAAAATTTATAAGTACTTAAAATTATATTAATTTGATGATTAAACAAATGTGTACTGTCATCAATAATTATATCATATTTTTTTTTTGTTTTTTTAAATTGCGATGTGATGATTTTTTTGTGACTCACATCAATATAATGGTAACGAACATTTTTAAGTTTATCTCTTGTAGCTAAATTTATTTTATTTTTATCTATTTCAAAACAATCAATACTTGCTTTTTTAAAATACTCTCTCCACATTTTTGTTGAAGCATTTTTTTCAATACCTATTTCAGCAACTGAACAATTTTTATTTATTAAATGATAAAAAAGTAAATTATATAAACTTGTATATCCGCTTCTATGACCATCTAAATTTATTCCAGATTTATTTGTGTAAAATTTCCTTCCTAATTTACAAAGATTTGTTTCATCTAAAGAGCTATCAAATACTATTTTTCCAAGCTTTCCAGAGTTTTTTCTAAAAACAAATCTTCTAGTTTTTTTTGAGAATTCGAAATTGAACTGCTCATTAATTTCCAATGCTGGTAGAATTTTAAAATTTGTCTTCTTGAAAATTAGGTTTAAGATTTTTGTTAACGTAAATAATAAGAATTTTAAAACATATCTAATTTTTTTTTTTATCATAGTTTTTATTAAAGTTTACTAATCAAAACTTAAAATATTTCTACCTAAATTTTCAATAAACTCTTTATAGACCGGTAATTTATTCTTTCTTAATTCTTTTTGAATTTTTTTATAATTCTTTTTAATTCCATTTAATGTAGCAAAAAAATTTATAAAATTTCTTTTTGATACAAATATTCCCTTTTTATCACCTATAACATGTTTAATATCGTCAAACACAATTACCGGGCGTCTTCTTGCTAAAGCTTCAAGAATAACTTGAGGGTGACCCTCTGTAAAAGACGGTAATACAAATATATTATGATCATCGTAAAATTTCATTAGTTTTAGTTTGCTTGTCTGAGTTTTATATATCTTTACATTGCTTTGGTTAAGGTAACTCTCCGTTCCCTTTTCTGCTCCAACCACTGTAAGAGATATATTCTTCTTATTCTTAATCAAGTTTAGTAAAGAGAAAATTCCTTTTTCTACTTTAAATCTTCCCACATATAATAATTTAAAATTTTTTACTTCTAAATTTTTTGGTTGTCTCAACCAAGTTGAGTCTAATTGAGAGGGACTAACAATTTTTCCTTTTTTTCCTCTTAAAATATATTCTCTACAGCTGATCAAATTAGAGATTGAACAAGTAATATTAAACATAAAGTGATAAATCAAAGGTCCAATTTTTCCAAATATGGCTTTGTATTCACCATAGCCGTCACTTCTTAAATATAAAGTTGGTTTTTTTCCAAATAACCTTAAAAATATAGAACACATAAAAGTGTAAGGCGTTATAGAAATAACTAAATATTTTGCATCTGCCATCTTTGAAGCCTCGATAGCGGAAAAAATATAAGAAAAAATATTGTTGTATATCTTAATTTTTTTAATTTTTATTTCGTGAGATCTACTTATTTTAGATTTTCTACCAAATAAATTGACCTCAAATTCTTTGTTTAAACCTTCAGGAGTAGTTTTTAGATCAATATTATCACAACAAAACTTTCCATCTTGAGATGAAATACTTTCGTTGGAAAAAATGAACAATTTTTTTTTCATTATGTATCCTTGTTTATTTTTAAAACACCAATAAATGCCTCTTGGGGTATTTCAACCTTTCCGAATTGTTTGGATCTCGCTTTTCCCTTTTTTTGTTTCTCTAAAAGTTTTCTTTTACGGTCTGTGGCTCCGCCTCCATGTATTTTTGTTAAAACATCTTTTTTAAATCCTTTGATAGACTCTCGAGCAATTATTTTTCCTCCAATTGCAGCTTGAACTGGTATCATAAAGTTATGTCGTGGGATTAGATCTTTCAATTTTTCGCAAACTTGTCGTCCTGTGGTTTGAGCAAAATCTTTATGTATGATCATTGCTAAAGCATCAACTGGTTCAGCATTAACAAGAATGCCTAATTTAACTAAATCTCCTTCACGATAACTTGAAATTTCATAATCAAAACTCGCATAGCCGCTAGATACAGATTTTAGTTTGTCGTTAAAATCAAAAACAACTTCATTTAATGGTAAATCATATGACAGCACTGCTCTCTTACCTGAATAAGCTAAGTTAGTTTGAACGCCTCTTTTATCCTGACAGATTTTAATAATCGATCCTAGATACTCATCTGGAGTTATAATTGTAGATTTAATCCAGGGTTCTTCTATTTTTTCAATTTGAGATGGATCGGGCATATTAGATGGATTTTGTAAATCTAAAACTTCTCCTTTAGTTGTGTGAACTTTATATATAACTCCAGGTGTTGTAGTGATTAAATTAACATCAAATTCTCTCTCTAGTCTCTCTGTGATAATTTCAAGATGTAGCAAACCTAGAAAACCACATCTAAATCCTAAACCTAAGGCGCTTGAGGACTCTGGCTCAAATGAAAAACTAGCATCATTAAGTTTTAATTTTGCCAGCCCATCTTTTAGTTTTTGATATTCAGAACTATCTACTGGAAAAAGTCCACAAAACACAACTGGTTTACTTGGTTTAAAGCCTGGCAAAGGTTTGTCAATTGGAGCGCTGGCATCACATATTGTATCTCCAACTTTTGTTTCTGATAGAGATTTGATGCCGGTAATTATAAATCCAATCTCACCTGAACCTAATTCACCAATATCATTTGGTTTTGGAGTAAATACACCAACTTTTTCTACCATATATTCTTGGTTATTTGACATTAATTTTATTTTCATATTTTTTTGAAGTTTTCCATTAATTACTCTTACTAAAATGACTACTCCAAGGTAACTATCATACCAACTATCAACCAACAGACACTTCAATTTGTCACCAACTATTCCTTTTGGAGCAGGTAATTTGTTAATTATGGTCTCTAAAATTTCATCTATACCTTCACCAGTTTTACCAGAGCAAGGAATAGCATTAGTTGTCTCAATACCAACAACATCTTCGATTTCTTTTTTTGTTTTTTCAATATCGGACGCGGGTAAGTCAATTTTATTTAAAATTGGTATTACTTCATGATTAATTTCTAGCGCCTGATAAACATTTGCTAAAGTTTGCGCTTCAACTCCTTGAGTGCTATCAACAATTAATAAAGATCCTTCACATGCGGATAATGATCGACTAACTTCATAACCAAAATCTACGTGACCAGGAGTATCTATTATATTCAAAATATAATCCTTGCCGTCTTTGGCCTTATAATTAAGTTTAACAGTTTGAGCTTTGATCGTAATACCTCTTTCTCTCTCAATGTCCATCGAGTCTAAAACTTGCTGTTTCATTTCACGATCAGTTAGGCCACCACATTTATGAATTATTCGATCAGCAATAGTCGATTTGCCGTGATCAATATGCGCAATTATTGAGAAATTACGTATTCTTTTTATATCTGACATTAAGACCTAATTGTAGCACCAGTTTTTTCACTGACCGTATCAATAATTCTTTTACTAATTTGTTCTAAATCGTTTTCGGTAAGAGTTTTATCAATAGCTTGTAGTGTGACGTTAATTGCAACTGATTTTTTATCTTTTGGAATATTATCACCTTGATAAACATCGAAAGTGGTTACGCTTTGAATAAGTGTCTCATCTACCTCTCTTATAATTTTTTCTAGTGCACCAATTTTAAAAATTTTATCAATAACAAATGCAAAATCTCTCTCTGATTTTTGGTAATCTGAAGCCTTAAAACTTTTTTTTGTTTGTCTTAATTTTTTATTTGGCTCAGGAATATTCTTTAAAAATATTTCAAATCCAAAAATATTTTTATCTTTAAAGTCCATGCTCTTTGTAATCGCAGGATGGATTTCACCAAAATAAGCTAAGTGCGGACCTTTCTCAGATTTTAATGTCACAGATCCTGAGCGTCCGGGGTGATAACTATTTTTTGTATTATCACTTACAAAAAGATTTTTTTCTTCAATACCAAGTTCGATTAAAGTTTTGATCACATCACTTTTAATATCAAAAACATCAATATTTCTCTCTTTGTCCAACCAACTTTTTCTATTAACTCTTCCAGATTTTAACCCTCCAACAACTATTTGTTGTTCTCCTGGATTTTTTCCGAAAAATGTAGGCCCTATTTCAAACAAAGACAAATCTTCGTATCCTCTATCTTGATTTCTTTTTAAATAAATTGATAAATTTGAGAAAATCGAACGTCTTAAAACATTTAAATCTGAAGAAATTGGATTATATAAAGAAATTTCTTTTTCACCTTTTGAAAATTGCTTTTCAACTTTTGAGTCTGAAAAAGACCAAGTGACTATTTCCATATAACCTTTTGAGGCTAATGATCTTTGTGATAAGTGAAAAAGTTTTTGTTTAAAATTTAATGTATCCTGACTTCTATTTCTCTCGGGTTCAATTAATTGAATGTGTTTAAAACCTTTTATCCTAATCAATTCTTCAATTAAATCTTCATCTAGACTTACATCTGGCCTCCAACTTGGTACTTCTACTTTAATACTGCTTTTACTTTTTTTACATTTAAACCCTAAAGAACCTAGAATTTTACTAATTTCATCAGCAGTCATTGGAATGCCAATTAATTTCTTAAATTTATCAATCTGAAAATTAATAATTTTATTTTTTTGCTTATTTTTTCCAGTAATTTGAAATTTACTTATCTGTCCTCCACAAATTTTCAAAATTAATTCTGTCGCCCGTTCTAGTCCTTCTGTTACTGAATTAGGATCAATACCTCTTTCGAATCTGTATTTCGCGTCAGTATTAATATTAAGAACTCTTGCAGTTTTTCTAATTGAAGAAGGACTGAAATAAGCTGCCTCTAAAAGGATATTTTTTGTCTCTAACTCCGTAGAGGTAGAAGTGCCCCCCACAATTCCGCCTAAACCTAGAACCCTTGATTTATCAGAAATCACGCACATTCCTTTTTTTAATTTGTATTTTTTATTATCTAATGCCTCAAAAACTTCCCCATCCCTTGCATTTCTGACTATAATCTCTTTATCTATTTTATCTGCATCATATGCATGTAAAGGTCTATTTAGATCGAACATTACATAATTAGTTATATCTACTACTGCAGAAATAGGTTTTAATCCTAATGCAATTAATTTATTTTTAAGCCAGTCGGGACTTTCTCTATTAGTAATATTTTTAATATAGCAGCTGCCAAATATTTCACATCCTTGATCTTTTTCTTTAGTTATAGAAGTTTTAATTAGATGCTTTACCTCTTGTTTAAGTTTTCTCTTTTTAATTTGAATTAATTTGCCAACTCCAGCTGAAGATAGGTCTCTTGCAATCCCCCTTACTCCAAGGCAGTCAGCACGATTTGGGGTGACTGAAATATCAATAACTTTTTGTGAATTTTTTTTAAAATAACTTTTGCCTATTTCCTTTTCTCTATTTTTAAGTTCAATTATACCTTCACTATCATCAGATAGATTTAGTTCACTCTCAGAACATAACATTCCGCTTGATTCTACGCCCCTTATCTTAGCTACCTTTAATTCGAAATTTGTTTTGGGTATTACAGCACCTGGAGGCGCATAAATTGTGATAAGACCCTCTCTTGCATTTGGTGCTCCGCAAACTACTTTTAAGATTTCTTTTCCACCAATTGTAACATCGCATACTTTTAATTTATCAGCATTTGGATGTTTTTCTGCTTTTAAAACTTTTGCGATTTTAAACTTGCTCATCTCTCCCGAATTTTCTTTTACTTCTTCAACTTCTAGCCCTATGCTTGTAAGTTGGTTAATGATTTCACTTTCTTTGGCTGTTGTTTTGAGATGTTCTTTTAGCCACGGAATGGTAATAATCATTTGCTTAATCCTCTATAATTTGTAGGAACATCAAGTGGATCAAAGCCGAAATGACTTAACCATCTATAATCTGCTTCGAAGAAAGCCCTTAAATCATTTATTCCATATTTCAACATTGCTAAACGATCTATCCCTATACCGAAGGCAAATCCTTGATATTTTTTCGTATCGACTTTCACATTCCTCAAAACATTGGGATGAACCATTCCACACCCTAAAACTTCTAACCATTTATCACCGTCGCCAATTACAATTTTTCCTTTTTCAATTTTATATCCAATATCAACTTCAGCTGATGGTTCAGTAAATGGGAAGTGACTAGGTCTAAATCTCATTTTAACATTTTTAACTTCGAAAAATTCTTTAATAAAATAGTCAAGACATCCCTTGAGATGTCCCATTGTTATACCTTTATCAATATGAAGACCTTCCAACTGATGAAACATCGGGGCATGAGTTTGATCACTGTCGCATCTGTAAGTTCTCCCCGGAACAATTATTTTATATGGAGGTTTACTTGATATCATTGTTCTAATTTGAACTGGTGAAGTATGTGTTCTTAGTAATAATTTTTTGTTTTCTTCTAAGTAAAAAGTATCATGCATATCTCTAGCCGGATGATCTTCTGGAGTATTTAATGCTGTAAAATTATTATACTCAGTTTCAACATCAGGACCCTCTGCAACAGAAAAGCCTATTTCTGAGAAGATTGAAGATATTTCGTCGATCACTTGTGAAACTGGATGAATCTTACCTTGTCGATATGGTCTGAAAGGTAAAGTAACGTCAACTTTTTCATTCTTTAACTTTTCATTGATTTCACTTATTTCAATTTCAATATTTTTTTGCTCAAGCTGTCTTGTTAAGTCTTCTTTAATTTTGTTTAAATTAGACGCAAACTTTTTTCTCTTTTCTGGATCCAAAGAACCTAAAGTTTTAAATTGTAGGGTAATTTGTCCATTTTTTCCAAAAAATTCAGTTTTGATATTTTGAAGATCGTCTATTGTTTTTACGGAATCTATCTTTGCGTTAAAAACTGAACTTATTTTATCTAAATCACTCATTAGGTAATTGATTTTTTATATTAAGTTGGGATTAAATCAAAGACCCTTTTAAGCTAGGGAGGATTGAACTTTTTTTACTACAGATTTAAATACTTCAGGGTTGTTATACGCAAGCTCTGCTAGAACTTTTCTATCTAACTTAATTTTTGATTTGGCCAAACCATTGATAAACTTTGCATATGTTAAACCTTCTGCTCTAACTCCAGCGTTGATTCTTTGAATCCATAAAGATCTAAACTCTCTCTTTTTGGCTTTTCTATCTCTGTAAGCATATTGCATTGCTTTTTCCATAGCTTGACGTGCTATTCGGATAGTATTTTTTCTTCTTCCTCTTTGGCCTTTAACTGATTTTAAAACTTTATTATGTTTTGCCCTACTAACTACTCCTCGTTTTGTTCTAGCCATATTATCCTCTTAAGTTATATGGCATATACGATTTGACAATTTTAGTATCTTGTTTTGTCATAATTGTAGTGCCTCTTTGCTTTCTTATTTGCGAATTGGTTCGCTTAATCATTCCATGTCTTTTACCAGCTTGAGGCATTTTAATTTTTCCTGAAGCAGTAAATCTAAATCTTTTTTTTGCTGAGCTTTTTGTTTTAAGTTTTGGCATAAAATATTTCGGACTTATATAGGCATTAATTAGTCTTTACAAGATGCTATTATTGATAATTTAAAGAGGTTGAATAATCATCACCATCTGTCTGCCTTCAAATTTAGGCTTACTTTCTATTTTTGCAACATCTTTAGTCTCGTCTATAATTTTATCCATCAAATCTTTACCTAGGTCAGTATGTTGCATTTCTCTACCTTTAAATTTTACTGTAAATTTTACTTTATTGCCTTTCGATATAAATTTTTTAGCATTCTTAATTTTAAAATTGTAGTCATGAGTTTCTGTGCCTGGTCTTAACTTGATTTCTTTAAGAGAAACGGTCTTTTGTTTTTTCTTGGCTTGATTGGCTTTTTTCTGCAAATCATATTTGTATTTTCCCATATCCATAATTTTACAAACTGGTGGATTGGCGTTTGGTGAGATTTCAATTAAATCTAAACCCTCCTGTTTTGCAAGTTCAATTGCTTTATTAAGTGGCATAGTTCCGAGATTGCCACCTTCACTTCCAATAACTTGAACATCAAGAGCTCTAATTCTCTCGTTGGCCTTTGGACCTTGAGGTTTACTTCTTCTCTGAAAATAATTGGGTTTAAAGTTTGACACTTAATTTAAAGGCAACTTATTTGAAGCAAGCATATTTTTAATAAGATCTTCTCTTTTCACAATTTCTTGTTTATCAGAACCTAGTTTTCTGACGGTAACAGTATTTTCTTTAACTTCTTTTTTTCCACAAACAATTATATAAGGCACTTTGGCTAAAGAGTGCTCTCTTACTTTATAATTTATTTTTTCGTTTCTTAAATCCATTTCACATTTTATACCCTCTTTAAAAAGATCTTCAAATAACTTTTTTACATAATCATTGTTCTCTTCAGCTATGGGGCACACAACAGCTTGTGCTGGTGAGAGCCAAAATGGTAACTTACCAGCATAATTTTCAATTAATATTCCAATAAATCTTTCTAAAGAACCAAATAATGCTCTGTGTAACATCACAGGAACTTTTTTGCTGCCGTCTTTTGCAACATACGTTGCTCCTAATCTACCAGGTAAATTAAGATCAACTTGTAAAGTTCCACATTGCCAATCTCTACCGATTGCATCTCGCAAAACAAATTCAATCTTTGGTCCATAAAAAGCTCCCTCGCCTTTGTTGATTGTGTATTCAAGTTTAGATTGTTTAATCGCAGCCAAAAGCGCTGCTTCCGATTTGTCCCAAACACTATCATCACCAACTCTTTTTTCAGGCCTATCAGAATATTTTAAAACTACATTTTCAAAACCTAGGTCTTTATAAATTCTTAAAATCAAATTTGTAACTGATAAGGACTCTTCAGTGATTTGGTCCTCTGTGCAAAATATATGTGCATCATCTTGAGTAAATGCTCTTACTCTTAATAATCCATGTAAGGCTCCTGATGGTTCGTATCTATGCACTTTTCCAAACTCAGATAACTTTAGCGGCAAGTCTCTATAACTTTTTAAACCTTGATTAAAAACCTGTACACAACCAGGACAGTTCATTGGTTTTACAGCAAATGTTTTTTCATCTGGCGTTTCAGAGGTAAACATATGCTCTCCAAATTTATCCCAGTGTCCAGATTTTTCCCAGAGTGTTTTGTCTAACAACTCAGGGGTATTAATTTCTTTATATCCTGCGAGTCTTTGTTTGGCTCGCATATATTCAACTAATCTTTGGAATAATAACCAGCCCTTCTCATGCCAAAATACAGCACCAGGACTTTCTTCTCTGAAATGAAACAAATCCATCTCCTTACCAAGTTTTCTATGGTCTCTTTTTTCAGCCTCTTCTAAGCGGTGTAAATAATCTTCAAGATCTTTTTTAGTACTCCAGCAAGTTCCATAGATTCTTTGAAGCATCTCATTATTGGAGTCACCTCGCCAATAAGCTCCTGATACTTTTGTAAGCTTAAAAGCTTTCCCGATTTTACCGGATGAAGCCAAATGTGGCCCTCTACATAAATCATGCCAAGTGTCTCCATGGTGATAAACAGATAGCTCTTCATTTTTTGGTATACTCTCAATAATTTCAGCTTTGTATTTTTCTCCAATTTTTTTAAAGTGAGATATTGCCTTATCCCTCTTCCAAACTTCCCTTCTAGTTTTCACATCTCTATCAATTATTTCCGACATTTTTTTTTCTATATTATCTAAGTCATCGCTTGTGAAAGGTTCTTTTCTTGCAAAATCATAATAAAAACCATTTTCTATAACAGGCCCTATTGTAACTTGGGTACCAGGATATAATTCCTGTACAGCCATTGCCATTATATGAGCCGCATCGTGCCTTATAACTTCCAGACCTTCCTTATCTTTTGATGTAATAATTTTAACTTTAGAGTCCTCAATGATCTCATGACTTAAATCTTTTAGCTCTCCATTAACTTCCATGATTAATGCTGATTTCTCTAGTGACTTGCTAATTTTTTTTGTTAATTCAAATCCACTGATAGACTTTGCAAAAGGGATTTGTTTTCCGTCTAATAATTGAATTTTGGGCATTAATTTTTAATCAATCTTCTATATTCTTTTAAATTAGATTGGCACATTGTTTCAACATCAAATTTTTTAGTTATATTTTTTCTACCCTCATTTCCCATATTTTTCAATTCATCTGGTGATAATTGGATAACAGTATTAAGATTTTTAGCGAGTTCTCTTGGATCATCGTGTTTATATAAAAAGCCAGTCTTTTTATTAACAATTGTTTCTTTCGACCCCCCAATATTACTAGCGACGATTGGTTTTCCCATTGATTGAGCTTCTACAGAAACTCTTCCAAAAGCTTCTGGCTCAATTGATGCTGAAACTACGACATCAGCTAAAGAATAAGCTAAAGGCATCTCCTTGCAATGACTAATAAATCTAATTTTTTTATTGAGATTATATCTTTCAACTAAATTAATTAATTTTTTAGAATAAACTTTTCTACCTTGATCGGAGCCAAGTATTATAGCTTGAAAATTTGTGATATTATAATCTTCAACTAGTATATTTAAAGACTCAATAAACTTTTCTTGTCCCTTCCAATAAGTAAGTCTACCTGGAAGAAGTATGGTAAATTTATTAGAAGATAAGCCCCATTCCTGTTTTAGTTTTTCTTGCTTAAGCATTGAAATATTTTTTTGATTGTAATAATCAACATTAATGCCCCTAAAAATGACCCTTAGTTTTTTTGCTTTCGTTAGGTACTCACTGTAATTTTCGTTTATGTGGGTAAAAATAAAGTTCGACCCAGCGATTGTTAATTTCGCTCTTAGCATTATGCTGTTATAAAACTTTTTAAGTTTACTTCTAAAATTATAAGTTCCATGAAAAGTTGTCACAAAAACTCGGTTTGTTAAGAGGCAAGCAAGATAGCAGGACCATGCCGGCGCCCTACTTCTTGCATGAACAATATTAATCTTAAATAAAATTATATATACAACTAGTGCTAAAGCATTAAATATTATTAATAAAGGATTTTTAGAATGAACCGGCAATCTTGTCACTCTAACTTTATTCTTTTTTACAAATTTTAATAATTCCCCTCCTGAAGTAATTATATGAGAACCACAATCATTTTCGGTTAAGAAATGAGCGATATCGTAACAACCTGTTTCAGCACCACCGTAGCCAAGCTTAGGAATTACTTGTAGAACATTTATTTTAGTAATCATCTAATTTGTAATATAATATCACTTAAACATTCTTATATGAAAAAATTCAAATATTTACGAATATCTAAAACAAAAAAACTAAGATTTATTGATAATTACTTTAAAAAAAAACTTTATATTGTTTTTTTGCATGGATTTATGTCCGATATTGAGGGAAAAAAACCTCAAACATTTCTTAGGTTTGCCAAAAAAAATAAGTTAGGTTTTTTAGCTCTTGAATACTCAGGTCATGGAAAATCATCTGGAGAATTCACCAAAGGAAATATTAGCTCTTGGACTAGAGATACACGATTAATAATTAAAAAAATAGTAAAAAAAAATAATTTTATTCTCATAGGTTCAAGCATGGGTTCTTGGATTGGTCTTAATCAATTTAAATACTACAAAAAACAAATTAGAGGTTTTATTGGAATAGGTTCTGCTCCAGAATTTCTTACAAGATTAATGTGGAACAAATTTTCACAAATAATTAAATCAGAGTTAACTATCAAAGGTATATCAATTATAAAAAGTGGAGATTATGAATATCCTATTACTTATCAATTAGTTAGAGACGGAAGAAAAAACAGAGTTTTAAATAAAAAGATAACTTCAAAAATAAGGGTTACAATGATCCATGGGGAAAAAGATGAAGTAGTGCCAGTAAATTTTTCAAGATTAGTACTGTCTATTTTTAAGAATGCAAAGAGGAAGTTAAAAATTATAAGGAACGGAGATCACAGTTTATCTAAACCACGTCAATTAAAAATAATTATTAAAGAGTTAAACTATATCATTAAAGATTTTTTCTAAGCCTTCTTTATAAGTTGGATAAGTAAATTGATAATTAAAGAACTCTTTTACTTTTCGATTGTCTACTTTTTTTGAATCTTTATAGAAGTCCTTCAACATTCCATCCTCCAAAGCATCTAATTCAAGAAATTCTGGGGAACTTAATTTAAGTAGTTTCGAACCATAAGTAGCGACTTCTTCTTGTGAAGCTGGCTTGTCATCTGAAATATTATAAATTTCGTTAGTTTTGAATTTTTTCATCGAGTGAAACAAAAGATTTGCAATATCTTCGACATGAACTCTTGAAAAAAAATGATTTTCTTTTTTAACTATTTTGGCCTGACCAGAAATTAATCTTTTTAAAATATTGTTTTGGAGTGAATAAATTCCAGATAATCTAAAAATCTGCAAAGGTAAATTATTTTCATTTGAAAATTTTAACCACTGATTTTCAGCTTTTAATCTTTTGATACCGCTATTTGATGTAGGTTTAGCATCACTGTGTTCGTTCACCCATTTGCCATTATGATTTCCATATACACTAGTTGCAGATAAGTAGGTTATCCATTTTGTTTTTGTTTTTTTAATTATTTCTCCAAAATTATTTATTACAATATCTTCCTCATTAGTTGGTGGAATTGATACTAATATAAAATCTGCGTCTTGAATTTTTGAATTTATATTTTTGTCTATTTTTTTATCATTAAATTCATAAGTATTTAAATCTAGACCCTCAAATTTTAAATTATGTGTCTTTTTTCTTGAGCTAACATTAAGCTCAATATCTTGATTTTCTTTTATAATTTTCTTGATAAAATATTTGGCTACTTGACCAAATCCAAAACAAAAAACTTTTATTTTGCTCATTTAACTTGCCTTTTTAACGCGAGGCTTCAGACTAATTGGATTTTCTAATTTATCTAACATTTCTATAGGGCAAACTTGTTTAAATTTTTTAAGTTCATTATCAAAATTATTTAATATTTTTTGAGCAATTATTGAATTTGTTTCTTTAACAAAAGTATTTAAGTTAATTTTTAAAAAGTTTTTCCAATGATCTGTTTCAACTTCTTGCCAAATTATTGAAGCTGGATTAGCATAATTTTCGAAAGTATTTTTTTCATCATAAACAAAGGCCATACCGCCTGTCATTCCTGCGCCAAAATTATCTCCTACTTGTCCTAAAATAATAGCTGATCCGCCAGTCATATACTCGCATCCATGAGCTCCACATCCTTCAACAATTGAAAAACTTCCAGAATTTCTAACCGCAAACCTCTCACCCGCCTGTCCTGATGCAAATAATTTTCCAGAGGTAGCTCCATAAAGAACGGTATTACCAATAATTGTATTTTCATTTGAAACTAAAGAACTTTTCGGAGATGGATATACAACAATTGTTCCTCCGGATAATCCCTTGCCAACGTAATCATTACAATCTCCTTTTACAGTAAGTTTTACTCCTTTAGTTAGAAAAGCACCAAGAGATTGTCCTGCAGAACCTTCTAGTTTTATATGAATCGTATTTTCCTCTAATTTATTGTTACCAAATTTTTTATATACGTGGTGAGATAACCTTGTTCCAACAGATCTCGATGTATTTTCTATCTTGTAATTAAATTTATTTTCTGAATCTATTTTAATCTTATCTTTTATCTCAGACCAAATCTTTTCATCGAGAGTATCAGGTACTTTATTAATATGTTTATCTTTACAATATCTTAAATTTTCACCTGGGTCTGCCTGTACTAATAAAGGATTTAAATCTAAATCATCTAAGTTTGATGCACCCTTATTTACTTGAGTTAATAAATCAGTTCTCCCAATTATTTCGTTAATTGACTTAAATCCAAGAGATGCAAGAATTTCTCTTACTTCAGTTGCGGCAAATTTAAATAAATTTACAACCTTTTCAGGAGTACCTGTAAATTTTTCACGCAAAGCCTCGTCTTGACTACAAACTCCAACAGGGCATGTGTTTGAATGACATTGCCTTACCATGATGCATCCCATTGCAACTAAAGATGATGTTCCCATTCCATATTCCTCTGCCCCCATCATCGCAGCCATGACTATATCACGGCCAGTTTTTAATCCTCCATCTGTTCTCAAAGTAACGTTATGCCTTAAATTATTTAATGTTAGAATTTGGTTTGCCTCTGTTAAACCCATCTCCCAAGGTATGCCAGCGTATTTAATGCTAGTTTGCGGACTCGCACCTGTTCCACCTGAGTGACCTGAAATTAGAATAATATCAGCTTTAGCCTTTGCAACTCCAGCTGCTATCGTTCCTATGCCAGTTGATGCAACTAGTTTTACTCCAACTCTTGCACCTGGGTTAATTTGTTTTAAATCATAAATTAATTGTGCCAAGTCCTCTATTGAGTAGATATCATGATGTGGTGGCGGCGATATTAAAGTAACGCCTGGAGTAGAATGTCTCAACCGTGCTATCTCCTCTGTAACTTTAAAACCCGGAAGCTGTCCGCCTTCACCGGGTTTAGCGCCTTGAGCAATTTTTATTTCTATTTCATTAGCATTATTTAAATAATCAACGGTAACTCCAAATCTTGCAGATGCAATTTGTTTTACTCTTGAGTTTGCACTATCTCCATTAGGAAGTGTTTTAAACCTTTTAGCATCCTCACCTCCTTCTCCACTGCAAGAAGCGCCTTTAATTCTATTCATACCCATTGCTAAAGTTTCGTGTGCCTCTGCCGATAATGCTCCGTGGGACATACTTCCACTTCCAAAACGTTTTAGTATTTCTTCAATTGGCTCTACTTCATCTATATTTATTGGTTTTCTTGATTTTTTAAATTCCAACAAATCTCTGATATTAATTGGTGGTAGGTTATGTATACCAGCAGAATACTTTTTATATTGTTCGTAGGATCCGCTTCCGACAGCACTTTGCAATAGATGAATTAGTTTCCCTTGGTACTGATGATCTTCACCTGTTTTTCTGTATCTATAAAGACCTCCAATCGGAAGCGTGTAAACATTTTTTGCATTAAATTTTTCATGAAGTTCTTTAATCTTTTTCTCAATTCCAATTATACCTATTCCTGAAATTCTTGAAGACATACCAGGAAAATAGTCAGAAACAATTGCTCTACTTAAACCTACCGCTTCAAAATTGCATCCACCTCTATAAGAACTAATTACTGATATCCCCATCTTTGACATAATTTTTAGAAGACCAGCATCAATTGATTTTTTAAATTTACTTACACACGTTTCAAAATCTGATTTACCAAATAATTTCTTCTCAAATCTTTGATAAATACTATCTATTGCTAAGTATGGATTTACTGTTGTGGCGCCTACTCCAATTAAAATAGCAAACGAGTGGGTATCCATTGCATCAGAGCATTCAACGTTTAGAGAACAATAACCTCGTAAACCATGTTTTACCAAGTGAGAATGGATTGCTCCTACGGTTAGTATACTTGGAATACTTGCCTTTTGATTTGAAATATTCTTATCAGATAATATTAAACAGGTGCTTCCTTCCCTTACAGCTGTTTCTGCCTCCTCTCTTATTAACTCAATTCGTTCTTTAAGAGATTTCTCAATATCAAAAGTGCAGTCAATTACTTTTACTTTTTTTGAAAAAAATTTTTTAAATTTTTTAAATTGTGAGTTTGTAAGTATGGGACTATCCAAAACATAAATATTTTCCTCTGTAAGATTATCAAAATCTAAAATATTACCTAAATTTCCGAATCTTGTTTTTAGACTCATAACTTTATTTTCTCTTAGAGAGTCTATTGGAGGGTTGGTGACTTGGCTAAAGTTTTGCCTGAAATAATGTGAGACAGGTCTAAAATGACTAGATAAGACTGCAACTGGGGTATCGTCACCCATTGAGCCTGAAGCTTCTTTGCCTTCCTCAGCCATCGGATGAAGGATCAACTCTAAATCCTCAATGCTTAGACCTGACAAGTACTGTCTTTTTCTTAGATCCTCACTTAAAAAATTTGGCTTTTCGTCCTCAGATGAAATTTTTTTCTCTAAATCAATAATTTGTTTATTATATTTTTTATAATCTTTTGCCAAAAGATCTTTTATTTCTTTGTCTTTGAATAATTTACCTTTTTTTAAGTCAATCGCAATTATTTGACCTGGACCAAGTTTTCCTTTTTCAATAATCATTTCCTCTGGAATTTTAATCATCCCCGTTTCGGATCCAGCAAAAAATAAATCATCAGAGGTGATTGAATATCTAAGAGGTCTTAAACCATTTCTATCAGAAGAGGCCAAAACCCATTTAGCATCAGTTGCGCAAATAGCAGCTGGGCCATCCCACGGTTCTATCGTGCTGTTAAGAAAATTAAATAAGTCTTGGTGATTTTTTGGAACTGTTTTGCTTCTCTTCGACCATGAGTCCGGTATCATCATCAATTTAATCAATGGGGCTAATTTTCCTGAGTGAGTCAGAAGTTCAAATACGTTGTCAAGTGCCCCCGAGTCTGAGGAGCTTCTAATAACTGGCTTTAAATTTTTAACATCTTTAAAAAGCGGGCTTGACATGTCTTGCTCGTGTATCTTCATCCAGTTTATATTTCCTTTAACTGTATTAATTTCACCATTATGTGCCAAGGTTCTAAATGGTTGAGCTAAATCCCAGCTTGGAAAAGTGTTTGTTGAGTATCTTTGGTGAAAAATCGCAAATCTAGAAGTTAGTTTCTTGTCATTAAGATCTGGATAAAACTCGGATAACATTTCAGCTAAAAACATACCTTTGTAAACAATAGATCTTGAGCTGAAAGAACAAATGTAGAAGTCTTTTATTTGTTTGTCTCGAGCAACTTTCTCAATTTTTTTTCTCGTTTCAAATAAATCTCTTTCTAGATCATTTGTTTGCATCGACTCATTTTTTTTAAACATTACTTGAGCAATTTCTGGACGATTTAGATCAGCTGTTTTGCCTAAAACGCTGGGATTAATTGGAACTTGTCTCCATCCATATATGTAATAATTTTCAGCTAATAAAGCGGACTCAATAATCTCTCTACATTTTTCTTGTTCAGAATAATCTGTTCTTGGTAAAAAAACCATACCCACACAAATTCTTTTGTTTTCATCAAGAGCATGTCCAGTTGATAAAATTTTTTCTTTAAAGAATTCTGGAGCTATCTCAATTTGAATACCGGCACCATCACCAGATTTCCCGTCTGCATCCACAGCTCCTCTGTGCCAAATAGCTTTTAATGCCTCGATACCATACTCAACAATTTTTCTAGATTTTTTTCCGTTTGTTGATGCAATCAATCCAACGCCGCAAGCATCATGTTCCATCTCTGGATTATAATTAAAACTTTTTTCTAAAATCTTCTTATTCTTTTTATAATTTTTCATCTGAATTAAGCTGCTACCACTGCTTTATCTTTATTTGCTTTTAACTGTAAATATTTTTCAATCTGAACAGCAGCATCTCGGCCATCTCTGATTGCCCAAACTACAAGGGAAGCACCTCTTACAATATCACCTGCTGCAAATATTCCGTCTAAATTAGTTTGCATTGATTTTAAATCAATTTTTAAAGTTCCCCATTGAGAAACCACTAATTCTTTAGCGTTAAATAGCTTTGGTAGATCTTCAGGATCAAATCCTAAAGACTTTATAACAAGGTCTGCTGGAATATTATATTCGGATCCCTTATCTATTTCTGGCCTTCTTCTACCTGAGGAGTCCGGTTCACCTAATTTCATTTTATTTACTTCAACCGCTTCAACTTTATTTGACCCGATAAAACTTTTTGGGCTTGTTAACCAAACAAATTCTACTCCTTCTTCAATTGCATTTCCTACTTCTCTTGCCGATCCTGGCATATTTTCTCGGTCACGTCTGTATAAACATTTTACTGATTTAGCTTTTTGTCTCACTGATGTCCTCACGCAATCCATAGCAGTATCTCCTCCACCAATAACAACAACATTTTTTCCTTCTGCATTTAAAGTACCATCATCAAATAATTTTACTTTATCACCCAAGCCTTTTCTGTTAGATGCAGTTAAAAAATCCATTGCGGGAAAAATATTTTGAAGACTATGCCCAGGTATATCAATTTCTCTTGCTTTATAAACTCCAGTCGCGATTAGTATTGCATCATGTGTCTCTTTTAATTCATATAAAGTTTTATCTTTTCCAACCTCAAAGTTTTGAATAAATTTAATCCCTGAGTCTTTAAGTAGTTTTGTTCTTCTTTCGACAACAAATTTTTCTAATTTAAAGTTAGGAATACCATAAATTAAAAGACCACCTGGTCTATCATATCTGTCGTAAATTGTTACTTGATATCCTGATTTTCTAAGTTCTTCTGCACAAGCCATTCCTGCGGGACCAGCGCCTATTATTCCTACTGATTGTTTTAATTCTCTTTTTACTTTAAATGGTTTAACCCAACCTTTATCCCAAGCCGTATCAGTTATATATTTTTCTATAGAACCAATTGTTACAGTTCCATGACCTGATTGTTCTATTACACAATTACCTTCACAAAGCCTATCTTGCGGACAGATTCTGCCACACACTTCGGGCATATTATTTGTGCTCTGTGATACTTCATAAGCTTCTTTGAGACGACCCTCTGCAGTTAATTTTAGCCAATCAGGAATATTGTTACCTAGCGGACAATGAATTTGACAAAAAGGAACTCCGCATTGAGAGCACCTACTTGATTGTTCAGTTGCTTTATTAGTTATGTAATCTTTGTAAATCTCATTAAAATCACCTTTTCTTTTATCTGTGCCTCTTTTTTCAGGCGTCTCTTGTTTGAGATCAACAAACTGGAGCATTTTATTTTTCATGAGGTGTAAATAAGTTATGTTTTTACTTAATGATAGTGTTTAAAGGTCAATAGTAATTACCTATATCACAAAAAGCCCAAAAAAATAATGTCATTTTATGCATACCTGGTATGCATTTGTTATTGCCAATAAAAAAACAACCTTTAATTTTAATTTTTAAAAAGTGATTGAAATATTTATTTTATCTCTTGTTCAAGGAATAACAGAATTTTTACCTATTAGTTCTTCCTCACATTTAATATTAATTTCGGATTTTCTAGATTTTAAAAATCAAAATCTATCAATCGATGTAAGTTTACACATCGGGTCGTTTATTGCAGTTTTGTTATACTTTTATAAAGATATTCTTAATTTCTTTGATAACAAAATTCTCTTTTTTAAAATTTTTATCTCTTCAATTCCTCTAATGATAATTGGTTTTTTCCTTGCTGAGACTGGCTTTGTAGAGAAAATCAGAAATTTAAAAGTAATTGCTTGGACAACAGTAATATTTGGTTTTTTACTTTTTTTAAGCGATAAATTCAAATTAGAAAAAAATATAGAAAAAAATTTTACAATGAAATCAGCTATTTTTATCGGGCTTTTTCAAGTTTTATCTTTAATTCCTGGGGTAAGCAGATCTGGTATCGCCATAACTGCCTCAAGATTATTGAATTTCAAAAGAGTTGATGCAGCCAAAATTTCTTTTTTGCTCTCTATTCCTATTTTGGGTGCTGTATCTTTATTTGGTCTCAAAAACTTGATTTTCTCTGAAAATTCTTATTTTACAGTATCAAACTTAATTGCCATCTTCTTTTCATTTTTGACTTCCTTAATTACAATTAAATATTTTTTAATTTATATAAAAAAATTTAATTTAAATATTTTTGTTTATTATCGAATTTTGCTAGGTCTTATATTGCTAGCTATTGCCTATTTATAAAATGAGAGTGAGTATTAATAATAAAAAAATTATAAAGATAAAAAAAAATATAACGGCTTTTTGAAGTGGCAAATTTAAAAGAAATTTCATTAATTATTTTTAATATATATATAGAAAAAATCAAACATAATTTGGTGCGCCTGCTAGGATTTGAACCCAGAACCTCCTGGTCCGTAGCCAAGCGCTCTATCCAGTTGAGCTACAGGCGCATTTGCTGTATTAAAAAATTTTACTTAATAATATAAATAGCATATTTTGACAACAATGTACTTATCAAAAAATAATTATCTAAGTTTCCTATTAGCTTTATTTCCGATTAGTTTTATTGCAGGAAATCTTATAATTAATTTAATAACAGTATTACTGATTATCTCATCAATTTTTTTTTATAATAAAGAAATATTTAAAATAAAATTCTATTTTTTAGATAAAATTATTATACTTTTCTTTTTTTTAGTTTTATTGAGCGGTGTAGTAAGTGCAATTGGATTTTATTTAGATGACTCTTGGAAAAGTCCGTTCAAAACTATTTTGCGATCATCATTATTTTTTAGATATTTTCTTCTTTACCTTGTTTTAAGATATTTAATCGAAAATAATATAATTAATTTAAAAATTTTTTTTATTACATGTGCTCTTTCATCTATATTTGTAAGTTTTGATATTTTTTATCAATATAAATTTGGCCAAGATATTTTTGGATTTGAAACTGTTTGGGAAAGAAAATTAAGTGGTCCATTTGGCGATGAATTAATAGCTGGAGGATTTATCCAACGATTTTCTTTATTTTCTTTTTTTGTTCTACCTCTATTTTTTACAGAAAAATCAAAACAATTTTCAAAATATGTAATACCAGTTTTATTCATTATTTTTTTTACTGCAATTATTCTCTCAGGAAATAGAATGCCTTTATTGCTATTTGTTTTTTCTATATTTTTAATTCTTTTGCTTACTAAGCAAGCAAGAAGGTTTTTTCTTCCTTTTATAGTTATATTTACGGTAATTTTTTCGATCATTTTTAACTTTAATTCTGAAGTAAAGACAAACTTTAAAAATTTACATAAGCAAATTTCTAAGATTTCTATGATTATGCTCAACAAAGATTTAGGAGAAGAGAGAATTCCTCCATATTTTAAAGAGTTTAGTAGTTTTTATGAAACATGGAAATTAAATAAATTTATTGGTGGTGGAATAAAAACTTTCAGATATTACTGTCATCTTAGAGAAAATATCGACAAAAATTCTGATTTTATATGCAACATGCATCCACATAATTATTATTTGGAAATCTTAACAGAAACAGGTTTGGTGGGACTCTTTTTATGTATAAGCATCTTCTCTATAATTTTATATATTTCTTTCTTCAAAAAATATTTTATAGCCTCACCACTTCAAAAAAATAATATCATCGTACCTTTTATTTTTTTATTTTTAACTGAAATCTTTCCGCTCAAAAGTACAGGGAGTTTTTTTACCACAGGAAATACTACTTATTTATTTCTTATTTTAGCAATTTTGATTGGTTTAGTCAGGCGTGAAAATTCAATTGAAAATAAATATTAATAAATATAGGCTTGAATAAATGAGTGAAGTTTACATTACTTCTGCAGTTAGAACGGCGGTTGGCTCGCTGGGAAAATCTTTAAAAAACATAAGTGCTGAAAATTTGGGAGCTGCTGTTATTTCAGAGTCTATTAAAAAATCTAAAATTAAATCAGCTGACCTAGACGAATTAATATTTGGTCAAGTTTTAACTGGGGGTTCGGGGCAAAATCCAGCTAGACAGGCAGCCATAAAAGCTGGAATACCAAAAGAAGTTCCTGCTTTTATTGTTAATCAGGTTTGCGGTTCAGGAATAAGATCGGTAGCTTCAGGGTTTCAAAGTATTAAAGCGGGGAACTCAAATGTGCTTATAGCTGGAGGGCAAGAGAACATGTCCTTAGCTCCTCATGCTATTCATTTAAGAGATGGAAAAAAATTAGGTGATGCTGAACTAATAGATACTATGATCAGAGACGGACTATGGGATGCATTTCACGGGTATCATATGGGCGTAACTGCAGAAAATGTTGCAGAGAAATTTCAAGTTACACGAGATGAACAAGATAAATTCGCTCTTAAATCTCAAGAGAAAGCTCTTAAGGCTCAAAAAAATAATAAATTTCAAGATGAAATAATTAATTACAAAATCAAATCAAAAAAGTCTGAGATAAACTTTAATAAGGATGAACATCCAAGAGAGGGAATTAACCTTGAAGCGCTCAAGAGGTTAAAACCTGTATTTAAAAAAGATGGTACAGTTACAGCAGGAAATGCATCTGGCATTAATGATGGAGCTGCAGCTGTAACTTTAATGAGTAGTGAAGAGGCAAAAAGAAGAAACATAGAAAAACTAGTGACTGTTAAATCATGGGCAAGCTGTGGGGTTGATCCTGCTTTAATGGGAACTGGTCCAATACCATCTGCGAAAAAAGCATTAGATTTAGCCGGATGGAAAATTAACGAAGTAGATTTATTCGAAATAAATGAAGCGTTCGCAGCACAAAGTATAGCTGTTATTAAAACTCTCTCGATTCCCGAGGAAAAAGTAAATGTGAATGGTGGTGCAATAGCATTAGGTCATCCTATTGGTGCATCTGGCACAAGAATTCTTGTAACTTTGATACATGAAATGATTAAAAGAAATGCAAAAAAAGGTTTAGCGACTCTTTGTATCGGAGGAGGAATGGGTATTGCAATGTGTATTGAAAGATAAAATATTATCTTTTAATGGAATTACCTGTAATAAATCATCCTGACTATGTTGCTAAAATTAATGATGATAATAAGTTTCCGATTAAAAAATTTGGCGCACTTGCCGATCATCTTTTAAAAGAAGAAGTAGTCAAAAAATTTCACATACCAAAAGAATGTTCTGTTGAGACTATGAGGACTTCTCATTCTTTAGAATATATAAATGCTATAAAAAATAAAACATTAGATATAAAAGCTCAAAAGAGGATTGGGTTTCCAATAAATGATAGTGTTGTGAGAAGATCTTTTGTAGCTACTGGAGGCACAGTTCTTGCAAGTAAATTAGCTTTGGACTCGAAACTTGCTTGTAATACAGCTGGGGGAAGTCACCATGCAACTTTTAACTTTGGGGCAGGGTATTGTGTTTTTAACGATACAGCAGTTGCTGCAAACTATCTAAAAAAAAGAGGATATGCTAAAAAGATTTTAATTTTAGATTTAGACGTCCATCAAGGAAACGGTAACTCAGAAATATTTCAAAATGATAAAAATGTTCTTACATTTAGCATGCATTGTGCATCTAATTATCCTGCGAAAAAATCTAAAAGTGATATCGACATTGAACTCCAAGATAACATGGAAGATAAGGAATACCTTGATCTATTAAAGGATAATCTTAGAAAATTAAATCAAAACATTTATGATTTTGTTTTTTATGTTGCGGGTGTTGATATTCATCATGAAGATAGGTTGGGAAAACTTAAAATCACTGATGAGGGTATTAACAAAAGAGATCAAATAGTTATAGAAAACTTTTACTCAAAAAAAGTACCTTTGTGTGGAGTGCTCGGTGGTGGTTACAATAAAAGTTTTGATAAACTTATAGAACTCCATTCAATGTTACACAAAAATTGTGCTAAATATTTTTAAAAGGCCCTGGCTTTAGATGGATGAAAACTTAGGGACTAAAGCCAGAACTTAACTATAGACTAACCATAATTTTAAGAAATCTAACCTATAAAACTGACGCGCTACAATTTTAGCTGGGACAGATTTTTAAAATAATTTAAAGCTTCGGGATTTGCTATCGCCTCTTTATTATCTATTTTTTCGCCATTTATTATCTGCCTTACTGCCAATTCAACAATTTTTCCACTTTTAGTTCTTGGAATCTCTGGAACCTTAATGATTATTGCAGGCACATGCTTGGGAGAACAATTTTTTCTTATTTTGGATTTGATTAATTTAATTTCCTCTTCATTTAATTCCTGATTTTTTTTTGTAGTAACAAATAAAATTATTCTCACGTCATCATTGTAGTCTTGACCAACAACCAATCCCTCGGTTACAAAATCGATATCCTCAACTTGTTGGTAAATTTCAGAGGTTCCTATTCTTACTCCACCTGGGTTTAATGTAGCATCAGATCTTCCACGCATAATAAATCCATTCTTGGCGGTTCTCTCTATAAAATCTCCATGATGCCAAACATTTTTGAATCTTGTAAAGTAAGCTTTGTGATATTTCTGACCATCGACGTCTCCCCAAAACTTTACTGGCATTGATGGAAAAGGTTGTTTAACAACTAGTTCTCCTTTTTCTCCATCATTAGTACTTTTTCCACCATCGGTAAAAACATCAACATCTATTCCTAGACTTTGTCCCTGGATCTCTCCTTTGTGTACATTAGAAAAAAGATTGCCGAGCACTAAACATCCAACCAAATCTGTCCCTCCTGCAATGGAAGCAAGGTGAACATCTCTCTTAATATTGTCGTATACATATTTAAAACTCTCTTCTGCTAACGGGGAACCAGTTGAAGTAATTATTTTAATAGAATTTAAATCTAAATTTTTACTATTGTACTTTTCGTTCTTTAAATGATCTAAATATTTTGCGCTTACACCGAATAAATTAATTTTTTTGTTTTGACAATATTCAAGCAGAACATCTATCTTTGGATAAACTGGAGCTCCATCAAAAAGAAAAATTGATGATCCTGTAGCAAGCCCACCTACCAACCAATTCCACATCATCCAACCAGTTGTTGTGTAATAAAACAACTTTTCATTATCTCTTATATCGCAATGAAGCATGAACTCTTTATTATGTTCAATTAGTACATTTCCAGTTCCATGGGTAATACATTTTGGTTTTCCAGTCGTACCACTTGAGAAAAGAATATAGATTGGGTGGTTAAATTCAAACCTTTCAAAAGTCTCATCTGGCTCAATATTAAAAGTTTCTTCAAAATCAATAAAATTTTTTAAGTTTTCTTTTTCTTTTTTAAAATAATTATAAACTATTACTTTTTCAATTGATGGGATCTGTTTGAGCACTTCATCAATTTTATCTAAAATATAAATTTTTTTTCCATTATAAAAATAATAATCACTTGTAATAAAAACTTTTGGCTCAATTTGTTTAAACCTATCAACCACACCTTGAACACCAAAATCTGGGGAACATGATGACCATATAATTCCATTTTTGGCACAGGCTAAAAAACTAATTACGGTTTCTATTTTATTTGGTACATACGCTGCAACCCTATCACCTTTTTTTAATCTCAACTTTTTAAGATAATTTGAAAATTTACAAACCTTTTCATATAAGTTATTCCAAGTTATATGTTCTTCAAAACCTTTTTCAGATAAAAAATTTATAGCTATATCATTTGATTTTTTCTTAAGAATATTTTCTGCATAATTTAATTTTGAATCTGGAAAAAATTTTGATTTGTTGAAAATTTTATCTTTTTGAATTATTTCTGATCCTTTGTCTCCTATAATTTTCGAGTAATCCCAAAACTTTGACCAAAATTCTTCGGGATTTTTTACTGACCATTGCCATAATTCTTTGAAATTATTTGATGATTTAAAATTTATAAAATGACAAAAATCTTGTAAGATAGAGTCTTGTTTTAACTTCTGAGAAGGTTGCCAGAGAGGTTTATTCATAAGAGCTAATTTAGCTCTTATGTAATTATTTTAATATATATTTTTTTAGAAGAAATTTCTGAACAATATGACCTTGATTGCCTCTAATTTCCCTCTTTTTAAACAAAAAATTAATTAACCATTTCATACTTAATCAAAGCATTTAGACATGACAAAAAGTGGCAAAAAATGTGTCAAAAGTTGAACTATTCAACTAATAAGCGCTATTCTTTCTAGTTTATTATTCAATAACTTTTTTATATGTTCCATCCAGTTTATAATAAGATTTATGGCTCAGAATATTTCAGTTCCCGATATAGGTGATTTTAAAGATGTAGAAGTAATAGAGATTTTAGTAAAACCGGGCGACCAAATTAATAAAAATGACCCAATTGTTACTATCGAGAGTGATAAATCTAGTGTTGAGATTCCATCGCCATCCTCAGGCCAAATAAAAGATTTAAAAGTAAAAGTTGGTGATAAAGTTTCAGAAGGTAGTTTGCTTGCTACCATAGAAAATGGCAAAGCTGCTCAAGCCCCAAAAAAAATTAAAGAAACCAAAGTTGAAGGAATTAGAGAAAAACCTAAATCTAACGGAAATTTAAATCCAGTAAAACAAGTCAAAAAAGTATTTGCTGAGCCTGCTTCTAAAGATGATATTGATCCTGTAGAAACAAACGAATGGATAGAATCGTTAAATTCAGTAATTGAAAATGATGGAGCTCCAAGAGCAAGTTATCTTTTAAATAAAGTTATAGATCAAGCATATAAGTCTGGCTTAGTTCTCCCAGACACTAGAACTACACCTTATATAAATACGATCCCTCCTGAAATAGAAGTTAAATCTCCCGGTGATCAAAATATTGAAAAAAAAATTAGAGCCTACATAAGGTGGAATGCTGCGGCTATGGTTGTTAAAGCTAATAAGAAAAGTTCAGAACTCGGGGGCCATATCGGAACATTTGCATCTGCTGCAACTTTATATGATGTTGGAATGAACCACTTCTGGAGAGCCAAAAATAACAAGTTCGGAGGAGATCTTATTTATTTTCAAGGCCACTCTGCTCCAGGTATGTATGCCAGAGCATTTTTAGAGGGAAGAATGACTGCAAAACAACTTGATGGTTTTAGACAAGAAGTTTCTAAAGGTGGCTTATCTTCTTATCCTCATCCTTGGTTAATGCCAAACTTTTGGCAATTCCCAACGGTCTCTATGGGTTTAGGGCCAATTATGGCTATCTATCAAGCACGTTTTTTAAAATATTTAATTAATAGAGGTTTGGTTAAAGATGAGGGAAGAAAGATTTGGGTTTTCCTTGGAGACGGTGAAATGGATGAACCAGAGTCTTTAGGTGCAATAGGTTTGGCCGCAAGAGAAAAATTAGATAATTTAATTTTTGTTATCAATTGTAATCTTCAAAGACTTGACGGACCCGTTCGAGGAAACGGAAAAATTATTCAAGAATTAGAAGGAAGCTTCAGAGGAACAGGTTGGAATGTAATAAAAGTTATTTGGGGATCTTATTGGGATCAATTATTAGCAAAAGATAAAACAGGTTTACTTGTTAAAAGAATGAATGAATGTGTCGATGGTGAATATCAAGCCTTTAAGGCTAAAGGCGGTGAATATGTAAGAGATAATTTTTTCGGAAAATATCCAGAACTTAAAGAGCTGGTTTCTTCGATGACAGATAAAGATATTTGGAGACTAAATAGAGGTGGGCATGATCCACACAAAGTTTATGCAGCTTACCATGCCGCGATGCAGCATACAGGGACTCCTACAGTAATACTTGCAAAAACAATTAAAGGTTATGGAATGGGTAAATCAGGAGAGAGTATCAATACTACTCACCAACAAAAAAAGTTAGATGAAGAGGATTTACTTTATTACAGAGATAGGTTTGGAGTGCCCCTTACGGATAAACAAGTTAAAAATATTGAATACTATAAACCTAGCGAAAATTCTGAAGAAATTAAGTACTTAAAGGAAAAAAGAATTAAGCTCGGTGGTTTTATTCCAGAAAGATCCTCTTTTGCAAAAGCAATCAAGGCTCCTCCAAAAGATATTTTTGATAATTTTATGAAATCTACGGGGGATAAAGAGATGTCTACAACAATGGCTCTCGTTAGAATGTTAACTGCTTTACTTCGAGATAAAAATTTATCACCTAGACTTGTGCCAATAATACCAGATGAGGCAAGAACTTTTGGAATGGAGGGTTTCTTTCAGAAAATTGGAATTTATGCCCACGAAGGGCAAAAGTATGAACCCGTTGACTCAGAGCAACTAAGTTCATATCGAGAAGATAAAAGCGGTCAAGTGTTAGAAGAAGGTATTAACGAGTCAGGCGCAATGTCTTCTTGGATCGCTGCAGGAACCTCGTACACAAATCATGATTTAGAAATGATACCAATTTATATTTTTTACTCTATGTTTGGTTTTCAAAGAGTTGGGGATCTTGCATGGGCCGCTGGTGACTCCCAGGCTAGAGGTTTTTTGATTGGAGCAACTGCAGGAAGAACTACTTTAGCTGGTGAAGGACTTCAGCACCAGGATGGTCATAGTCATTTGTTAGCATCTAATATCCCAAATTGTGTAAGTTATGATCCAACTTTTGCATATGAGATGGCTATAATACTTAGAGAGGGATTAAAACGAATGCACGAGAAAAAAGAAAATGTTTTCTACTATATTACAGCAATGAATGAAAATTATTCTCATCCTGAAAAACCAAAAGGAAGTAGAGAAGGTATTTTAAAGGGAATGTATTTGTTTAAAGAAAATAATAATAAAGGAAAAACAAAAGTACAACTCCTTGGTTCAGGAACAATTTTAAGAGAAATAATTGCCGCCTCAGAAATATTATCAAAAGAATACGGGATCGACTCTGATGTGTGGAGTGTAACAAGCTTTAATGAGTTAAGAAAAAATGGAATGGAAACAGAAAGATGGAATTTATTAAATTCAAATAAAAAGAAAAAATCTTATGTAGAAAAATGTTTGGAAAAAAGAGATGGACCGATTATTGCTGCATCTGACTATACTAGAGCGTTTTCTGACCAAATAAGGCCTTACACAGAAAAACCATTTTATTCTCTAGGGACAGATGGTTACGGAAGAAGTGATACTAGAAAAAATTTAAGAAAGTTTTTTGAAGTTGATAAAGAACATATTGTTGCTTACACATTAAGTGCCTTAGCTAAAGAGCAACTAATAGGTTCTGAACAAGCTGAGAAAGCTATTAAGAAATATAAAATCGATAAAGATAAAGAATTTCCTGCAAATTTATAATTATGTCTGATCTTAAAATTACAGTTCCTGATATGGGTGATTTTAAGGATGTAGAAATTATTGAGGTACTTGTTAAAGAAGGTCAAACAATAAATAAAAATGACTCTTTAATTACTCTTGAAAGTGATAAATCCAGTGTTGAAGTTCCATCTACTGAGTCAGGTACCATTAATAAAATTAATGTGAAAATCGGTGATAAGGTTAATCAAGGTGACCTTATTTTAACTTTGAAATCTTCTGAAAAGGTTGAGCAAGTAAAAGAGCCTGTTGCAAAGACACAAGCAGAAAAAATAGATGTAGAAAAAGATCAACCTAAGAAAATTAAAACTCCTCCGCCTGCAGCTGTTAAGACAAATAAAACAGGTACAAAATTAGCTAGTCCTAAAGTAAGAAAATTCGCAAGAGAATTAGGAGCGAACGTATTAGAGATCCCTGGTTCTCAAAGATCAGGGAGAGTCTCAGAAGAGGATGTAAAAGAATTTGTTCGATCTCAAGTAACTGTCAACAAAGGAGCGGTCGAGAAAAAAGAATATAAAGAAGAGTTTTCTCACGAGGAATTTGGTCAGATTGAAATAAAGGAAATTCCTAGAGTAAAAAGATTGTCTGGTCCACACTTAGTAAGGTCTTGGACTGAGATTCCACATGTTACTCAACATGATGAGGTAGATGTAACTGAGATGGAGCAATTTAGATCATCATTATATGACTATTACTCCGGTGATGTTATTAAAGTAACTCCTTTAGCATTTATAGCTAAGGCTTTAGTAAGTGCTTTAAAAGAGTTCCCTAATTTTAATGCTTCTATTGATCCAAATCAAAATAAGATTGTATATAAAAAATATTTTCACATAGGTTTTGCGGTTGATACTCCTCATGGATTAATGGTGCCTAAAATCAGGGATGTGGATCAAATGAGTATTAAAGAAATTGGAGAAGCTTTAAAAAAAACTAGTAAGCTTTGTAGAGAATTGAAGATTGATAAAAAAGAGTTTTTTGGTGGTTCAATGACAATCTCAAGTTTGGGAGGGATAGGTGGAACGTTCTTTACTCCAATAATTAATCCACCGGAAGTGGCTATTCTTGGAGTAGGAAAAACTTTTGATAGACTAGTTAAAATAAAAGGGAAAATAGTTTCAAGAAAAATACTTCCTTTATCTTTATCTTACGATCATAGATTGATTGACGGAGCTGAGGGTGCAAGATTTTGCGTTTATTTAGGAAAGTGCCTTGGTAAAGATTTTGCTTTTAAACTTGCCGTTTAACCAATTATAAAATAGTACAAAGCATGAATAAAAAAGTTTTCTCTCTTATTTGTGCTGTAAGTTGCTCTTTAATTTGGGGATCTGCTTTTGTCGCCCAAGATATGGGTATGGATTATAATGGTCCATTTACTTTTACTTTTGGTAGACTATTTCTTGGATTTCTCACATTAATCCCATTTTTGTTTATTTTCGAATATAAAAAAGTTAATTCAATAATTTTTAGGAAAGAAAATATCTTAAACCTTTTGCTTATTGGATTTCTTCTCTCGATGGGAAATGTTTTACAGCAGTTTGCTCTTCTGTATACAGATGTAGCAAACACGGCGGTTTTTACAATTTTTTATGTAGTTTTAGTTCCATTTGTGGCTTATTACTTTTTTTCAAAAAATATTCATAAGTCTGTTTGGCTATCCATCATTATTTGTTTATTCGGTGGTATCCTTTTAACTGAGTTTGATAATATTCAAGTAAGAATAGGAGATAGTATTGCAGTTTTTAATGCATTGTTTTGGGCGTTTCATATTGTTTTTATTTCAAGATTTTTAAGAATATTTAATTATCCAATCACTATTGCGTGCCTTCAATGTCTGATCGCATCAATATTTGCATTAATGCCAGCTTTTGCGTTCGAAAGCGTAAAATTTTCTAATATGATTTTGGATGGAAAAGAAATGTTATACGCTGGGGTTCTATCTAGTGGAATTGCCTTTCTACTACAAATTTATGGACAGCAAAACCTTTCTCCAGCACCAGTGGCCATTATATTTTCACTTGAAGGTGTGTTTGCATCAATTTTTGGATGGATTATTTTAAGCCAGTTTTTAAACGAAATAAAAATTGCGGGGATAGTTTTTATTTTATTTGCAGTTATTTTTTCACAATTAGCGCCGTTATATGATAAAAAAAAGTATGGACGAGTCTAATCAAGGGTTTATGAAACATCTTGGCGGTTTAGAGCTAAAAAAAATTAGTGAAACTCAATATGAGTTTACAGTAGAGGTGAAAGAAATACATTTGAACACTGGCAAAATTGCTCATGGTGGATTTCTCTCTACTATCGCTGATACAGGGATGGGAACCGCCGCGCATAGAGTTGCTGGTGATAAAAGATGTGTAACAATTAATTTAGATATGAAGTTTATTTCAGTGGGCCAACTTGGCGATAAGCTTATTGGTAAAGTAAAAATACTGAAAAAAACTAAGACGTTAGTTTTTATTAACTGCGAAATTTCCAATAACAAAGAAATAGTCGCTTCAGTGTCAGGAACTTGGAAAATACTTTAAACCAATCTTCTATAATTAAAATATCCAACAATTAATAAAAATAATAAAGCGAAAGGATAGACGATAGCTTTATTTGGTCTATCCGGATTTTCAATTTTAAAATTACTTATAATATCACCCATTTGTATTCCAGATTTTTTTGCTTCCCCTTTCCAATTTAATTTATCAACTGTCAATTGATCGTTTTGGTCTGTTAAAGTCACGCCGTATTCTTCTAAGTTATAATTGTTTTCAAATTTACCTTTATCGATAACAAATAATTTATATCTTTCTCCGTATTCAGTAACTCGAGTGACTTTAATATGAACTTCTTTTGACGGGTCAAAAGATAAATTTTGGATATTTTCTGCTGATAGTTTTTGTTCGTTATATTTTGGATAGAATTTACTTAAGACATAATCTGGGGCTAGAAAAGATAAAGATATTATTAAAAACGCTATGATCTCATACCATCTTAATTTATTTATAAACCATTGTTGCGTTGCTGCTGTAAAAACTAAAATTCCGATTAATGACGTAGCTATGACTAATAAAGCTTGCCAGATACTATCTACTCCAATTAATAATAGCTCGTGATTAAACAAAAAGACTATCGGTAAAATTCCAGTTCTCAAACTATACCAAATAGCTTGAAGTCCTGTTCTTAAAGGGTCGCCTCCAGAAATTGCAGCAGCTGCATAAGAAGCTAAACCTACAGGGGGTGTAACATCCGCCATTAAGCCAAAATAAAATACAAACAAATGAACTGCGATTAATGGAAAAATAAATCCTGAAGCATTACCAACATCAACCAAAACCGTGGCCATTAAAGATGCTACAACCACATAGTTGGCAGTGGTTGGAAGGCCCATTCCAAGTAGTAAACAAAGTATAATGGTTAATAATATTAAAATTATTACGTTGTCTCGTGCTATCGTTTCAATAACTATAATTAAATTAGTACTCAGGCCTGTCGATCCTACTGCTCCCACAATTATTCCTGCTGTAGCAATTGCGATACCTACCCCCACCATATTAATAGCACCTTTTTGAAGACCAACTATTGTTTGATTATACCAATCGATAAAACCAGTTTTTAAATCTGGATTTTTTATAATACGACTTGTTAAGTTTACTAATATTAAAGATAAGGTTGCGTAAAAAATGGAAAAGCCAGCTGTATATCTCATATAAACAAGTAAAAAAATTAAAACAAAAATAGGTATTAAAAAATGTAAGCCAGATAAAAAAGTTTTCTTTAAGTGAGGAACATCAGCATCATCCATTCCTTTTAATCCTAATTTAAGGGCCTCTAAATGGGATATATAGAATAAAGCAATATAAGAAATGATAGCAGGTAAGAAAGCGTGTTTAACAACTTCAAAATAAGTTACACCAATAAAACTTGCCATAACAAATGCAGCAGCTCCCATAACTGGAGGCATTATTTGTCCGTTTACAGATGAGGAAACTTCAATGGCTCCTGCTTTCTCTTGAGAGAAACCAGTTTTTTTCATAATAGGAATTGTAAAAGTTCCCGTTGTCACAGTATTTGCAATTGAAGAACCTGAGATCATACCAGTCATTCCTGATCCTAATATTGCAGCCTTAGCTGGGCCTCCTCTCATTTTTCCAACCATTGCAAAGGCTAAATCTAGAAAATACTTTCCACCACCGGCAGTTTCGAGTAAAGCGCCGAATAATACAAATAAAAAAATGAAATCTACTGAAACTCCAATTGGTATTCCAAATATTGCTTCTTGATCAAACCACTGAAACCCTACTAATCTTTTTACAGAAAGTCCGCCGTGAGAAATAATATCTGGAGCATATTTTCCAAAATAAGAAAATAAAAGGAAACAAACTGCAATTATTACCAAAGGCAAGCCTATAGCTCGTCTAGTTGCTTCTAATAAAATTAATATACCTGTAGCACCAATTATAAGTTCTACTGGAACTTTAAAACCAAATATTTCTTTTACTAAAAGTATACCGCCTCTATTTACTAAATCGTCATAGAAAAAATAAATATATAAGCAACTTAATGCACCGGTTATACTTATTAGAATATCAAAAATAGAAATCTTTTTTCCCCTTACTGCTGGAAAAATTAAAAAAGCTAGTGTTAAAGCAAAACCTAAGTGAATAGCTCTTGCGGGTAATCCTTTGAACATTCCAAAATTAAACCAAAAAGGAAACGGGGAAGCATACCAAAGTTGAAATAATGTCCAAAGAATAGCAATTCCAAAAACTATTTTTAAGTGTACACCTGATAAATTTCTTGTTGGAGAAATATCTTCTTGAATTTTATCTTTGATCTTACTTTGAATGTTTTGATTCATTTTTGTTAAGATACCTTATTCTAAAAAAAAAGGCCCAAAAAATATTGGGCCTTTTTTAATTAAACTAAAAAGTTAGATTACATTAATCCAGCTTCTTTGTAGTACTTAATTGCGCCTGGATGTAAAGGAGCTGATAAACCATCAGCTATCATATTTTTCTTTTCCAGAGGTCCAAAAGCAGGATGTTGAGCTCTGAAATCATCAAAGTTTTCCATTACCGCTTTTGTTACTAAGTATACAAGCTCCTCAGAAACATCTGCGCTTGTAACAACCGTAGCTTTTACACCAAACGTTGTGGCATCTTTTTTCTGATTGGAATAAGTTCCTTTTGGAATTACAGCTTTTGCATAGTAGTCAGCTCCATCAATTAAGCCTTGAACTGGCGCGCCAGTTAAATTGATTGGGCTAGCTTTTGCTTTACAAGTCGCTGCTTGTTCCATAGCACCATTAGGAAATCCTACTGAATATCCGAATGCATCTATTTTACCGTCACAAAGAGCTTTTACTTGTTCGGAAGAAGTAAGTTCAGTCGTTGCTTTGAACATACTCATGTCTGCTCCCATAGCTTTCATTAATTCTTCCATTGTTCCTCTTTGACCAGAACCTGGGTTACCTATGTTTACTGTTTTTCCTTTTAGGCCTTTGAAATTTTTAATTCCAGATTTTTTACTTGCCCAAATTTGAAAAGGTTCATTGTGAACAGAAAATACAGCTCTTAAATTACTAAACTGTTTTCCTTCCCATTTGCTTGAACCATTGTAAGCATGATACTGCCAGTCTGACTGAGCAACACCAAATTGAAACTCACCATCTTTGATTTGTCCAATATTGTAGTTAGAACCACCTGTTGAAGGTGCAGTACATCTGTAAGCTTTGGCTGTACCTTTTTTTCTACCGTGATCAGCACTGATCGCTGACTTGTGTAACATTTTACAAATAGCGTTACCTGTTTGGAAATATACTCCAGTAGGTCCGCCTGTTCCTATTGTAAAGAACTCTGCTGATTTTGCGATTGAAGTAATAGGGCTTGAAAAAGCAAACATTACTAGTACCGCTGAAATCAATGACATCATTTTTTTCATGTGTACTCCTCTTGTTATAATGATTAATTTAACTATGTTATTGAATAGAGGTCAAAGAGAATCTTATAAATTTTTGGCCCAATTTGATAATTTATTTACTCCTTCTACTACATTTGGCGCAAACTTTTTAATCATCTCATCATCTATCATACTGCAATTTGTAACATTTCTAAAAAATTCAGTTCCATTAAAATCAGTATAACTTAATCTAGTTAACATTTTTTTAGGTGAAAAACCAAAATCAGAGCCTGGTAACATTGCTACACCAGTATCATATAAGATTGCTTCACATAACCTTGATGATGTTTTGTATTTTTTATTTTTAAACTCTGGCATCAAATAAAATGCACCTTGAGGTGGCGCAATTAAAATCTTGTTTGACTTTAGGTTGTTATAAACATAATTTCCAACTGCTTTCAAAATTGCTCTTACTTTAAGTTTATAATTTTCATGTTCATATGCGTAAGCTTCTACTGAAGCATATTGTGTTGGGGTATTTACTGTTGAATAAGATTCACTAGCAAGAGATTTTAAGCTTCTCAAAAATTCTGTTAATTTTTTCGGAACAGCTAGGAAACCTAACCTCCAACCCCCAGCCCCACACCATTTACTTAAACCTCCAGTTATAAAAGTTAATTCAGGGTAGAATTTTGATATAGAATTATATTCATTTGAAAAAGTAAGGTCAGTGTAAATTTCATCTGACAAAACCATAATTCTATTTTTTTTTGCTACTTTAGCTAACTCTTCTAAATTATTACAAGTTACTCCAGATGGGTTATTTGGTGAGTTGAGAATTAAAATAAGATTTTTCTTTTTCCCAATAGATTTAATTTTTTTTTCAAGTTCTTTACCAGTTGGGAACCAATTGTTTGCTCTTGAGGTTTCCAGCCAATGAACTTTATTTGAGCCTATTTCTGCTTGAGGTTCATACGAGACCCATCCAGGTGCAGGAATAATTATTTCACCATTAAATGCAATATGAATTAGCAACATCGCTTCTTTTGAGCCTGGAGTAATTAATATATTTTCTTTTGGATAATCATTTCCAGTCCTTTTAAATAAATATTTTGAAATATTCTCTCTCAACTCTGTTAATCCTTGAATAGGTAAGTATTCTTTTCTATGAGCATTTTCTTTTAATGCTTCTACGATTTTTTCTGGGACTGGGAATGGTGACTGACCGAAACCAAATTGATATATTTTTTTTCCTTTAGAGATAAGTTCTTTTGACTTTTCGTTTATTACAAGTGTAGAAGATTCCTTAAGTTTTAGAATTTTCTTTTTTACTTTTGAAGACATTTTTACTTAAAATTACCTATACGGGGACTGCCTATTAGAAGTCAAATCAATTGTTTAAAACAGGAACATTTGACAAAACGATTCGGTCATGTTTTAATCTTATTTTGTTCTCAACTTTGATCTACATATAGTGTAAAAAATATTATCTAACACAACTATGAATTCAAGCTCTCAAAAAATTGTAGCTCTATTAGGTCCAACTAACACTGGTAAAACTCATGTTGCGATAGAGAAAATGTTAGAGTTTGACTCAGGAATTTTTGGGTTGCCATTGAGGCTTCTTGCTAGAGAAGTTTACGACAAATGCGTAGGTAAGATTGGGCGAGATAAAGTTGCTCTTATTACCGGTGAAGAAAAAATAATTCCTACAACTGCAAATTATTTTATTTGTACAGTGGAATCTATGCCTAAAAATAAAAATGTTGATTTTGTTGCTATTGATGAAATTCAGATGTGTGCTGATAAGGAAAGGGGACATATCTTTACAGAACGTATGCTTGAAACTCGTGGAGCGAAATTAACTATGTTCTTAGGATCTCAAGTGATGGCAAAAATTATTGAAGAATTAGTTAATAATGTAGAGTTTGAAAAAAAAGATAGGTATTCAAAGTTAAGTTATTCAGGTATCAAAAAGATATCTAGGTTGGATCGTAAAGTTGCTATAATAGCTTTTTCAATTGAAGAAGTTTATGCAATAGCAGAACTTGTCAGACGTCAAAAGGGTGGAGCAGCAGTAATAATGGGCTCTTTAAGTCCTAAGACTAGAAATTCTCAAGTAGGTTTATATCAATCGGGAGATGTGGATTACTTAATTGCAACAGATGCTATTGGGATGGGATTAAACATGGATATCAATGAAATTTATTTTTCAAATTTAAAAAAATTTGATGGAAAAAAAACAAGAAGATTAAATTTAATTGAAATGTCACAAATTGCAGGACGAGCGGGTAGATATAAGAATGACGGCGGTTTTGGTACCACAGGTGATTGTGAAACTTTAAATTCAGATGAAATTGAAAAAATTGAAAAGCATAATTTACCTGATACTAAAACAATTTATTGGAGAAATTCAAAATTAAATTTTAAAAACCCTGATAGCCTTATTTCTTCACTAGAACTCAAACCATCTCATAAAAGCCTTCTCAGGACTAATGACTCGCTTGATGAAAGTGTTTTAAGATTTTTTCTTAAAAAGGGAGCTAATAATATTATTTATCATAAAAATTTAGAATTATTATGGGAGTGCTGTCAAATACCTGATTTTGAAAAAAAGGCTTATGGACAACACATTAATGTCATCGATAAAGTATTTCAATTTTTATCAACTCGTAAAAAAAGAATACCAAGTACATTTATGAAAGAGCAATTAAAAGGCTTAGAAAAGGATCATGGCAACGTGGATCTATTATCACATAGGCTTTCTAACGTGAGAACCTGGTCCTATGTTGCTAATAAAAAAAATTGGGTTGAAAACTCAGATTATTGGGTCCAGCTTACTAAGAATATAGAGGATAAATTATCCGATAAGTTACACGATGAACTAACAAAAAGTTTCATAGATAAAAAAATAAGTATACTTTCAAGAAGTTTAAAACAAGATTTAGTTTTAAATACTGAGATTAATAATGATAATAAAATATATATCGACGGTCAATTAATTGGCGAATTAAAAGGTCTTAAATTCTTAATCGAGGTTACATCTAAGACGCTCGATACGGACATAAAATCTATCAAAAAAGCTGCAAGAAAAGGTGTGGAAAAAGAGCTAGTTAAAAGAGTCGATAAAATTTTAAATGAAGCCGAAATTGAGGTTAGCAGAGATAGTAAAATTATTTGGAAAAATAATCCAATAGCAAGATTAAAAAAAGGTAGCGATTATTTAAATCCAGATATAGATATTATTGCTGATGACTCTTTAAATGAAGACTCCAAGGCTAAATTACATATTTTTTTAAGTAAATGGTTATCTAGTTATATAAATGAAATACTAGGTGATCTAATAAAATTAACGAAACACAAACTTTCCAATCAATATTTAAGAGGTTTACTATTCCAGCTGTACGAGAATAACGGAGTTGTTAAAAGGAGTGACGTGGATAAAATAGTTAAATCAATTCCGGCAGAAGAGAGAAAAAAACTATGGGGTATGGGAGTAAAGATAGGGAGATATCATATTTATTTACCAAAAATGCTTAAACCAAAAGCTGTGGAATTTAGAATTGGATTATGGAAAATATTTTATAATCTCTCTGATAAGAATAAAATACCTAAATCTGGACTAAATTTTCTTATAGGAACATCATTAGAAAAAGATTTTCTTTTACTATGTGGATTTGAAAAATTTAGAGAATTTTTTGTAAGAATTGATATTCTGGAAAAACTATTTTTGAAAATCATT
>JAOOBT010000005.1 GCA_028404615.1 Candidatus Pelagibacter sp.
TATTTTGATGAGACAATTTCTAAGCTTTCTAATGATGAGGTTGCTGAATTAGTTAAAAATTTATCTAACGGTGTTCCAATAGCTACACCCGTATTTGACGGTGCTAGCACGGAAGATATAACAAAAATGTTGGATTTAGCAAAATTACCAAGCTCTGGTCAAACACATCTATGGAACGGTCAAACCGGAGAAAGATTCGATAGACCTGTCACTGTTGGGATAATTTATATGTTAAAGCTAAATCATCTTGTTGAGGATAAAATCCATGCAAGATCAACTGGACCTTACAGTTTGGTGACGCAGCAACCATTAGGAGGAAAAGCTCAACTCGGTGGTCAGAGATTTGGAGAAATGGAAGTTTGGGCTTTAGAGGCATATGGAGCTTCTTATACTTTACAAGAAATTTTAACTGTAAAATCTGATGATGTTGCCGGAAGAACAAAAGTTTATGAAACAATTGTTAAAGGAAATAATAATTTCGAGTCTGGTGTCCCAGAGTCCTTCAATGTTTTAGTGAAGGAAATAAGAGCTCTTGGTTTAAATATTGAATTAAATTAATCATGGAAAAAAATTTAACAAAAAATTTTGAAAATCAAAATATAACACAAGAAAATAATTTTAATAATATTAAGATTACTCTTGCTAGTCCTGAAAAAATAAAATCATGGTCTTATGGAGAGATAAAAAAACCAGAAACTATAAACTATCGTACCTTTAGACCAGAAAAAGATGGTCTGTTTTGTTCAAGAATATTCGGCCCTGTGAAAGATTACGAGTGTCTTTGCGGTAAATACAAAAGAATGAAATTCAGGGGAATAATATGTGAAAAATGCGGAGTTGAAGTAACTAAATCTAATGTAAGAAGAGAAAGAATGGGTCACATTGATCTTGCTTGTCCAGTTGCTCACATTTGGTTTTTAAAATCATTACCTAGCCGAATTTCTTTAGCAATAGACATGAAACTTAAAGAAGTTGAGAAAGTATTATACTTTGAAAGTTTTATTGTCGTGGAACCCGGGTTAACGACATTAAAAAAAGGCCAATTAATATCTGAAGAAGCATTGTTAAAAGCCCAAGAAGAGTTTGGAGAGGATGCCTTCACAGCTGGTATTGGTGCCGAAGCAGTTAGAGAAATTTTAGTAAATTTAGATCTTAAAAAAGAGCAACAAAAGCTTAGGGAGTCATTAAAAGAGATTAAATCTAAAGTTACAGAAGAAAGAACAATTAAAAGACTAAAACTTATTGAGTCATTTATTAATTCCGGCAATAAACCAGAATGGATGATCCTAACTTCAGTACCAGTTATACCACCAGAATTAAGACCATTAGTTCCTCTTGATGGAGGTAGATTCGCTACATCTGATTTAAATGATTTGTATAGAAGAGTGATAAATAGAAATAACAGACTAAAAAGACTTTTAGACCTTAAAGCACCGGATATCATCGTGAGAAACGAAAAAAGGATGCTACAAGAATCAGTTGATGCATTATTCGACAATGGTAGAAGAGGAAGAGTAATTACAGGAACAGGTAAGCGTCCTCTAAAATCTTTAGCTGAAATGTTGAAGGGTAAACAAGGAAGATTTAGACAAAATTTATTAGGAAAAAGAGTTGATTATTCAGGAAGGTCAGTAATTGTGGTGGGTCCAGAACTTAAACTACATCAATGCGGTCTACCAAAAAAAATGGCTCTGGAATTATTTAAACCTTTTTTATACGCGAGATTAGATAAATTAGGTTTAGCAACAACTATTAAACAAGCTAAAAGACTAGTAGAGAAAGAAAAAAGTGAAGTTTGGGACTCTCTCGAACACATTATAAGAGAACATCCAATTCTTTTGAATCGAGCGCCAACTTTACACAGGTTGGGTGTCCAAGCATTTGAAGCAAAACTTATTGAGGGAAATGCGATTGAATTACACCCGCTAGTTTGTGCAGCTTTTAATGCTGATTTTGACGGAGACCAAATGGCGGTACATATCCCTTTAAGTTTGGAGGCTCAATTAGAAGCAAGAGTTTTAATGATGTCAACAAATAATATTTTAAGCCCATCAAACGGAAAACCGATTATTGTACCAAGTCAGGATATTGTTTTAGGAATTTATTATCTTTCACAAGCAGAGGAAAATGATAAAAAACCTTCAGGAATATTTTCTAGCATTGAGGAAATTGAACAAGCATTAGAAAATAAATCAATAAGTTTACACTCTAAGATTATTTCAACTTTTAAAACAGTTGATAAGGATGGAAAACCTGTTTTAGAAAAGTATAACAGTACAGCCGGAAGATTTTTGTTAGCAAATGTACTTCCTCAAAATCATAACATTAAGTTTGCTTTAGTAAACAAATTATTAACTAAGAAAAATGTTTCGGAGGTTATAGATACTATTTTTAGATATTGTGGACAAAAAGAAACTGTTATTTTCTGCGATAGGATTAAAACTCTTGGATTTAAACACGCTTTTAAAGCTGGAATATCTTTTGGAAAAGATGATTTAATAATACCTAAAACTAAAGAAAACTTGATTAGCAGCACAAAAAAACAAATTGAAGAATATGAAAAACAATATTCTGATGGCTTAATTACCAGGGGAGAAAAATACAACAAGGTAGTTGATATCTGGTCTAAATGTACAGATACGGTTGCAAATGAAATGATGAAAGAAATATCATCTGCTGAAAAAGTTTATGATGATGATAGAATAGAAACTAATTCAGTTTATATGATGGCTGACTCAGGAGCTAGGGGTTCTCAAGCACAAATGAAACAATTAGCTGGAATGCGAGGCCTAATTGCTAAACCCTCGGGTGAAATTATAGAAACACCAATTATTGCCAATTTTAAAGAGGGCTTGTCTGTACTTGAATATTTTAATTCAACACACGGTGCTAGAAAAGGATTAGCAGATACAGCTTTAAAAACTGCCAACTCTGGATATTTGACAAGAAGGCTATGTGATGTTGCTCAAGATGTACAAATTACTAAAGCAGCTTGCGATCCTAAAAAAAGATCTTCCGTTACAATTTCTGAAATTATTGAGGGAGGAAACATTCTAGTCAGTTTATCTGAAAGAGTATTAGGAAGAGTTATTGCTGAAAATATAAAAAATCCAGTAACTGGGGAAGTTATTATCAAAAAAGATAAATTAATTGACGAATTTGATTGTGAAAAAATAGATGCCGCAGGTGTAAAATCAGTTAATGTTTACTCAGTTATTACTTGTGCTTCCACTAAAGGAGTTTGCCAAACTTGTTACGGCAGAGACCTAGCAAGAGGTAAATTAGTAAGTGTAGGTGAGGCTGTAGGAATGATAGCCGCTCAATCGATTGGTGAACCAGGAACTCAGTTAACAATGAGAACTTTTCACGTTGGAGGGACAGCTCAAATTAAAGAGGAGTCTCAAATTATTTCACAAACAAAAGGTAAATTAAATATAATTAATAAAAATCTTATTGAGGACTCAAAGAAAAATATAATAGTGATGGGTAGAAATACTCAATTAAGTATCGAAGACGATAATGGAAGGCAGCTAGCAATTTATAAGGTGAATTATGGTTCAAAACTTTTCTTTAAGGATGGCGATTTAATAGATAAAGGAAAAAAAATAGCTGAGTGGGATCCTTATACATTACCAGTAATTGCCGAAACTGGAGGAATAGTCAATTACATGGATTTAATGGAAGGAAGTTCATTAACTGAAACTTTAGATGATGCAACAGGTTTATCTTCTAAATCTGTAACAGATTGGAAATCATCATCCAAAAATTCTGAATTAAAGCCTAGAATTACACTTCGAGACGAAAAGGGCGGAATAATTAAAAAAGCGGATGGAAATGAAGCAAGATACTATCTAGTTCCAGATACAATATTATCGGTTAAAGATGGTCAAAAAATTTCAGCCGGGGATGTATTGGCAAGATTACCAAAAGAAACCTCTAAAACAAAAGATATCACTGGTGGTTTACCGAGAGTAGCGGAACTTTTTGAGGCTAGAAGACCCAAGGATAGCGCAATAATAGCTGAGAATGATGGCGTGATTGAATTTGGCAAAGAGGTAAGAGGGAAACAAAAAATCTCAATAGTTTCAGCATCAGGCGAAACATCAAATTATTTAATTCCAAAAGGAAAACATGTCAATTTCAATCAAGGAGAAAAAATTAAAAAAGGTGAATATCTTTTAGATGGTAGTCCTGCTCCTCACGATATCTTGAGAATCTTAGGTGTAGAAAAACTTACAGAGTATTTTGTTTCAGAAGTTCAAGAAGTTTATAGACTTCAAGGTGTTGTAATAAATGACAAGCATATAGAAACAATTGTGAGACAAATGTTGAAAAGAGTTGAAGTAAAAGATCCAGGGGATTCCGAGCTTCTAGCTGGAGAAGTTATTGATTTATTAGATATAAATATAATTAATGATAATCTTCGTAATGAAAAAAAGAAGCCAGCGACATTTGAAAGAGTGTTACTAGGTATTACAAAAGCTTCGCTTCAGACAAATTCATTTATTTCAGCTGCATCTTTTCAAGAAACAACAAGAGTTTTAACTGATGCTTCAATTAAAGGAAAAACAGACTCATTAGAAGGACTTAAAGAAAATGTAATTGTTGGAAGATTGGTTCCTGCTGGAACGGGTCTTACAAAAATAGAGTGGGACAAACAGGCCAGAGAGCAAGACAAAGCTAGATTGGAAGAACTAAAAAAACAGGAGCTAGAATCGGCACCAGAAGCGCCTGAACAGACAGCCTAAATTTCAATTTTACCCGCTTAATTGTTGACTTTTATTAATTCAATGTTAGTTTACGGCACATTTTGAATGTTAGAAGTAAGGTAGATTAAAACCTTAAACACTAACTAAAATTTCCAAAGGGTATTCCTTACTTTAGCTTCAAAATAATATTATGCCAACTATTAATCAGTTGATTAAAAAAAGTAGAGTAAAACCTATTGCGAGAAATAAAGTTCCTGCACTAGAAAGGCAACCTTTAAAAAGAGGAGTCTGTGTAAAAGTTTATACAACAACACCAAAAAAACCTAACTCAGCATTAAGAAAAGTTGCACGGGTAAGATTGTCAAATGGATTTGAGGTAACCGCTTATATTCCAGGTGAAGGTCATAACCTACAAGAACACTCAGTTGTATTGTTACGAGGTGGTCGAGTAAAAGATTTACCAGGAGTTCGTTACCATATTCTAAGAGGAAACTTAGATACACAAGGCGTAGCTAATCGTAAACAAAGAAGATCTCTCTACGGAACAAAAAAACCTAAATAATATATGTCTAGAAAACGAAAAGCACCTGTAAGAAAAGTTTATCCTGATCCAAAGTTTCATTCTGAGGTTATTTCAAAATTTATAAACTCTATTATGTATGACGGGAAACGGTCTACTGCTGAAAAAATTCTTTATGATGCTCTAGATAAAATTAAATCTAAAAATAACGAAGATCCATTAAAAATTTTCAATACAGCTATCTCAAACGTAAAACCAAATTTAGAATGTAGATCAAGAAGAGTAGGTGGTGCAACTTACCAAGTTCCAGTAGAAGTAAAAGCAAAGAGGGCTCAGGCCTTAGCATTACGATGGATTATGGATGCCACTAGAAAAAGAAAAAACAAAACAATGGCTGATAAATTATATGCAGAAATTTTAGATGCATCTCAGAATAAAGGATCAGCTATTAAAAAAAGAGAGGATACTCATAAAATGGCAGAGTCAAATAAAGCTTTTGCTCATTTTAGATGGTAAATAATAATGGCTAAGTACACTTTAGACAAATATAGAAACATCGGTATAATGGCGCACATCGATGCTGGCAAAACAACAACTACTGAAAGAGTTCTTTATTATACGGGTAAAAGTCATAAGATTGGTGAGGTTCATGATGGTGCAGCAACTATGGACTGGATGGAGCAAGAACAAGAAAGAGGAATTACTATTACTTCAGCAGCGACCACATGTTTTTGGAGAGACCATAGAATTAATATTATAGACACACCTGGTCACGTAGATTTTACAATTGAAGTTGAAAGATCATTAAAAGTTTTAGATGGAGCTGTTGCGGTTTTTGATGGTGTTGCAGGTGTAGAGCCTCAATCCGAGACTGTTTGGCGACAAGCCGATAAGTATAAAGTGCCAAGAATTTGTTTTGTAAATAAATTAGATAGAACAGGTGCCGATTTCTATAGATGTGTAGAGATGATCAAAGATCGTTTAGGCTGCAAACCTTTACCCGTTCAATTACCAATAGGTGCAGAGGCAGATCTTAAAGGAGTAATAGATTTGGTAAAAATGAAAGGTGTTGTTTGGCAGAACGAGGATTTAGGAGCAAAATTTGATTACATAGAAATACCAGATGATTTGAAGGAAAAGGCGCAAAAATATAGACAAAATCTTGTTGAAACTGCAGTAGAGGAAGATGAAAAATTAATGGAGGCTTATCTTGATGGAAAAGAACCATCAGAGGCAGATTTAATCAAATGTATAAGAAAAGGAACTTTAAGTTTTAATTTTGTGCCTATTTTAACTGGTTCTGCATTTAAGAATAAAGGTGTTCAGCCATTATTAGATGCCGTGATAGATTATTTACCTAGCCCGAAGGATATTGGCACTATTGAAGCTACAAAAATAAACTCTGAAGAAAAATTGCAAATGAAATTCGAAGAAAATGAGACATTTTCAGCTTTAGCATTCAAGGTTGCGAACGATCCATTTGTTGGATCGCTAACATTTATTCGAATTTATTCAGGTAAACTGCAAGCAGGAACTTCGGTCTATAATTCCTCAACTGAAAAGACTGAACGTGTGGGCAGAATGTTATTAATGCATGCTAATAGCAGAGAGGATATTAAAGAGGCTTCAACAGGAGATATTGTTGCTCTCGCTGGTTTGAAAAATACTATAACAGGTCATACTCTATGTAATGAAAATAAGCAAATTTTATTAGAGCCAATGGAATTTCCAGACCCTGTAATTGAAATTGCAGTAGAACCTAAAACAAAAGCTGACCAAGAGAAAATGGGAGAAGCTCTAAATAGATTAGCTAAAGAAGATCCTTCATTCAGAGTGAGTTCAGATGAGGAGTCTGGTCAAACTATTATTAAAGGTATGGGTGAATTACATCTAGATATAATCGTCGATAGAATGAAACGTGAATTTAAAGTGGAGGCTAATGTAGGAGCACCTCAAGTAGCATACAGAGAAACAATATTAGGATCATCTGAGGTTACATACATACACAAAAAACAAAGCGGTGGATCAGGACAATTTGCTAAAGTAACATTAAGTGTTGAGCCTTTAGAGCCAGGCAAAGGAAGAGAAGTTGACAACAAAATAAAAGGCGGAGCCATTCCTAAAGAATTTATTCCTGGAGTAGAAAAAGGTGTCCTCAGCGTTGCGGAAAGCGGAATTTTAGCTGGGTTCCCTGTAATTGATTATAAAGTTACAATTTTAGATGGATTACACCACGATGTAGACTCAAGTGTTCTTGCTTTTGAAATTGCTTCCAGAATGTGTTTTAGAGAAGCATGTAATAAAGCAACTTTAAAACTTTTAGAACCTATGATGAAAGTTGAAGTAGTTACCCCAGAGGAATTTATGGGAGATGTAATAGGTGATTTAAATAGCAGACGGGGCCAAGTGGCAGCTACAGAAGCAAGAGGAAATGCTACAGCTATTCAAGCAACAGTGCCTTTAGCTAATATGTTTGGTTATATAAACAATCTAAGATCTTCAACACAAGGTAGAGCACAATATACAATGCAATTTAGTCATTATGATAAGGTGCCTCAAAATGTTCAGGATGAAGTAACAAAAAAACTTGCTTAATTTATGGAAAATCAAAATATAAGAATACATTTAAAAGCTTACGACAATAAGATATTAGATCTTTCAACAGAGGAAATCGTAAACACAGCAAAAAGAACTGGCGCTCAAGTAAAAGGTCCGATACCTTTACCAACGAGAATTGAGAGATATACAGTATTAAGATCTCCACATATTGACAAAAAAAGCAGAGAGCAATTTGAGTCAAGAACACATAAGAGATTAATAGATATAATTGAACCAACACCACAAACTGTTGAAGCACTGATGAAATTAGATTTAGCTTCTGGTGTAGACATAGAAATAAAAATTTAAATTATGAGTATTGGATTATTAGGAACAAAAATAGGGATGACTAGAGAGTTCTTGGAAAGCGGACAATCTATTCCTGTCACTGTTATAAGAGTTGAAAAAGGCAGAGTTCTTGATGTTATTACAAAAGAAAAAAGGGGCTATAGCGCAGTAAAAGTAGGTTTTTTTAAAATAAAAAACTCAAAGCTTACAAAACAAATGAAAGGTTATTTTACAAAAAAAAATACAGAGCCTAAAAAAATCCTTAAAGAGTTTAGAGTTGAGAATAATGACCAGTTTAAAGAGGGTAACGAGTTAGGATTAGAATTATTCAAGGATAAAAAATTCTTAGACGTAAGATCAAGAACAATAGGTAAAGGTTTCGCTGGAGTTATGAAAAGATGGAATTTTGGTGGATTACGAGCGTCACACGGAGTTTCAGTTTCACACAGATCTCATGGATCTACTGGTCAAAGACAGGATCCTGGCAAAGTTTTCAAAGGAAAAAAGATGGCAGGTCATATGGGAGATAAATTGAGAACGATGTTAAATTTAGAAATTGTTAAATCTGATTTAGAAAATAACTTAATATATTTAAAAGGCTCTATTCCTGGATCAAAAAATTCAACTGTATTTTTAAGGGAGTCAGTGAAGAATGTTACCAGAAAAACAATAAAAGAAAAACATGAAGCAAAAATCAAATCAGCAGCAGCTAAGAAAGGAAAAAAATAAATGAAATTTCCTCTTTTAAGTATCGATGGTTCAAAAGCTGACTCAATTGAAATTTCAGACAAGTTAGTTAAATTGAAAGTAAATCATAAATTAATTAAATTTGTTATCGATTGGCAATTAAATCATGCAAAACCGAGGGTTGCTAAAACAAAACAAAGAAATCAAATTAAAGGATCAACCAAAAAAATAGTTCCTCAAAAAGGTAGTGGTGGAGCTAGACATGCAAGTAAAAAAGCTCCTTTATTTGTTGGCGGAGGTATAGCTCATGGACCAAAGGGTTCTGTTTACAAGGTAAAAAAAATAAATAAAAAAGTAAGAAAACTAGCTTTGGCTCAAACTTTGTCTAAAAAGAATTTAGATAAAAACCTCCACATTTTGGCAGATGTAAAAAAAGAAATCAAAAAGACGAAAGAATTTTTTAAATTTTTAAAAAAAAATAAATTAGCTAATGTATTAATTATTTCAGATAACGACTCAATGAAAAATATAAACAAATCTGCTCGAAATATAAAGAATTTAAAACTAATTAAAGACGAAGGGACAAATATTTATGATTTATTTAAATATAAAAACGTGATTATTACATCCTCTTCAGCAAAAAGAATTCAAGAAAGGGTTTTAAATGAAAAAAATTAATTATATAGACTCTATTAGAAACCCTATTATTACAGAAAAGGCTACAATTTTATCTGAGCAGAACAAGACTGTTTTTAAAGTGCATGAAAAAGCTAATAAAAAAATTATTAAAAAGAATATAGAAAAATTATTTAAAGTGAATGTGGTAAAAGTAAATATCATTAACCAAAAGCCTAAACTTAAGATGAAACAAGGAAAAAAGTCTCTTAAAAGTGGATATAAAAAAGCAATTATTACTCTTAAAAAGGGCCAGAGTATTGATTTAACTACTGGAATTTAATCTATGGCACTCAAAACTTTCAAACCATATACAAAATCTACTAGAGGCACTGTAGTCTTAGACAAAAGTAGTTTATGGAAAGGGGCACCATACAAACCTTTAACAAAAGGTCAAAACTTTACAGGTGGAAGAAATAACAATGGTCGTATTACTTCTAGACATATAGGAGGAGGATCTAAACACAAATATAGAGTAATTGACTTTTATAGAAAAAAGAAAAATGTTCCAGCTACAGTTGAAAGAATTGAATATGATCCAAATAGAACAGCTCATATCGCTTTGATTACATACAAAGACAAACAAAAAGCATATATAATTAGTCCTCAGGGTTTAAAACAAGGTGATGTTATCGAGTCTGGTAAAAATGTTGAAATAAAAGTTGGCAATTCTTTAGAACTAAGAGATATACCTCCTGGAACTTCAATTCATAATGTAGAATTAATTCCTGGAAATGGAGCAAAACTAGCTAGATCAGCAGGATCATCGGTTACTTTATCTGGTTACGATGGTGATTATGCTATCTTAAAACTATCTTCAGGTGAAACCCGTAAAGTTAGTAGTTCTTGCACTGCAACTATCGGCGTTGTTTCAAATCCTGATCAAAAAAATATCAAAATTGGAAAAGCAGGAAGAAACAGATGGAGAGGAAAAAGACCACAAACTCGAGGAGTTGCGATGAACCCCGTTGATCACCCTCATGGAGGTGGAGAAGGAAAAACCTCAGGAGGGAGAAGCCCTGTATCTCCTTGGGGACAGTCGGCTAAAGGATTAAAAACTAGAAGACCGAAAAGAAGCGACAAGTTAATAATCACAAGAAGAAAGAAAAGGAAATCATAATGACAAGATCAGTTTGGAAAGGTCCTTTTGTTCATCCAAGTTTACTTAAAAAAATCGATAAATTAAAAGATGCGCCCAACAAAAAACCAATAAAAACTTGGTCAAGAAACTCTACAATCATACCAGACTTTGTTGGTCATAGCTTTATGATACATAATGGTAAATCATTTATACCTATTACTATTTCTGAGGAAATGGTCGGACATAAGTTGGGTGAATTTGCACCTACAAGAACTTTTAAAGGACACACTCCAGCTGATAAAAAAGCAGCTGCAGCAGCGCCAGCAGCTAAACCTGAGGGAGACAAAAAATAATGGATAAGAATACATCATTAGTAAAAGCAATAAATAAAAATGTAAGAACTAGTCCTAGAAAACTAGCCTTAGTTTGTAATTTTATTAAAGGAAAAAAAGCTGATGTTGCTCTAAGGGATTTAGAGTTTTCAAGAAAAAGAATAGCTAAAGATGTAAGTAAAACTGTTAAATCTGCAATATCAAATGCAGAAAATAACCATCAATATGATATTGATAATTTATTCGTTAAAGAAGCCTATGTTGGAAAATCTCTTGTAATGAAAAGATTTAGACCTAGAGCAAAAGGCAGAGCTAGTCCAATTAAAAAGCCATTTAGTAGAATAACAATTGTGTTAGAAGAAAAAAAGGAAAAGAAGGTAAATAAATAATGGGACAAAAAATAAATCCTATAGGTTTTAGACTGGGAATAAATAGAGGTTGGGATTCCACTTGGTTTGCCAAAAAAAAAGATTTTGGAAAATATTTGATTGAAGATTTTAAAATAAGAAATTATATCAAGAAAAACATAATTAACTCGGGAGTGTCAGAGATAACAATAGAACGATCATCAAAAAAATGTACTGTTTCAATACATACCTCAAGGCCTGGATTTGTAATCGGAAAAAAAGGTTCGGATATTGAAAAAATCAAAAAAAACATCATGAAAATTACAGATGGAGATGTAAATGTTAATATTAAAGAGATTAAAAAACCAGAACTTAACTCTAATCTAGTTGCAGAAAATATAGCTCAACAACTTGTTAAAAGAGTTGCATATAGAAGGGCAATGAAAAGAGCTATGCAATCAGCAATGAGACTGAATGCAAAAGGAATTAAAGTAATGTTAAGTGGAAGATTAGCTGGTAACGAGATAGCAAGAACAGAGTGGTTGCGTGAAGGGAGTATTCCATCTCATACTTTACGTGCCGATATTGATTATGGTTTCGCTGAAGCACTCACAACTTATGGAATTATTGGAGTAAAAGTTTGGATTTATAAAGGTGAATTAATGGCAAAGGATGTTGAAAAAGAAAAAAAAGAAAGGGTAAAAAATGCTACAGCCAGTAAGAACTAAATACAGAAAAGCATTTAAAGGTCGAATACATGGAAATGCCGCACGAGCTGTAAAACTAAATTATGGGCAATTTGGTTTAAAAGCGATTCAACCTGATAGAATTATAGGTAAACAAATCGAAGCAGCGAGAGTTGCTCTTACCAGATATATGAAAAGAACAGGAAAAGTTTGGACAAGGATATTTCCTAATATACCTGTCTCAAAGAAACCTACAGAGGTAAGAATGGGTAAAGGTAAAGGATCACCAGAATATTATGCGTGTAGAGTAAAACCAGGTAGAATTATTTTTGAGATTGATGGCGTAAGTGAAGAAATTGCAAGAGAGGCTTTATATAAAGCGTCAGCCAAACTACCAATTAAAACTAAATTTATTAAAAGATAATGGCGAAAAAAAAAGAAGATAAAAAGATGACTAAAGACCAAGCGACAAAAAAAATTTTAACATTAAAAAAAGATTTATTTAATTTGAGATTTAAAAAAGTTAATAACCAAATTAATAATCCTGCTCAGTATAGTGAGATTAAAAGAAGTATAGCTAGGCTATATACAACAATAAAGAACTCTAAATGACAAAAAAAGTTTTAAAAGGAATAGTAACAAGTGCAAAAAACAATAAAACGATTGTTGTGGAAGTAACAAGGAAATTTAAACACCCTTTTTACGAAAAGGTTATTAAAAGATCTAAAAAATACCACGCACATGATGAAAAAAATAAATTTAAAGAGGGAGAAAAAGTATCAATCATTGAAAGCAAACCTTTCTCTAAAAAGAAAACTTGGCAGGTAATGGAATAATGATTCAGATTCAAACAGAACTTACAGTTGCAGATAACACAGGCGCTAAAAGAGTCGAGTGTATAAAAGTGCTAGGTGGATCAAAAAGAAGATACGCATCAGTGGGTGATATAATTGTGATAAGTGTAAAAGATGCCATTCCTAAAGGCAAAGTAAAAAAAGGATCAGTGCATAAAGCTGTTGTAGTAAGAACTAGAAAAGAGATTTATCGTGATGATGGATCAAAAGTTCAGTTTGATAAAAACGCAGTAGTTTTAACAGATGAAAAGGGAGAGCCAATAGGAACAAGAATATTTGGTCCAGTAACAAGAGAGTTGAGAACTAGAGGTCACACGAAAATCATATCATTAGCACCGGAGGTACTTTAAAAATGATGTTAAAAAAAGGATCACAAGTGAAAATTATAACTGGGAGAGACAAAGGTAAAACTGGTGAAATTTTAGAAATAAATAGGAAGCTTAATAAGATAAAAATTAAATCAATTAATATGATTAAAAGACATACAAAACCAACTAAAGAAAACAAAGGCGGAATTATTTCTAAAGAAAGTTTTATACATCAATCAAATGTTAAGAATTTAGATGCCAAAAAAAATGAAAAGAAAGCAGTGAGTAAAAAATAATGTCAAGATTAAAAACCACGTTTGAAAAAGAAATAGTTGCAAAACTCATGAGTAAATTATCTTTGAAAAATAAGCATGATGTCCCTAAATTTGAAAAAGTCATCTTAAACATGGGGCTAGGTGAAGATGCATCAGATGGTAAAAAGCTAAAGGCCTGCGCAGATGATATGGCATTAATCGCTGGTCAAAAACCAATTATTACAAAATTTAAAAAATCAATTTCAAACTTTAAAACTAGAAAAGGATCTAATGCGGGAATTAAAGTTACCTTGAGGTCACAAATTATGTATGAGTTTATTGATAGACTAGTTAATATTGCATTACCTAGAATTAAAGATTTTAGAGGACTATCAGCTAAGGGTATTGATAGTTCAAACAATTACTCATTTGGTGTAAAAGAACATATTATATTTCCTGAAGTTAATTTTGATAAAGTAGATAAGATTAGAGGGTTAGATATAACTATTGTTACATCAAGTAAAAATAAAGAAGGGACATTAGAATTGCTTAAGGAATTCAATTTTCCTATGAATGATAAAAAAAACTAAGGATAAATATGGCTAAAACAAGCGCAATACAAAAAAATCTAAGAAGAATGAGACTCGTCAAAAAATATGCCAAAAAAAGAGCAGCTTTGAAGAAAATAATTAATAATAGAAAACTTGACTTATCTGAAAGATTTGAAGCTCAACTAAAATTGAACAAGTTACCAAAAAATTCAGCAAAAATTAGAATTCGGAATAGATGTGAGGTTTCAGGAAGGCCTCATGGTGTTTATAGAAAATTAAGAATTTCAAGGATTGCACTTAGAGATATGGCATCCGCAGGTAAAATTCCTGGAATAACAAAATCGAGTTGGTAGGAGAATTATGACATTAACAGATCCAATAGGTGATATGTTTTCAAGAATAAGAAACGGTCAAATGAGATCGTTAAATTCTATAGAAATTCCATCATCAAATTTTAGAAAAAATATTTTAAAAATACTTAAAAATGAGGGTTATATTAAAGATTATTTTATTGAAAAAACAGAAAATAATAAAACAAGTTTAAAAATTTCTCTTAAGTATTATGAGGGAGATCCTGTTATAAAAGAAATCAAAAGGATTTCAAAACCAGGCAGAAGAGTTTATTCAAGAGCTACAAGCATTCCAAAAGTGATGAATGGCTTAGGATTGGCAATTTTATCAACTCCAAAAGGTGTTATGAGTGATGCAGAAGCTAGAAAAAACAATGTCGGTGGTGAAATAATTTGTAGGGTGTTTTAATGTCAAAGATTGGTAAAAAAAATATTATAATTCCTAAAGACTCCTCAATAAAAATTGAGGGAGCAAATCTAACTATTTCCGGACCTAAGGGTACAAAAAAACTTTCTATAAATGACAAAATCTTTTCATCAAAATTAAATGAGAGTGAATTTAAAATTCAACCTATTGCCAAAAATATTGATAAAAAAACTTCAATCATGTGGGGTACTTATAGAAGTTTGATTAATAATGCAGTTACAGGAGTTACAACAGGGCATGAAAAAATATTAGAACTAAGCGGTGTTGGTTTTAGAGCAAACATAAAAGGAGATGCTTTAAATTTGCAAATAGGATTTAGTCACGAAGTTAATTTTAAGTTTCCTAAAGAAATTAAAATTACAGTTGAAAAACAAACAATTATCAAAATTACCGGTGTAGATAAGGAATTAGTTTCTAAAATTGCTGCTGATATAAAAAATTTGAAACCTGTAGAACCTTACAAAGCAAAGGGTATAAAAGAAAAAGGCCAATTTGTATTAAGAAAAGAGGGTAAGAAGAAGTAATGAAAATCAATAATAAAATAAAAAGAAAATTAAGGAACAGAAAAAAATTGAAAAACGTAAATATAAATCGTTATAGAGTTTCAGTTTCAAAATCTTTAAATAATCTATCTGCTCAAATTATAGATGATAAACAAAAAAAAACATTAGTTTCTGCCTCATCTATTGAGAAAGAAATTAAAAGTAAAAAAGTTAAAAAAATGGAAAAATCAAGTTTAATTGGTGAAATCTTAGCAAAGCGAGCAAAAGATAAAAAGATCAACGAAGTTTATTTTGATAGGGGTGGGTACAAATACCACGGAAGAATTAAAATATTTGCTGAGACTTTAAGAAAAAACGGATTAAAATTTTAATATGTCAGATAATAAAAAAACTGAGAATGAAATAAAAGAAAAATTAGTTGCAATAAATAGAATTACTAAAGTTGTGAAAGGTGGAAGAAGATTTGGATTTGCGGCATTAGTAGTGGTTGGCAATCAGAAAGGTTCTATTGGAATAGGACAAGGAAAGTCTAAACAGGTCCCTGACGCAATTAAAAAAGCGACAGAGGTCGCAAAAAGAAATTTGATAAAGATACCTCTTAAAGAAGGTCGAACTTTACATCATGATGTAAAAGGCAAAAATGGTTCTGGCAAAGTTTTCTTGAGAGCCGCACCTGCTGGAACTGGAATTATTGCAGGAGGAGCTATTCGTTCTGTGTGCGAGGTTTTAGGCATTCAAGATGTAGTTGCTAAATCTTTAGGTTCAGCTAATCCGCATAATGTTTTAAAGGCTTGTGTTAATGGTCTGAAATCTCAAATTTCTCCAAAAATTTTATCGGCCATAAGAGGAAAAAAAATTTCGGATATAGTTTTAAAAAGAGAGGCTAAATAATGCAATTAAGCAGTTTAATTAAAAGTAATAAAAAAAAAATTAGAGTTGGTAGAGGAATAGGTTCTGGTAAAGGAAAAACCTCTTCAAGAGGTCACAAAGGGCAAAAATCAAGATCTGGTGTTGCGATAAAAAGTTTTGAGGGAGGTCAAATGCCTTTATACAGAAGATTACCAAAAAGGGGTTTCAAATCCTTAAATAAAAATTATACAGCTATCTTAAATCTCTCAAAAATTCAAAAAATTTTAGATAAATCTCAAAATAATATCAAAAACTCTTTAGATCTTAAAATTTTAAAAGAGAAAAAATTAATTAATAAAAAATTTTTAAAACTTAAAATTTTAGGAACAGGTGAAATAAAAAAAAATATAGAAATTTCTGCACATTTTGCCTCAAAACAAGCTTTATCTAAAATAGAAAAAGCGGGTGGTAAAATAAGCATAATTAAAAAATAAAAATTATGTCTAGTGAAACACTCAATACCGCTGGTGCTTTTAGTCAGGCTAAAGACTTAAAAAATAGAATATTATTTACTATATTAATACTTATTATTTACCGTTTAGGAACATATGTTCCTTTGGCAGGCATCGATCCTTTAGCATTAAAAGAAATTATGGCCTCAAGCCAAAAAGGTTTACTTGGAATGTTTAATATGTTTTCAGGAGGAGCCGTTACTAGAATGGCTATTTTTGCATTAGGTATTATGCCTTACATCTCGTCTTCAATTATTGTTCAATTATTAACTGGAGTTTCTGATTATTTTAAAAATCTTAAAGAACAAGGTGAAACGGGAAGAAAAAAAATTACTCAGATTACTCGATATGGAACAGTTCTAATTGCAACTTTACAAGGTTATGGCGTTTCTGTTGGTTTAGAAAATGCTGGTAATCTAGTTATAGAGCCAGGTATGTCCTTTAGGGTTATAACAACTATTTCTCTTGTAGCTGGAACAACATTTTTAATGTGGTTAGGCGAACAAATAACTCTAAGAGGGGTTGGAAACGGTATATCACTAATAATTTTTTCAGGAATAGTAGCTGAAATTCCTAGAGCTTTAGTTTCAACTTTTGAACTTGGAAGAACAGGTGCATTGTCAGCTTTAATGATTGTTGGAATATTTATTCTAGTAATTCTAACAGTGCTTTTTATAGTATTCTTTGAAAGAGCAATGAGGAAAATTTTAATCAATTATCCAAAAAGACAAGTAGGAAATAAAATGTATGGAGGTGAGTCTTCTCATCTTCCGCTCAAAATCAATACTGCCGGAGTAATCCCAGCAATATTTGCATCTGCCTTACTTCTTCTACCAATAACTATAACAAATTTTGGATTTGCTGAGTCTGATACATTTTTAAAAGTATCATCGATGTTTACTCAAGGACAGCCACTTTACATGCTTCTCTATGCGTCAGGAATAATATTCTTTTCTTTTTTTTATACTTCTATTGTTTTTAATCCAAAAGAGACGGCGGAAAATTTAAGAAAATACGGCGGATATATACCTGGCATTAGACCAGGCGAAAGAACGGCTGAATATATTGATACGATACTTATAAGATTAACTACAGTAGGATCATTATATTTGACTTTTGTTTGCTTAATGCCTGAATTTTTAATAGCAAAATACCCAATACCATTTTATTTAGGCGGAACATCAATTTTAATTGTTGTAGTTGTAGCTATGGACACAGTTACTCAAGTCCAAACTAGATTGATGAGCTCGCAATACGAGTCACTAATTAAAAAAACAAAATTTGGTAAGTAATTAAGTAAATGAACATTGTTATTTTTGGTCCACCTGGAGCAGGCAAAGGAACTCAATCAAACTTTATTGTTAAAAAATTCAATTTATATCAAATATCAACTGGAGAACTTTTAAGAAAAGAAATTAATGATAAAACTCAGTTAGGCCAACAAATTTCCTCAATAATAAATGCTGGAAATTTAGTTTCAGATGAGATTGTAGGTAATTTAATTGAAAAATTTATTATTAATGAAGATTATAAAAATAGACTTATTTTTGACGGATATCCAAGGAATTTGTCACAGGCAAAATACTTAGATGTTCTACTAAAAAGAAATAATCAAAAAATAGAAATTGCTCTTAAATTATCAGTAAGTTTGGAAACTATAAAAAAAAGAATTTTCGAAAGAAAGAATTTAGAGAAAAGAGCTGATGATAATGAGAAAACTGCTATTAAAAGATATGAAACATATGAAAATAATATTGAGCCTGTAATTAATTTTTATAAAAAAAGTGATTTACTCCAAGTAGTTAATGGTGAGGCATCTATAACCGAAATTAGTGATGAAATTAGCGCCTTAATAGAGGGTAAGAAGGGTTGACTTTAAGAGATTAGACAATATAAATACGCAGGAAAATAAAACTCATAAATTTATGGCTCGAATTGCAGGGATAAATATCCCACAAAACAAGATTGTTAGCATTGCATTAACATATATTCACGGGATAGGACTACATTCTTCAAAGAAAATTTGCAAAAAATTAGAAATTCCATCTTCAAAAAGAGTGAATGAATTATCTGAAGAGGAGGTTTTAAAAATAAGGGAATTTATCGATGCTAATCATAAGGTAGAGGGAGATTTGAGAAGAGAAGTTTCGGTAAATATTAAAAGATTAGTAGATCTTGCTTGTTACAGAGGCTCAAGACATAAAAAGAAACTACCTGTAAGAGGTCAGAGAACCCAATGTAATGCTAGAACAAGAAAAGGTAAAGCTATAGCAATTGCAGGCAAAAAATTAACACCACTTAAAAAATAGACTTTAATGAATAAAAAAAATGAAAAAGCTATAAAGAAACCTGAAACAAAAGATATAAAAAAAGTTGAGGCTAAAAAAGTAAGTTCTTTTAAAAAAAAGAAAAAAGTAAAAAAGAATATAACCTCAGGAATTGCTTACGTTTACTCAACATTCAATAACACAATAATTTCTATCGCAGATGAAAGTGGTAATGTTGTGTCTTGGTCATCAGCAGGTGCAAAAGGTTTTAAAGGATCAAGAAAATCCACTCCGTACGCTGCTCAAGTTGCTGCAGACGATGCTGGAGCAAAAGCTTTTGAGCAGGGTTTAAGAACATTAACAGTTCAGGTAAAAGGGCCGGGATCAGGAAGAGAGACCGCTTTAAGATCTTTACAATCACGAGGTTTTAAAATTCTATCAATAAAAGATACGACACCAATGCCACATAACGGGGCAAGACCGCCAAAAAGAAGGAGAGTATAATGCAAACTACATCAAATGTAATAGATAAAAACTGGAAAGCACTTATTAAACCAAATAAATTAGACATTACAAGCAATGAAGACAAAACTATCGCAAAGGTTATTGCAGAACCATTAGAAAAAGGTTTTGGTCAAACGATTGGAAATTCTTTAAGAAGAATTTTATTATCCTCAATTCAAGGTGCTGCGGTTACCGCCATTCAAATAGATGGTGTTCTCCATGAGTTTTCTTCTATTAAAGGGGTAAGTGAAGACGTAACAGATATTGTATTAAATATTAAAAATTTAGCAATCAAATCTTCCTCATCAAGTCCTAAAAAGATTATTTTAGACATTAAAGGTCCAAAAGAAGTCAAAGCAAAAGATATAACCCTAGTTCCAGAAATACAAATTTTAAATCCTGAGCAAATAATTTGTAATCTTGATGAAAAAACCCATTTTCATATGGAGTTAATGGTAAGTACTGGTAAAGGATATGTTGCTGCTCCAAAAAATAAATCAGAGGATAGTCCTCTAGGATTAATTCCAATAGACTCATTATTTAGCCCAGTTAAAAAAGTTTCATTCTCTGTAGAAAACACAAGGGCAGGAAGCGCATTAGATTATGACAAATTAGTTATGACAGTTGAAACTAATGGCACAGTTGATGCAGAAGATGCTATAGCTTATTCAGCTAGAATTTTTCAAGATCAATTATCAATGTTCGTTAATTTTGAAGATCCGCAAGAAGTGGTTAAAGAAGTTAAATCAACCGAACCTGAGTTTAATAGAAATTTATTAAAAAGAGTTGAAGAGCTTGAACTTTCAGTTAGGTCGATGAATTGTTTAAAAAATGATAACATTATCTATATAGGGGATTTAGTTCAAAAAACTGAACCAGAAATGCTTAGAACTCCAAATTTTGGAAGAAAATCTTTAAATGAAATTAAAGAAGTCTTGAATACAATGTCTTTATACTTAGGTATGGAAATACCAAATTGGCCACCTGATAATATCGCTGAGCTTTCAAAGAAACTTGAGGAAAATAGTTATTAATGAGACACGGATTAGGTTACAGAAAGCTTAATAAAACTAGCGAACATCGAAAGGCTCTTTTTAAGAATATGTTAAATTCTTTAATAAAATACGAGCAAATTATAACTACATTGCCTAAGGCGAAAGAACTTAAACCTCAAATTGATAAAGTTATAACGATTGGAAAAAAAAATATCTTAAGCAATAAAAAAAGATTATTTTCTAAACTTCAAGATAAAAAATCTGTGACTAAAGTTTTCGATGAACTTTCAAAAAGATATAGCTCAAGAAAAGGTGGATATTCTAGAGTTTTAAAAGCTGGTTTTAGAACTGGTGATGATGCCCCAATGGCAGTTATCGAACTGGTTGATAGAAATCCTGAAGCAAAAAAAATAGATAAACCAAAAAAAACTGACACAAAAGATAAAAAAAAGGAAGCTTTAGCAGAGCCTAAAGTAGCAAGCAAATAAATCAAGCTTTCATGCCCAAATCTTTTACTGTAGATCATGACTTCAATGATTCGCGTCTTGATAAATGGTTCAAAAATAAAGTAGTTAACTTACCACATTCTTTAATAGAAAAAATCATAAGACAAAACAAAGTTAAAGTTAACAAAAGAAAAACTAAATCATCATACAGATTACAAACTGGAGATTTAGTTGAGATCTACGATATTACTAAGTTCAAACCTACAGATAATAAAAAAATAATTAAATATTTGCCAAAAAAAAAAGAAATAGGTGCATATGATGATCGCATTATAGAAGATAATGAAAATTTTATAATTATTAATAAACCTAATGGTATACCAGTTCAATCAGGCACAAAATCATTTAGGAATATTTTAGATATACTAAAAAATACAAAATATTTTGAAAATGCAAAACCTTTTATTGTTCATAGATTAGATAAAGAAACATCAGGGATTTTAATAATCGCAAAAAATAGAAAATTTGCTCAACTTTTTACGTCATTATTTAGAATAAGAAAAATTCACAAAACTTATTTAGCATTAGTTCATGGGAAGGTTAACAAATCAATTAAAATAATGAAAGATGAACTTGTTTATTACGAAAATAACAAAAAAAATGTTCAAAAAGCCATATCAAATTTAAAGATAATCAAATCAAATGAAAATTACTCATTATTAGAATTAAATCCCATAACGGGTAGAAAACATCAATTGAGAAAACAACTTTTAAATATTGGCAATCCAATAGTGGGTGATGATAAGTACTATCTCAATAACAGAAAGAAAGTAAAAAACCTCATGTTGCATGCATATAAAATAAAATTTATGATTGACAATGTTCAATATAATTTTAAAGCAAAATATAGTGATAAATTTGAGGACTTTTTAAAAAAAAATATCTAAATATTTTTAATATTTTTAAGAAAGATATTTGCCAAATCACTCTCATAGTTTTTAGGCTTAATATTTATTAATTTTAGGATCGAAGTTACCTTTTTATTATTTAAACCGCAGGGGACAATCTTTAAATACTGATTTAAATTGTTTGAAATATTAATTGAACAACCATGATAAGCGATCCATCTAGATACTCTTATACCAATTGCTGCAATTTTTTTATCATTAACCCATATCCCTATATTTTTTTTGTCTGATTTAGCTTTTATTTTATAAATTTCTAAAAATTGAATTATACTATCTTCAATAATTTTAATGAATTTTCTAATGTCTTTTTTTCTATTGTTTAAATTAATTACAAAGTAAATAATTTTTTGACCTGGGTTATGTAGTGTGATCTTACCGCCTCTATTTGATTTAAATATTTTTATTTTTTTATCAATAATTTCTTTTTCATTGAAACTTACGCCAGCCGTATAAGTAGTCGGATGTTCTAATATCCATAATAATTCTCTATTTTTACCATTTTTTACCTCCTCAACTCTTTTATTAAGAAAAAGCATTGCCGTTTTGTAAGGTATACGTTTTTTACTAATTTTGATTTCTATACTCATTTAATTTGAATTTTACCATTATATAGACTAATAGTCTCAAAAAAACTTATTGAGGTATTTATGACTTTACCAAAATCATCAGAAGCAAAAAAAGTCAATTTAGATTTTAATAAAGAATTTATTAATACTTTTACTCAAAATATAGAGAGTAGAAACGTTGAATTTATTAATCAAACATTAAAAAATTTACATGAAGCAGATGTAGCCAATCTAATTGAAAATTTAAATCCTGAAATTAGAACAAAATTAATTGAAATTGAGTCGTTTAATATTGACCCTGAAATATTTATCGAATTGAATGAGTCAATTCAAAGTGAAGTTTTACAATTACTTTCTATAGACTCTCTTATCAAAATAATTAAACGATTAGAGTCAGATAATGCTATTAAAATTCTTGAAAACTTATCTAAAGAAATAAAAGAAAAAGTTTTAGAAAAATTACCACCAAAAGATAAATTTTTATTGCAAGAGGGATTAAGTTATCCAGAAGACTCTGCTGCAAGAATAATGCAAAGAGAATTTACAGCTGTTCCTAGTAACTGGACGGTGGGTCAAACTATTGATTATCTAAGAGAAGATAAAGATCTTCCCGAAGAGTTTTTAGAAATATTTATCGTAGATAATGACTTTAAACCAATAGGAACTGTTCCTTCATCTAGAGTACTTAGAACAGCTAGAGACTCAAAAATGAATTCCATAATGAGAGAAATGCCAGTTTTAATTTCAGTAAATATGGATAAAGAAGAAGTAGGTCTTACTTTTGAAAACTATAATTTAGTCTCTGCCGGTGTAGTGAATAAAGAGAATAAATTAGTTGGTATGATCACAGCGGACGATGTTGTTACAGTAGTACAAGAGGAAGCTGAAGAAGACACATTGCGTTTAGCAGGAGTTGGTGATGAAGAAATTACTGATAGCGTAATGCTCAAAACAAAAAGAAGGTTTAATTGGTTGTTATTAAATCTATTTACCGCCTTACTAGCAACTTGGGTTATTAGTTTTTTTGGCGCATCAATTGAACAGATGGTTGCTTTAGCTTTTCTAATGCCAATAGTTGCTTCAATGGGAGGAAACGCTGGGATGCAAACTTTAGCTGTAACCATAAGAGCAATAGCAACAAAAGAATTATCTAAAAGCAATTTTAATAGAGTAGTAGGCAAAGAATTTTTGATAGGTATTTTAAATGGTATAATTTTTGCAATAATAACTGCAATAATAGTTCAACTATGGTTTAAAGAATTAAATCTTTCATTATTAATTGGTATTTCAATGATCTTAAATATGATTGTTGCAGGTTTATTTGGTATTTTAGTCCCAGTCTCACTAAAAAAATTAAATATTGATCCAGCTTTAGCTTCAAGTGTTTTTGTAACAACTATTACAGATGTTATTGGATTTCTTTCTTTCTTAGGTTTAGGATCATTTTATTTTTTGAATTAGATATTGTCAATTAATCTTGTATTCTTTATGTGAAAAGCAAAAAATAAATTGAATTTTTGATTAGACTTTTTAATTCTTTTGAAACTTTTTATATCATAATTTTCTATATAATCAATTTTATCTGCACCTAAATTAATTATGTCTTTTTTTATTTTGTTTATCTTGAATAAATTATAATTATTTTTAATTTTTTTCTTTAAGTTAGTGAGATAATAAAAAATATTAGATGCAATCTTCCTTTGATTTTTACTAAGATTTACATTTCTTGATGAGCAAGCAATTCCATTGGTTTCCCTAATGGTTTTGCATTCAATTATTTTAGATTTAATTTTTCTTTTTTCGATATGCTTTTTAATCAGATAAAGTTGCTGGTAATCCTTTTTTCCTAAATAGATACATTTAGGTTTAACTATTTCTATAAACCTGTTAATTACATTTAAAACACCTTCAAAATGACCTTTTCTAAATTTGCCACATAATTTCTTCGAGGATTTATCCAAGTAAACTTTATTCTTAGGTTTGAACCCATATATATCTTTGAATGTTGGAATATATAAGTAATTAATTTTCAGTTTTTTTAACAGTTTTACGTCTTTTTTTGTGTTTCTAGGATAAGATTTAAAATCGCTTTTTTTATTGAATTGTTTTGGGTTGACGAAAATAGATACTAAAGTTTTAAACTTATATTTTTTAGATTGTTTGATCAATGAAATATGCCCTTTATGCAACCCTCCCATTGTAGGAACAAATGATATCCCCTTAGTTTTTAAAATCTCTTTTTGGAGCGCATGTTTGTCTTTAAATATTTTCATTTCTATAAAGCAATGATAATAACTATTATAAGAATCGTATGATAAAACAAGCTATTATTCCATTAGCAGGATTAGGGACTAGAATGCTTCCTTTAACAAGTGTAATGCCAAAGGAGTTAATGCCAATAAATGGCAAACCAAATTTACAATATATTTTAGATGAATGTATTGATGCAGGTGTGAAGGAATTCATCTTTATAATTTCAAAAAAAAAACTATCAATAAAAAAATATTTCTTTAACGATAATTTTTATAAAAATATAATAAAAAAAAAGAAAGATAAAAAACTTATTGAAGAATATAAAAAAATAAAAAGATATCAAAAAATGATTAAATTTGTTTATCAAAACAAACCAAAAGGTACAGGCGACGCAGTTTTAAAATGCCAAAAATATATAAAAAATAAATACTTTTTAATGCTTTTACCTGATGACTTAATAATTAGAAATAATTGTTCAAAAGAAATGATACGATTACACAAAAAAACTTATGGATCTATTATAGCTACAAAAAAAGTAGAAAGAAAAACAGTATCAAGATGGGGAATTTTATCAATTAAAAATAAAAAAAAAAATTATTTTCAAATTAAAGACGTTGTAGAGAAACCTAGCATAAAAAAAGCCCCGTCAAATTACGCAATAATTGGAAGGTATATATTGCCTATAAAAATTTTTGGTGAAATTAAAAAATTAAAACCTGGTCAAGGTGGAGAGATTCATATAACTGACGCAATTAAAAGTTTAATTAAAAAAGAAAGTAAATTTTATGGAAATATTTTTAAGGGTAAATATTTAGATTGCGGGACTTTAAGTGGATATATTAATTCAGGAATTCAAATATTTAAGGACAAATAAATGAAACTATGTATGATAGGAACTGGTTATGTTGGATTAGTTAGCGGGGTCTGCTTTGCCGATATAGGAAACCAGGTTATTTGTGTCGATAAAAATAAAAATAAAATAGATAAACTTAACTCTGGTATTTCCCCAATATATGAACCTGGATTAGATGAGTTAATAAAAAAAAATTTTACAGCTAAACGCCTATCATTTACTACAAATATTGATAGAGCTATAAGCACATCAGATATAATTTTTATTTGTGTGGGAACTCCTACGAGAAAAGGCTCAATTAAAGTTGATTTATCTTTTGTTTACAAATGTACAAAAGAAATATTAAAATATTCAAGAAGAAAAAAAATTATTGTAACTAAGTCTACTGTACCAATAGGAACAGGAGATGAGATTGAAAAAATATTACAAAAAAAGAAAAAATTATTTACTGTAATATCTAATCCAGAATTTTTACGAGAAGGTGAGGCAATACGTGATTTTAGATATCCAGATAGAATCGTAATAGGATCTAATGAAAAAAAAACCTTTAATATTATGAAAAAACTTTATGCACCATTAACCAACAAGGGCTCAAAATTTTTTACCACTTCAAGAAGAGGGGCTGAATTAATAAAGTATGCATCTAATGCCTTTCTAGCAACCAAAATTACTTTTATTAATGAACTTGCTAACTTATGTGAAAAGTCCGGAGTAAATATAGAGGATATTTCATTAGGTATGGGCTCTGATAATAGAATAGGCGGAAGGTTTTTGCGAGCTGGTCCAGCCTATGGTGGTTCATGCTTTCCAAAAGATACTAAAGGTCTGGTATCAGCCGCAGAGAAATATAAAATAAATCTGTCAGTTGTAAAATCAGTTATCAAATCTAATCAAGAAAGAGTAAATTTACTTACAAACAGAGTTCATAAAATATTGGGTTCGAATATTAAAAATAAAAAGATTTCTTTTTTAGGCGTTACGTTTAAACCAAACACTGATGATATGAGAGATTCTACTAGCCTCAAAATGATACCTTATCTATGCAAAAAAGGAGCAAAAGTTAATTATTATGATCCCTCTGGAGAAAAAAAAGAATTTAAAAAAATCAAAAACTGTAATTACAGAGATAATATAAAATCTAATTGTAATGGTGCAGATTTAGTAGTTTTACTCACTGAATGGGACGAATTCAAATCAATAGATTTTAAAAAGATTGTTAAAAATAATAAATTTAAAGTCTACGACTTAAGAAATCTTTATACAGCCAAAGAAATGAAAAAAAATAAGATCAAATACTACTCAATTGGTAGACCAAATACTAATTAAGTTCAAAGATAGCGTCAACTTCTACTGCAACTCCTAATGGCAAACTATTCACACTTACTGCTGCGCGTGTATGTTCACCTTTTTTATCAAAAATCTTAGCTATAATATCTGAAGCGCCGTTTATAATTTTTGGCTGATCTTTAAAATCATTCGTTGAATTAACGTAACCTGTTAATTTGACACAAGATTTAACTTTTTCTAAATCTCCACCGCAGGCATTTTTTACATGCGCAACAATACTTAATCCACATCTTTCGGCAGCTTTATAACCTTCCTCTAAATCTAAATCTTTCCCAATCTTACCTGTTATTAGTTTTGCATTTTCGTCGATAGAAATTTGACCAGAAATATATAGTAGTTTCCCAACAATCTTTGTAGCAACATAAGCACCTACTGGTGCTTTTGGTTCAGGTAATTTTATATTCAAACTTTTTATATTATTTTCAATGAAAGTCATTTTCTTTTACTTTTTTTTTTTGTTTTATCGTATTCTTTTCTTTTTTCAATTAATATAAGCGCTTCTTCCATAGTAAGATCATTTGGATCTTTTTCTTCTGGAATAGTTGCATTTAGAGATTTATATTTAATATAAGGACCGTATTGTCCTTTCATAATCCTGACTGGTTTTTTATCTTCAGGATGCTCACCAAGGTCTTTAATAAGTGACGATGAAATCCTTCCAGGCTTAGCTTCAGCAATTAATGTTATTGCTCGATTAATTCCAATAGAAAAAAGATCTTCAACATTTTCAAGTCTTGCAGATTTATTTTCACATTTTAGATATGGACCAAACCTTCCTGAATTTAAAGTTATATCTTGTCCATTTTCAGGATGTTGCCCTAATACTTTAGGAAGAGAGCATAGATATTTTGCTTTATCTAAATCAACACTGTCAACATCAATACCTTTTGGGATGGAAACATTTTTGAGATGTTCATTCTCATTTTTTTTCTTTCTACTTTTTTTCTTTTTTGTTTCTAATTCTTCTTTTTCTTTTTCGTATTGCAAGTAGGGACCAAACCTTCCATTTTTTAAATATATATCTTTACCTTTTTCATTTTGACCCAGTAATTTAGGCTCTGCTAAATTATATTGAGCTGCAGCTTTAGCTTTAGATAAAGGTCTTGTAAATTTACATTCTGGATAATTTGAACATCCTATAAAAGCCCCACCTCTAAAACTATTCTTAAGACTTAGCTCTCCATTTGAACATAGCTTACATTTTCGATCTATAGCGTCTTTATCATCTCTATCAAAAATTAAAGCTCCTAAACTTTCATTTAATAAGTCTAATACTTCTCTAGTTCTCTTTTCTTTAACTTTTCCAACATTTTCATAAAAATCTTTCCAAAAATTATCTAGAACCTGAACCCACTCAATTTTGCCACTAGTGATTTCATCTAGCTGATTTTCTAAGTCTGCAGTAAAATTATAATCCACGTATTTTGAAAACAATTTCTCTAAAAAGGCTGAAATTAGCTTACCTCTGTCAGTTGGATTAAACCTTTTATTAATTAATTCGACATAATTTCTCGTCGATAATACTGAGATAATGCTAGCATAAGTGGAGGGTCTTCCTATGCCTAATTCCTCCATCTTTTTCACCAAACTAGCTTCAGAGTATCGCGGTGGTGGATCTGTAAAGTGTTGTTCATCATTTAGCTTGAGTATACTAATTTCTTCTCCGACTTTGACTTCAGGTAAAATATTTTTTGTATCTTCATCTGTTTCTTGAACTTGATACACTTTAAGAAATCCATCAAATTTTACGACTGAGCCGCTAGCTCTAAAGTTAATCTTATTATCGTTTGAAGAAATAATTATAGTATTTCTATCAAACTCTGCTGGAGTCATTTGAGATGATAAGGCTCTACTCCAAATGAGCTCATAGAGTTTAAATTGATCTGCATTTACATATTTTTTGATATCAGAAGGTTTCCTGCTTATATTAGTTGGTCTAATTGCCTCATGAGCTTCCTGAGCATTCTTTGCTTTCTTCCCCGTATAACTATTTGGAGACTCTGGTAAATATTTATCACCGTAATCATCAGTAATGAATTTTCTAAAATCATCAATAGCCTCTTTTGAAATATTAGTTCCATCAGTTCTCATATAAGTTATTAATCCTGTGGTTTCACCCTCGATATCTACACCTTGATAAAGCCTTTGTGCAATTTGCATTGTTCTTGAAGCTCCAAAACCAAATCGTCCCGAAGCGGTTTGTTGCAAGGTTGAAGTTGTAAAAGGGGCTAGGGGGTTTCGTCTAAATATTTTTGTATTTACATCAGCAATTTTGAATTTTGTTTTATTAATTAAATCAACTGCTTTTTGTATTTCCTCTTTATTTTTAAAAGAAAATTTCTCAATTTTTTCCCCATTGAATAGACTTAATTTTGAGAAAATATTTTTATTATCTTTATTCGTAAAGTCTGATGTAAGTGTCCAATATTCTTCTGGTTTAAATAATTCTATTTCTTTTTCTCTTTCAGTAATAAGCTTTAAGGCTACTGATTGAACTCTTCCTGCTGATTTTGATCCAGGTAATTTTGTCCAAAGAATTGGTGAGATATTAAATCCTACAAGATAGTCCAAAGCTCTTCGCGCCAGATAAGCTTCAACTAAAGGTAAATGAATTTCTCTTGGATTTTTAATCGCATCAAGAATTGCTTTCTTTGTAATCTCATTAAAAACAACACGTTCTAGATGTTTATCTTTTAATAATTTTTTTTTATCTAAGACCTCCTTAACATGCCATGCAATGGCTTCACCTTCGCGATCGGGGTCCGTAGCTAAAATAATTTTATCAGAGTCTTCAGCAGCATTTGTAATTTCTTTTAAATATTTTTTTGAAAAAGAATCTATTTCCCATTCCATTTGAAACTTATTATCAGGGTCTACAGATCCATTTTTTGAAGGAAGATCTCTTATATGTCCATAGCTAGCTAAAACTAAATAATCTTTACCTAAATATTTATTTATTGTTTTTGCTTTTGCTGGACTTTCAACAATTACTAAATTCATTATTCGTTTATTTTCAAAATTAAACGAATTTGTCAAATTTATTATTTAAAAACTAGAAAAGACAACACTTATAACTTAATTTTACTTTCCTCAGAATTTTTTAATCGAACTATATTTTCTCGATGTGTATAAATGATAATCACGAAAAAAATAAAAAGTATTAAAGAAAAATTATTAATGAAAAAATATGAATAAACAAAAACAATTAAAGATGAAATAATTGAAGATAGTGATGCGTATCTAAATAAAAAAGAGAAAAAAAGCCAACTAATTCCAAAAATTAGAAAAAATTTATATGAAAGTGCTAATATAACTCCCAGGTAAGTCGCAACTCCTTTACCTCCTTTAAATTTTAACCAAACAGGAAAAATATGACCGATAAAACTAATCAAAGCCGAATATGAAATTAGATTTTCAAAATAAACAAATGTTATGACTATAGAAAAATATCCTTTTAACAAGTCAAGCAAGAGAGTAGTGACTGCAAGAGATTTATTTCCGGTTCTTAAAACATTTGTTGTCCCAATATTTCCTGATCCTATTTCTCTAATGTCTTTTTTTAAAAATATTTTAGTTAAAACTAATCCGAAAGGAATAGATCCTAATAAGTAAGAATACACCGCAACTATTATAAAGTTTGTATCCATCAATTTGAATAAACTAGTTCACCATTTAGATATGTCATTAAAATCTTTCCTTGAAGATTTCGACCTTCTATAGCTGTATTTTTTGATTTAGATTTCAGTTTATCAGCAATTACTTTCCCTGGCGCTTCTAAATCAAATATACAAATATCCCCATCTGATCCTTTTGCCAGAGTTCCTTTTTTTATTTTTAAAATTTTTGCAGGATTAATTGTTAAGGTTTCTATTATTTTATTTAGAGGAAGTGACTCATTGTGATACATTTCCAAAGATAATGGCAGAAGCGTTTCTACACCAATAGCCCCTGTAGCAGCCTGAGCAAATGGTAACCTTTTGCTTTCTTCGTCTTCAGGCAAATGATCTGAAACTATTACATCTATTAACCCATCTTTTATACCTTGAACTAGCGATAACCTATCTTCTTCTAGTCTAAGAGGAGGAGAGAGTTTTAAAAAGGTTTTAAATTCACCAATATCATTCTCATTTAATGATAAGTTATTTATTGAAACACCTACGCTAAATTTCTTACCGTTATTTTTGTTTTTTCTAATAACATCTAATGATTGTTTAGATGAAATCTGATTTATATGGTATCTACATGGATATTCACTAAGTAAACTTAAGTCTCTTTCAATTATTATTTTTTCAGCTAGTGCTGATACACCTTGCAGTCCAAGTCTTGTAGCTATTTCTCCATCGTTGATACAAGCGTTTTTTGACAACTCATAGTCTTCTGCATGTTGCATTATCAAAACTCCGATATCAGATGCATAATCCATTATTCTAGACATTAGCTCTGTATTTTGAATAGTTTTATTTACATCGCTAAAGCCAATTATTCCTCTCCCCGAGAGTAAACCAAATTCAGTCATCAGTTTACCCTCGCATTGTTTAGTTATTGAAGCACAAGGAAAAAGGTTAACAACGGCTTTGTCTCTTCCTCTTCTAATGATGAAGTCTACCATTGAAACGTTGTCAATAATGGGTTTTGTATTAGGCATTGTTACTATTGATGTTACACCTCCAGCTAAAGCAGCTTGGCTAAGTGTTCTAAAATTTTCTTTATATTCATATCCCGGTTCACCTACAAAAGTTTTCATATCTACCAAACCTGGAATTAAAATATTGCCCTTTAAATCAATTACTTCAGCATCTTTGCTAGTGTCAGTTTTTTTAACATTTTTACCTATAGCTTTTACTTTGCCTTTTTCGTTTAATATTAAAGAGCCTTTCTCATCCATATTTTGTGATGGATCTATAATTCTTGCATTAATAAAAATTTTTTCTTTCATTTATTTACAATACTTTTTTAAACAAGCCATTCTTACTGCTACACCTAACTCAACCTGTTCTTTAACTAAACTTACGTTTATGTCATCTGCAAGTTTTGTATCTATTTCTACTCCTCTATTCATTGGACCGGGATGCATAATCAGTGCATCTTTTTTTGCAAATTTTAATTTTTCTTGAGTTAAACCATAAAATTCATAATATTCTCTTTTTGAAGGTAAGAAAGAACCTTGCATCCTTTCGTTTTGTAATCTTAGCATCATTACAATGTCGCAACCATCGAGACCTTTCTTCATATCTGTAAAAGACTTTACTCCCATTCTATCAATTGATTTTGGCATTAATGTTTTAGGTGCTATTACATTTACTTCAGCACCTAACATGTTCATTAAATAAATATTTGATCTAGCTACTCTTGAGTGAAGTATGTCACCGCAAATTGCTATCTTCAGTCCTTCAATTTTACCTTTTCTGTTAATTATTGTTAAAGCATCAAGTAAAGCTTGAGTAGGGTGTTCTCTTCTTCCATCGCCAGCATTTATAACTGCGCAATTAACTTTTTGAGATAACAAATTTGGTGCGCCAGAGTCTTGGTGCCTGATTACAATTAAGTCAGGATGCATTGCATTTAAAGTCATTGCAGTATCAATTAAGGTTTCACCTTTTTTAAGTGCAGAGTTATCCATGTTCATAGACATTACATCTGCACCCAATCTTTTACCTGCTAGATCAAACGAACTTTGAGTTCTTGTTGATGGTTCGAAAAATAAATTAATTTGAGTTTTTCCTCTTAGAACATCTAATTTTTTTGAGCTACTTCTGTTTAACTCAATAAATTTTTTTGCTTCATCTAATATTGCTTTAGCTTCTAATATTGAAAGGTTTTGAATACCAAGAAGATGTTTGGGAGAGTTTTTAATAGCTGTATTGTTTTTCTTAACTGCCATTAAAATCAACTCTATAGGCGTTTTATAGTATCAGATCAAGTATTTTCTTTAGTTAAATAGTCCAAGGCTCCTTGGAGTATAAATTGAGCTGAGTTCTCATCTAATTTACTAACCTTTTTTGAGGTGTTTGATGCTAATTCATTGGATAAATTAAATGCTCCCTGACTAGACAATCTTTCATCCCATAATGTGACATTTTCAGTAACATCTTTTGATAGATTTAGAGCTAAATCTTTAGCAGATTGCGATGATTGAGTAGATGTTCCATCCATATTGATTGGATTTCCAACAACTATACCTTTGATCTGATTCTCATTAAAAATCTTAATTATTTCTTTAAGAAAATCAGAGTATTTATTTTTAATTAAAGTTGTATAAGGAGTAGCAATAATTTTATTTTCATCAGAAATGGCTATACCAACACGTTTTTTACCTGGGTCAATTCCCATTAACCTAGACTTTTTATCGAGTTTTTTCTTAAATTCTTCAATATCAAGCATGAAATTTACCTAATTTGTGATAAAACACATTTAAATTAACTTATTTCACAAATGTCCCTAGATAAAGAAAAAATTAAACATGTTGCAAAATTAGCTCGAATTTCAGTTGATGAAGCCAAAGTTGAGAGTCTAACAAAAGATTTAAACTCTATTTTTAAGTTTATAGAGCAATTAAATGAACTAAATACAGATAAAGTTGAACCGTTAACTTCTATACTTAATCAGTCATTAAGATCAAGAAAAGATGAAATTAGTGATGGCAAGATAAGAGAGAAAATTCTGAAAAATTCTCCTAAAGAAAATGAAGAATTTTTTGTAGTTCCAAAGGTGGTGGAGTAATGGCTGATATTACAAATCAAAGTCTAAATGAAATTATAGAAAACGTAAAAACGAAAAAAGTCTCCTCTACAGAATTAACTAAAACATATATAAAAAATATTGAAAGTGCAAAAAGATTAAATGCATTTGTTACTACAACATTTGATCAAGCTCTAGATAAAGCTAAACAATTTGATAAAAAACCAAATTTTGATCAATTACTTCCAGGAATTCCTTTAGCCGTAAAAGATTTATTTTGTACAGAAAATATAAAAACAACTGCTGGAAGCAACATTTTAAATAATTTTATTCCATCCTATGAGTCAACAGTTACAAAAAATTTATGGGACAATGGATCTTTTCTTTTAGGAAAATTAAATTGTGATGAGTTTGCGATGGGTTCTTCCAATGAGACAAGTCATTACGGAAATGTAATTAATCCTGTTGGAGATCAACTAGTACCCGGAGGTTCATCAGGAGGTTCTTCATCTGCTTTAGCCGCAGACTTAACTCCAGCTACAATTGGAACAGATACAGGTGGATCAATAAGACAACCAGCTTCTTTTACAGGCACAGTAGGTTTAAAACCAACTTATGGTTTATGTTCTAGATGGGGCATCGTAGCTTTTGCATCTTCATTAGATCAAGCAGGCCCAATGACAAAAACAATAAAAGATTGTGCAATCATGCTGGAGTCAATGTCTGGCTTTGATGAAAAAGATTCTACTTCAATAAATAAAAAGAAAGAACAATATTCAAAAAATTTAAAAGATAATATTAAAGGTCTAAAAATTGGAATTCCAAAAGAATATCGTGTTGACAATATGCCAAAAGAAATTGATGAACTTTGGGAAAAAGGAAAAAAGATATTAAAAGATCTTGGTGCGGAATTAATTGATATTTCATTGCCTCATACAAAATATGCTTTACCTACTTATTATATAGTTGCTCCGGCTGAAGCCTCATCTAATTTAGCCAGATATGATGGAGTTAGATATGGTTATAGATCAAAGCAAGGAAAAGATTTAATCGAGATGTATGAAAAAACTCGGTCCGAAGGTTTTGGAGATGAAGTCAAACGTAGAATATTAATTGGTACTTATGTTCTTTCATCAGGTTATTATGATGCTTATTACCTTAAAGCACAAAAAGTAAGACAACTAATTAAAAAAGATTTTGATGATAGTTTCACAAAAATAGATGCAATTCTAACACCATCAACACCAAGTTCTGCATTCAAAATAGGGGAGAAAACTAATGATCCTGTTTCCATGTATTTAAATGATATTTTTACTGTACCTGTAAATTTAGCTGGTCTTCCAGCTTTATCATTGCCCGCTGGTGTTGATAAGAAAGGTTCTCCTTTAGGCTTGCAACTTATTGGCAAAGCATTAGACGAGCAAAAAATTCTTAATATTGGTTACGCATTTGAAAAAAATTGCGGTTTTAAAAATGAAATTAAAAAGTGGTGGTCATGAGTAAAGAAAAATTTGATTATTTTATAAAGGGAGAAAAAGGAAAATATGAAGTCGTAATAGGTCTTGAAGTTCATGCTCAAGTTTTATCTAAATCTAAACTTTTTTCTGGTTCATCAACTAAATTTGGTGCTGATCCTAATAACCAGGTGAGTTTGATTGACTCTGCTTTTCCAGGAATGTTGCCAGTCATCAACGAAGAATGTGTAAAGCAAGCAGTAAGAACTGGCCTTGGTTTAAATGCTAAAATAAATAATTACTCAGTTTTTGATAGGAAAAATTATTTCTATGCAGATTTACCTCAAGGTTATCAAATATCTCAGTATAAGAATCCTATCGTAGGAGAAGGCAAAGTTTTATTAGATATGCCTTATGGGTCAAAAGAAATTGGCATAGAGAGACTTCATCTCGAGCAAGATGCAGGTAAAAGCATTCATGATATGGATCCATCTAATACTTACGTAGATTTAAATCGCTCAGGAATTGCTTTAATGGAAATAGTCAGTAAACCAGATCTTAGATCACCAGATGAGGTTAATGCTTACATAAAAAAATTAAGATCAATTATGAGATATTTAGGAACCTGTGATGGAAATATGCAAGAGGGATCACTTAGAGCGGATGTAAATGTATCTGTAAGAAAAGAGGGTGATAAAAATTTTGGAACACGTTGTGAAATCAAAAATGTAAATTCTATAAAATTTATGCAGATGGCAATAGAATATGAAGCTGCAAGACAAGTTGAACTAATAGAAAATGGTAAAGAAATACATCAAGAAACAAGGCTTTTTGATACAAAAAAAAATGAGACAAGATCAATGAGATCAAAAGAAGATGCACACGATTATAGATATTTCCCTGATCCAGACCTTTTGCCTTTAAAGTTAGAACAACAATTAATTGATGATTTGAAAAAATCTCTTCCAGAGCTTCCAGATAAAAAAAAGGAAAGATTTATAAAAGAATATGGATTAAATGCATATGAAGCTAATGTTTTAGTTTCTGAAAAAGATATATCCGACTATTACGAAGAAGTTGCAAAACTATCAGATAAAAAACTTGCTGCTACTTGGATGATGGGAGATTTATTTGCAATGTTAAATGATAGGGGGCTAGATATATCAAAATCTCCTATATCAGCAAAACATTTCGCAGAGTTAGTTCAAGCAATTAAATCCGGAGAAATTTCAGGAAGAATAGCAAAAGAAGTTTTCGAAATTATGGTTGAAAGCGGAGATAATCCAAAAAAAATTATAGAGTCAAAAGGAATGAAGCAGCAAAGCGATCCTAAAGAATTAGAGAAGATGATTAATGAAATATTATCAAAAAATAAAGATAAGGTTGATCAATACAAAGCTGGAAAAGAAAAATTATTTGGTTTTTTTGTTGGACAGGTTATGAAATTATCTGGTGGAAAAGCAAATCCTCAATTAACAAACGAGATTCTAAAAAAACTTTTAAAAGGCTAATTATGCCTAAAAAATTAGATTTAACAGATAATCTTGAAAAGTATATTATTGACCATTCTGATGATCTTACTGACGTTCAAAAAGAGATCTTAAATTATAATCTTAGTCTTGGTGATCAAAAGAAATTGCAAATTTCTATTTCACAAGCGCAATTTCTTCAAACATTAATTAAAACATCTAATACAAAAAAAGTTTTAGAAATCGGGAGTTTTACAGGTTTTAGCGCTTTATCAATGGCCTTATCATTACCTGATGATGGATCTTTAATTAGCTTAGATAAAAACGTTGAATTTAGTAAAAAAGCAAAATCTTTTTATGATAAGGCTAATGAAAACAAGATAACACAAATTATAAAGCCAGCACTTGAGAGCTTGAAAGAACTAGAAAATGCTAAACAAAAATTTGATCTGGTTTTTATTGATGCAGATAAAGAAAATTATATAAATTATTATGAAAAAAGTATTGTATTAATTGGTAAAAATGGACTAATTATAATTGATAATGTCTTATGGCATGGTGAGGTAGCCGATAATTCAAAAAATGATAAATTCACCAATATCATCAGAGAATTTAACAAATATATAAAAGACGATAATAGAGTGATAAAAAATATCATTCCCATTGGTGATGGATTAACAATTTGTATTAAAAAATAATGTTCACTGTTTTTGGATTTTATAAGTTTAAGAAAATTAATTTTTTGAGGAAAAATAAAGAGTTTCTGCAAAGAGAAATTTTAAAAAATAACATAAGTGGTACAATTATACTTGCCCAAGAAGGAATTAATGGAACCATTGCTGGAAAGAGGAGAAATATAAGCCAGATAATTAAATCTTTAAAAAAAGTATTTAATTTTAAAGATTTTGACAGTAAGAGTATGTCTCAAAGTCATTTTCAACCATTCCACAAAGGTAAAATAAAAATAAAAAATGAAGTTGTTCCACTAGGTTTAAAAATAAATTCAATTAATAAAAAACTCAATAGATATATTTCTGGGAAATCATGGAACAAACTTATTTCAAATAAAGAAACTTTAGTTGTAGATGTTAGAAAGCCATTTGAATACGATGTAGGTACTTTTAAAAATTCTATAAATCCAAATATTCAAAATTTTAGAGATTTTCCAAAATATCTTAAAAAAATTGATAAAGCAAAACCTGTAGCGATGTTTTGCACCGGGGGTATTAGGTGTGAAAAAGCTTCAATATTTTTAAAAAGGAAAGGTTTTAAGAATGTTTTCCAATTAAAAGGCGGGATACTTAATTATTTAAATAAAATCGAAAAGAAAGATAGTCTATGGAAAGGTGAGTGTTTTGTTTTTGATAATAGAGTATCTCTTAAACACAAATTAAAACAAGGAACCTACTTCGTATGTAGTGGTTGTAGAAAACCTTTTTCACCAAAAGACAAAAAATCTAACAAATATGAGGAGGGTGTTTCATGTCCTAGGTGTTATGACACACTCTCAAATTCACAAAAAACTAGATTTCGTATGAGGCAAAATCAAATTAACCTTGCTAAAAAAGCTGGAAGAAAGCATAAGTTCCAAAAGGAATTTTAATTATGGATTTGACTAAAGGTTCGATTTGGCAGCTTCTTAGAAAAGTAACCATACCTGCAAGTACAGGGTCTCTCTTTCAAACTTTTTACAATCTAGTCGATACTTATTTTGCTGGAAGAATTTCACCAGAGGCGCTAGCAGCAATTGCAAAATCCTGGCCAATTTATTTTATAGCAATAGCTGTTGCAGTTGGTATTGGAGCTGGAACTACAGCTCTAATTAGTAATTCAATTGGAGCCAAAGAGGATAGGAAAGCATCAATGTACGTTGCACAGTCAATAATATTAGCAATTGTAATTTCAATTTTTGTAACTTTATTTGGCTTAAACTTTTCTGATGAACTTTTAAGAATTATGGGTTCTACTGAAGAGAGTATAATCTTAACACGTGAATATTTAGATATTATTTTTTTTGGCGCTATCATTGTATTAGTTCAATTATCTTTGAATGGAACTTTAAATGCTCAAGGTGATACAAAAAGTTATAGAAATGTTTTAATTTTCACCTTTTTCTTAAATATTTTTTTAAATCCATTATTTATTTTTGGTTACGGATTTATACCAGCATTTGGAATTGCAGGTTTAGCTATTGCTACAATAGTTTCTCAATGTATAGGCTTAATATATTTAGCTAATAAAGTTTATTGCTGTAAATTAAAAAAATTCCTTTATTTAGAATGCTTTAAACCAAAATTTGACTACTTAAGCTCGCTTTTTAAACAATCAGTGCCAATAATGTTTACTATGTTGATGATAATGTTTGGAGTATTTAACATTTTCTATTTTGTTGGTCAGTTTGGAGAATTAGCAACAGCGGGTTATGGTACTGCTGTAAGAATAGAACAAGTTTTATTGTTACCAGTCATAGGCTTAAATACGGCTGTTTTGTCAATTGCAGGTCAAAATTTCGGAGCAAAAATGTATTTCAGAGTAAAAGAAGTATATGGAAAAGCTCTAATGTTTGGCTCTGGATTTATGGTGTTAGCAGGTATATTCGTTTATCTAACTTCAGAAATTATAATTTCTTTTTTCACAAATGATTTAGAAGTTATCCGAAGAGGAGCACTTTACTTACAAGTCGCAGCTTTAATTGGACCGGTTTATCCTGTTTTCTTTATTACCTCTGCTTTATTTCAGGCACTCAAAAGGCCCATTTATAGTTTATACATGACAATACTTAGATTAACTTTAATACCATTTATGTCGTTATGGTATGTCATAAATATTAGAAATGGTGAATATCAAGATATTTTTTATACGATTTTAATAACAAATTGGATGATGGGATTAGTTGTATTAACTTTTGTACCATTCTTTTTAAAGAGAGTATTTAGAATTTCTTTTAAAAAATTATTTGTATTCTAGTTTATTCTCTAATTTTCTCACAAAATAAGATACTACCAAGATTAGCACTAAGTATTCCAAAATTAAAAAAGTGTAAATTTCCAGAGGTCTATAGGTAGTAGTGACTAGCTCATTAGCTTTTCTTGTTAAATCTCCTATTCCTATAATTGATACTAGAGAGGACATTTTTAATACATAAACAAATTGATTTCCCATAGCTGGTAATACAACTTTTATCGCTTGCGGAAGAATCACTAATCTCATTTTTCTCCAAAAATCCATTCCAAGAGACTCAGATACTTCGTGTTGCCCTTTCGAAATAGAATTAATTCCAGCTCTAAAAATTTCAGCTTGAAAAGCACTTTCACTAATGGTCAAAGCAATTATTCCAGAAACAAATGGCGAGAAACTCACACCAATCATGATTGGTAAGCCATAATAAATCCAAAGAATCAAAACTAATAAAGGGATTGCTCTAACAATTTCAACATATGTTATGTTAAAATAACTTAAGAATTTATTATTAGACAATGAAGGTAGAGCAACTATCAAACCAATAATCATTGCTAGAATTATTGAAACTACTGAAATATAAATGGTAGTCGTAATTCCGCTAATTAAAAATTTTAGATTAGTAAGACCATCTATATTATCTGGACTAAGTATATACCATCCCCATTCATAGTTAGAGCTACATCCTTGAAGTAAAAATAGAATAGAAATTATTTTAAAAAATTTCACTAATTGACTATATTTGTAATTGGAAGGTATTGAAACTTAAATTATAAGCTTTTTAGATCGTACTTTGCTAGTAATGTTTTGAAAAATCCAGATGATTGTTTTTTCTCAATCCAATTGCTCACGTAATCATTCCAAACCTTGTCACCCTTAGGAACCATCATAGCTAAAAATGCCGGATTTTTTCCTCCATCTGGAACTATGGCTAATTGAGGATATTTAATAACTAGTTTGTTTGCTTCTGTTGAGCTTGTAATATTTCCATCAGCTCTTCCTGCTAAAACCTCTTGGAAATCTCTTGCAGGAGCTTCAACTGATTTAAGTTTTGACTTTGGAAAAAATTCTTTCGCTTTTTCTTCTTGAGATGTACCCAACGTTGTGGCTATTGTTACATTGCTACTATTTAAAGAATCCCAAGTCGAAAACTTTTTTAAATTCTTTTTTAAAACAAGTGGGACTGTAGCATATTTGTAGTAAGTAGCAGTAAACCCAGCTACTTCAGCTCTTTTTGGCGTTTTAGTAACACTTGTTGAAATATCATATCTATCAGCTGTTATTCCTGCAACAATTGTTTTCCACTCAGCAGGCACAAATTTTACTTTTACTCCTAAATCTTTAGCTAGTTCATTCATTACATCAATATCAAATCCTTTGTATTTGTTTGTTGCAGGATCTTTCATTGACATTGGATCCCAATCTCCTGTTGTTCCAACTCTTAACTCACCACTTTTTTTGATTGCGTCTAATTTTGATGCCGCGTGAGCGGTTGTTGTTACAAGCAACACTAATAATATTGAAAAAATTTTTCTAATCACATCAAGTTAATAGCCAATCTCTCTCTTTTTTTCGATTTGCAATTTGACCCACTTTAACAATCTATTGAAAGGGGGTTGACTGACAGGTAGTTTATCAGCTATAAAGAACAAAACAAGAACATTTATGAAGCTAACAATACCTTATTATCTGCATAAAGTGGGAGCTGGCTTTCCTTCCCCAGCAACTGATTACATCGAAGACGATATAGATTTAAACTCTCATCTAATAACAAATGCACCAGCTACTTTCATTATAAGAGTACAAGGTAAATCTATGACTAATGTTGGCATATATGATGGTGATTTATTAATAGTAGACAAAAGTTTAAATCCAAAAAATTTCTCCACCGTTATAGCAAATATTAACGAAGAACTTGTAGTCAAAACTCTAGTTAAAAGCAAAGGCAACAACTACCTAACATCAGGCTCAAAAAATACATTAGACCGAATTAATCTAACAGACAACCCAGAAATAATAATTTGGGGAGTAGTAACTTATGTCATACACAAACAGCAGTAAAAAAAAAGTTGCATTAATTGACTGTAATTCATTTTACGTTTCATGCGAAAGATTATTCAATCCTAAAATACAAAATGTACCAGTTGTTGTGCTATCCAATAATGACGGATGTGTAATATCAAGATCTACCGAAGCAAAAAAAATTGGAATAAAAATGGGAGAACCATATTTTAAAGTTAAAGATTTAGTTAAAAAAAATAACGTTCAGATATTTTCTTCAAATTATGCGTTGTACGGAGACCTTTCTAGACGAGTGATGAAAGTTTTAAAAGGCTTTACTGACAAAATTGAAATCTATTCTATAGATGAAGCATTCTTAGATTTGTCACATATTAAGGATGAACAAGTTGAAGATTATGGAAAACAAATAAGGGAAAGAGTTTTAAAATGGACAGGAATACCAACAAGTGTAGGAATTTCAAATACAAAGACTTTAAGCAAAGTTGCAAATCATATAGCTAAAAAAAATAAAGCAGGAGTAATATTTCTAAAAGAAAACATTGATACTATATTAAAAAATTTTGATATCGCAGATATATGGGGAGTAGGAAGACAATTATCAAAACTATATATTAAAAATGGAATAAACAATGCTTATAAATTGAAAAATATTTCAAATACATGGGTTAAAAAAAGCACAAATGTTTTAGGTGCAAAAACAGTAATGGAATTAAGAGGAATTCCTTGTATAGATTTAGAAACTGAAGAAACAAAAAGAAAAAGTTGTTGTGTATCAAGATCATTTGGAAAAAAAGTGGAAAGTTTAGATAAATTGAAAGAATCTATAACTACTCATTGCTTAAATGCAGCAGAAAAAATAAGAACAGATAAACAAACTACAAGAGCAGTTACAGTATTTATAAGAACAAGCCCATTTGATAAAAATAAAAAATATTACTCGAATTCCATTACTATCGAACTACCAGTGGCAACTAATAACAGTATAGAACTTGTAAAAACAGCTATTAGTGGACTTAAAAAAATTTACAAATACGGTTATTTCTATCAAAAAGCTGGGATCATCTTATCGAAACTCAGAGATGCCTCTGAAAAAGAACTAAATTTATTAGCGCCGATTTTAGAGAATAAATCCAAACCATTAATGAGAGCAATTGATTTTACTAATGCAAAATATGGTCGAAACGCAATTAGTATAGCTCAAGCTGGTATAAGCAATGATTGGAAAATGAGAAGAGAACATTCATCTAGAATAGATACCGCTTCATTTGACTTCTTGCCTAAAATAAATATATAGTTTGAATGTGGGGTGTCTAAAAGACTGAGATCATACCCAAAGAACCTGACCGGTAATTCAGTGAGGGAATTATGGAAAAAATATATTTATCAGCACAAACATCATTATTAGTAACTATTTTAGTAGGCCTTTTTTTTGTGGGACTGGGATATCTAAACTCAAAAAAAATACAAAATAAAAGCAACTACATTATTGGAAATAAAGACGAGAACACATTTTCATTAACAACAAGTTTATCAGCATCTGCTTTAGGAGCGTGGATATTATTTGGTCCTGCATCGGCAGCTACTTGGGGTGGTATAGGAGCAGTAATAGGATATGCATTTGGTGCAGCAGCACCAATGATATTATTATATAATTTTGGACCTAAAATTAGAAAAGAATTTTCAAAAGGATTAAGCTTAACAGAATTTATTAAAAAGCGTTTTGGTTTGGGAGTACTAAAAATAAGTCTATTTTTGATCTTGTTTTATTTAACAATTTTTTTGATTGCTGAGGTTACAGCAATAGCTTTTCTAATAAACTTTGTTTCCAAGACACCACTATGGATTACAGCAGGTATAACATTAATAATTTGTTTACTTTATATATTAAAAGGTGGATTTAAACTTTCAATAATAACCGATAAATACCAATTTATTGTAATAGCAGTTCTAATATTTATTTCTGCGATTATAATTTTAGGAAAACTAGAAATAAACAGCTTTGAATTAATTAAACAAAATGCATCTAATCTTGTAAATAGTAAATACTTACCAAATTATACAGCAGGTTTGACTTTTTTTATTGCAGTGGCCGCAACAAATTTATTCCACCAAGGAAATTGGCAAAGAGTATTTGCTGCAAAAAATAATTCAATATTAAAAAAAAGCTTAATCTATTCATCAATAATTATTTTTATAATTGTTTTCTGGATGGGTTATTCAGGATTAATTTCTTTATCTCTAAATTCAAATGTAATTCCTGATCTAGCTTTTTTTAATTTAATTCTAAATAATAATTATATAATAACTATATCAATACTTGTTCTTGCTCTAGCATTAACTTTGAGCACCATTGACACTTTAATAAATGCAATTGCAAGCATCTTCATCGTAAATGGTAATCAAATCAATAAATCAATTTCCGGAAAATCTGTTAGAAATAAAACAAATTATATAATTATTTTTATATGTATCTTGGTTTTTATTTTAGCCTCAAAAGGTTTCAGTATTTTATATTTATTTTTATTAGCAGATTTGTTTTGTTGCTCAGCAGTAGTGACAATTTTTTATGGATTTTTTAATAAAAATATTAATTATCAAATATCTTATTTGTCTATTTTCAGTGCACTGATCACTGGACTATTATTTTTTCCAAGCACAAGTTTTCAATCAAGTATACTAGTTGGAAACTTGTTGCCATTAGAATTTTTTAGTCCAATTGTTATTACAAATTTACTTTTTATATCTTTTGTAGCAGCAATAATAATTCAAATATTATTAATAGCTTTCTATTCTTTTCGTAACTCATTTAAATAAATAGAAACAGCAACCCAAATTATCAAGAAACCTAAAAATTTTTCCAATGTAAGTATTTCACCAAAATAGGTGATACCTAACAAAAATTGAGAGGTAGGAGTTAAAAATAGTATCATGCTTGCAGGGCCGATTCCTATAATTTTAAATCCCAAAGTATATAAAAAAAGTGGCACTAAAGTTATGAACCCTGACCAAAATAAGTAAAATGATAAAATTGGTTCAGCAGTCGAAAATATATTCATTTTCATATTTACTAAATAAACAAATAAAACAATTGCTATTGGAGAAATTAATAATGTTTCAATAAGAAGCCCTATATCAGAGGAAACTCTAATTTTTTTTCTAATTAAACCGTAAATACTAAAAGTAATTGCTACCGTAAGACCAATCCATGGTAACTCGCCTAATTTAAGTAAAAAATATATCAAAGAAATTACTACTAAAATAACTGCAATAAACTGATTTTTATTTAGCTTTTCTTTTAAAAAAATTTTTCCTAAAAAAACACTGATTATAGGGTAAATATAATAACCTAAACTTGAGTCAAGCAACCTGTTAACAGAAACTGCATAGAGCCATGTTCCCCAATTAATGCTCACTAATAAACCAGATAAAAAAAGAAGAAATTGATTTTTTCTCTTCTTAATAATTTTTATAAATTCAGGCCATTTTCTCAATAAACTTGTGCTAAGAACTAAAAGAACTGCTGTCCAAATAGTTCTATGAACAGTGAGTTCAATGAAAGAGGCGAAAGATACGAATTTAAAAAAGATAGTCCCGATTACACCCCACCATAATGATGCAAAACACGCATAAAAAACTCCACTTAGTTTAGATTTATTCATATTTAAGAATTAATTAAATTTTTTAAAAATAATCTGATAATATTAATCTACTTATATTGAATAACTTAATCAAATACTTATGAAAGAAAAAAATTATGGTATTTTCAATTTTGATTTTATAGACAAGATCATAAAAAAAAAGAGATCAGAAATGCTGAATATTCTCAATAAGAATATTAAAGACAATGATATAGAGAGTTTTTTAGATGTTGGTACCACTGAGGAAAATGAATTAGAAAGTTCAAATTATTTCGTTAAAAATTTTTACAAAATTAAAATTAAAAATTCTATTTCAGATCAAGAAATAAAAAATAATAACTTTAATAAATTGTTAAAAAAATCAATTACATCTGATTTTTTAGAAACAGAAATAGAAAATTATAAATCTGATTTAGTTATATCTTCAGCAACTATTGAACATGTAGGAAGTTATGAAAATCAAATTAAGATGTTAGAAAATATAATTAAATTAACAAATAAATATTTTTTCATAACAACACCAAATAGATTTTTTCCAATAGATTTTCATACTAAATTACCTATTATCCACATGCTCCCAAAAAAAATTCACAGAAAAATTTTAAGATTTATAAATCTGAAGGAATACGCTGAAGAAGATAATTTAAATTTATTAGATGAAAATACTGTTAATAAACTTATAAATACCCAACAAAATGCAACTTTTAAAATAAGGATTTTCAAAGTAAGGCTATTTGGTTTAACCTCAAACTTGCTTATATTTGGAGAAAAAATTAAATAATGATCTTTTCAATAATCGTACCAGTCTTTAATGAAGAAAAAACAATTATTTCAATCCTCAAAGAATTAAAAAAAGTTAATTTTAAAAAATTTCAAAAAGAAATAATAGTTATAGATGATGGGTCTACAGATAATACAAGAAATCTTTTAGAAAATAATAAAGATTTATTTGACTCTCTGTACACAAATGAAAAAAATAAAGGAAAAGGGTCTGCTGTTAGACTCGGTTTAAAAAATGCAAGTGGTCAGTATATTGTCTTTCAAGATGCGGATTTAGAATACGATCCAAATGATCTTTTAAAATTTGAAGAAGTTTTTTTAAAATTTAATGCTGATGGAATTATTGGTTCAAGATTTACATATGATAAATACACTAGATCACATAGCATACTTAATAAAATTGGAAATTTTACTTTAACATTCTTATTTAATATCTTGTATAATACAACTTTTACCGACGTTTATTCTTGTTATTTTGCTTTTAAAAAAGATCTATTAGTTGCAGATCATCTTAAATCTGAAGGCTTTGTTCAACATGCTGAAATTCTTTCTAAAGTAATTAAAAAGGGGTCAAAATTTTACGAAGTTCCTATTAATTATAATGGAAGAAATTTATCTGAAGGTAAAAAAATTAGATTTTATCATTTTTTTCCAGTATTGGCTCAAATTTTAATAAGAAAATTTAAATGAGAATAAAAGATAATATTAACTACTTTATCTTTATTTTTTTTCTTTCTTTTTTCTTAATTGGAAGCAATATATTTAGTGATTACTCAATAACTCCTGATGAACCTTTACACAGAATAAACGGATTTATCTCACTTAAATATATCATAGATCTATTTTCTATAAATCTAAATAATATTGATACGTTACAAAACATACCAGAACTATATAGTGATTGGAGAAGAACATACGGATCTTTATTTGATTTGCCTTTCGCTTTTATTGAATTCTCATATGATATAAGTATTCAAAATATTTTCTTAATAAAACATTATTTTCTATTTTTAATATATTTTATCTCTACTATCTTTTTTTTTCTATTAATTAAAAAAAACCTTAAAAATGATAAAATTGCCTTGGTAGGTGTTTTAATATTAATCTCAACACCAAGAATATTTTCTCATAGTTTTTACAATTCAAAAGATATACTTTTTCTGTCATTAGTCATCATAGCTACTTATTTTTGTATTGAACTTTTGAAAAAATTTAGTTTTAAGAATTTAATTTTCTCTTGTGTATTTTGTGCCTTTGCATCAAATATACGAGTAATTGGAATTTATTTGCCAATTTTAACTTTTATTTTTTACATATTTTTAGAGGATAAATTTAAAACAAAAAAAAATTTAAACTTTTTTTTAATCTTCTTTTCAACATTTATTTTTATTTTGTATTTAATATGGCCTTTTCTTTGGCAAAATCCTTTAGAAAATTTCTTACTTATTTTAAAAGAATCTGCATCCTATCCAAATCATTGGAAATTTAAAACACTATATTTGGGTGAGTATTTAAATCCTGAAAATATTCCTTGGCATTATTTTTTTATTTGGTTTTTATCTACTACACCAATTATATTTCTTTTTATAATTTTAAGTGGATTATTTTTGTTCATTAAAAAATACCTTACTTTTTTTTTAAAAATAGAGTTTAATAAACATCTAAAATTATGGAAAGATAAAGATCAAATGGTTGACCTATTTATCTTTTTATGTTTTTTTATTCCAATTTTTTTCGTTATAACTTTAAATTCAACTTTATATAATGGGTGGAGACATCTTTATTTTATTTATCCATTTTTAATATATTTATCATTATATGGATTAGTAAATTTGTTTAATATAATAAGTAAAAAACAGGTTAAAATTATCTACTCCATTATAATACTACAAATTCTAAGCAATTTCTTTTTTATTTACAATTCTCATCCCGTGCAAAATATCTATTTTAATTTTATATCAAAACCTTTTATTAAGGGAAATCTGCCTGTTGATTATTGGGGTTCAGGTAATAAAAAAACAATTGATTATTTAATCTCGAATAGAAGTAATTTTTCTATATCTACTTCAAGCTTTACTCCATTAATAAATTTAAAATATTCAGATGGGAAAATTCCTTACTCTCAATATATTAATTTCTTTGGAACACAAAAAAATAAAAAGAATAAATCTGATTTTGTGTTTACTAATTATTATTATAATAGAGATCCCAAAAATGAGGAAAAATACAAAATTCCTAAAAATTATAAAAGTTATTATAAGTTGATAATAAATGGTATTACTGTTAATGAGGTGTTTAGTAAATAATTTATGAAAATATTCATCCTAAAAAGTGCTATAATATTTCTATTTTGTTTATTGCTTTTTAGATTCACCATTGTATCTCTCACTAATGAATATGAAAATAAATTAAATAATTATGTTTCTTCATCAAATTTTAAGGAAATAAAAAAAGATCTCTTTGAGTCTTTGAAAGAAAATAACGAGAAAGATGAAATTTTAGATCCTGAGGATGCTGAAATTCTAAGCATTTTTATTAGGAAAATTTTAAAAGAATTAAGTTTAAGATAACAACGGTTAAAAATTCTTTGTAATTAATAGTATTTTTTAATAAGTATATATTTGATGGTGAGATGGGTGAGTTGGTTTAAACCAGGAGTTTGCTAAACTTCCGTAGTATTTAACTATGCTACCGAGGGTTCGAATCCCTCTCTCACCGCCATTTAATTGAAGTAATTATCAATTGTCACAGGTTCTTTGCTTAAAATATATTTGTAAACATTTATATTTTCTAATACTCGTTGAACGTAATTTCTAGTTTCTTCAAATCTGATTTGTTCTATCCAATTAATATATGATATTTGACCTTTAGACGGATCACCATTTACTCTTCGCCAAATTTTTACTCTGTTAGGACCTGCATTATATGCTGCAATAGCAAATGGAAATACTCCGTTATAATCTTCTAGCAATCCGTTAAAGTAATACGAGCCAAGTTTTATATTATATTCTGGGTCTTTAGTTAAACCACTAATGCTATAAGGTAACTTTGCTTGCTTAGCAGTAATTTTAGCAGTTGCTTTCATCAGTTGCATCATGCCTCTTGCGCCTGCCCAACTGTTAGCGCTTTTATCAAATTCACTTTCTTGTCTTATGATTGCTAAAACTATTTCTTGTTTAGGCATAGATTTGTTATTAATTATTTTTGGGGTATTAATTATTGGGTAATTATAAGTATTGTAAAATCTTTTTTCATAAGATGCTTTTTTTGAAATCTGTATAGCAAAATCATATCTTTCCAAACTTGTCGCTAATTCAGCCGCCAATACCTCACTACCTTTATCGATATTTAAATTAGCTAAATGTTTAAAAATATCTTTACCTAATTGTGTTGCATTAAGCTCTTTTAATAAGATTAAATGTCTAATTAATTTATTTTTTTTAAATTCTTTTTCATAATCTTTATCGAAAAAACTTTGATCTTTTAGTTCGAAATTTCCTCCAGGATTAATTTTATTAAAAGCTAGCTGACCGTAATAAGTCATTGGAAATTGAGCAGCTTCTGTAAAATATCTATCAGATAAATCATTTTCATTTAATTTTTCATAAGAAATTCCTAACCAATAGGCTCCTCTAGCTAAGCTGATTGGATATCCAACATTATTATAAAAATTTTGGAAATGATTAATTGCATATTCTGGCGAATTTAGAAAAGTAAGTGCAATCCATCCAGATAACCATTCAGCCTCTGCAAATGAGGGGCCAGCTGATAATGCATGTTCACTTGAAATTTTGTAAGCTGTTTTATATCTTTTTTTATAAATTAAACTTCTAACAACACTCTCTCTTTGATCCCACCATTTATCTGGTCTAACCATTTGTTTTTCAGTTTTAAGCGAATTTCTATATAAAATTTCTAAAGAGCCATCTAATCTGCCTCTACGATTTCTCCATCTTAATCTATCAAACTCTAAACCAGGATCTTCTTTCAAATATTGTGGAACTTTTGAGATAGCATTATCTACACCATAAGAATTACTCATCAAAATTTGACGAGCATTATACAAAGCTCTTTGGTCTTTAGGTAAATATTTTAACATTCTTTTTAGATCCCAGTATTTACGTTCCCAAGCTAAATAGTCAGCTCTTTTAATATGATCATCTGAATCAATAAATTTTTTGAATTTAGCCCTATAATAACCTAAATCATTTTTTCTTATCGAGGCAGTTATCCAGCCATCTTTAATTAATTCGCGAACTTTATTAGTCTGATTTTGTTCAAGATAAGCTTCGGCTAATTTTATCTTTCCTAGACCGCCTAGTGGTGGATACTTTTCAAACCAATTAATTATTGATGTTGGGGAATTATTCCTTAGATATATTTTTTCTTCTGCTAAATATCTAATTCTATTAATTCTTGGATAATCCTCATTTTGTTCAATAAATTTTTTGTACTCACTAAAAGAAGCACCATTTCTAGTTGTTTTTAGATGCATCCATTGAATCAAATTTCTAAACTCTCGGTCTTTTACTTTTGCAGCACTTTTTAAAGCACTATTCCATTTTTTATCTTTAATAAATTGTATAGTTTCTTTAGCCCTTTCAAAATCTTTTTGATTTAAAATTGATGATTTTTCTGTTGTTACAGTTTTAGATTTATAAATTGATGGTTTTTTTTCAGGAAATACGAAAGAGTCTTTTTTACTAACCGATTGAACTTCTTTTTTAACATCTTTAACCTCTTTTTTAACTTTTACCTCTGTCTCTTTTTTTTCGTTAGTTAAAGGTTTTTTTTGAGGTAAATTACTTGAAAAATTTTCACCTCCATCTTTCTTAATTTTTTTAAATATTGATGGTTTTTCTTTAGGAAAGAGGAATTGTTCACCTGAATAACTATAACCAAACGATAAAATAAACACTATTAATACTAGACTAATTAATTTATTGGTCATAAGTTAAGACTTATTTATCTTATTTTGTTTTATGCTTAAAGGATCAATTGTAGCTTTAATTACCCCATTTGATAACGATAACCTGAGCGAGGAATGTTATACAAAATTAATCAATTATCATTTAGAAAATGGTACAAATGGACTTGTACCAGGGGGTACTACTGGTGAGTCCCCAACATTATCTCATAACGAACATAGAAGGATAATTGAAATAGCTGTTAAGGAGTGCAAAGGAAAAATTCCTGTAATAGCTGGCACAGGGTCAAATTCAACTGAAGAAGCGGTAGAATTATCTAAATTTGCAGAAAAGGCAGGATCAGATGCTTTGTTAGTTGTAACACCTTACTATAACAAACCAACTCAAGAAGGTTTGTATCAACATTATAAAAAAATTAATGATAGTGTTGGTATTCCTATTATCATTTACAATATTCCATCAAGGTCAGTTATAGATATGAGCGTAGACACCATGGCTAAATTATATGAGCTTAAAAATATTAAAGGTGTAAAGGATGCCACTGGAGATCTCAATAGAGTCGATCTTCAATTAAAAACAATGGGAAAAGAATTCATTCAACTGACTGGTAATGATGATAACGCATTGGAATTTAATAAACGGGGTGGTGTAGGTGCTATTGGTGTAACAGCAAACATAGCTGCAAAGCTTTCTTCTGATTTTCAGAAAGCTTGTGTTAAAGATATTAAAAAAGCAACTGAATTAGATAAATTACTGCAACCTTTACACACATCGCTTTTTATTGAGAGCAATCCGTCACCAGTTAAGTATGCCGCATCTTTATTAAATATGTGCAAACCTAATGTTAGATTACCATTGGTTGAAGTAAGAGAAGAAACAAAAAAAAAAATTTCTGAAGCGCTTAAAGTAGCTAAGTTACTTTAATGAAACAAAAATTATTACCTGGTAAGAAAATTATTTGTCTTAATAGAAAAGCAAGTTTCAACTATTTTTTTATTGAATTACTGGAAGCTGGAATTGTTTTAAAAGGTTCTGAAGTAAAATCTTTAAGAGACGGAAAAGGAAGTATAGCAGACTCCTATGCAGTAGATAATAATGGAGAAATATATCTAATAAATTCTCACATCCCCCTTTATCGGCAATCTTCTTATAATAATCATAACCCAAAAGGAGATCGAAAATTATTGTTACATAAAAAAGAAATAAATAAACTTATAGGACGAATTAATCAGGAGGGATTAACATTAATTCCTACAAAATTATATTTTTCTAAAGGAAAAGTTAAAATTGAATTAGCGATAGCAAAAGGAAAAAAACTCTATGACAAAAGACAAGTAAAAAAAACAAGGGATTGGAATAGAGAAAAAGCAAGACTATTAAGTAAAAATAATAAATGATACATATTAATATCGGTTCTAATCTAGATTCAAAATATGGAACAAGATTTGATAATATTACAATAGCTGTTCAATTATTGGTTCAGTCTAATATCAAAATAAAAAAAATTTCAAATTTTTATGAAACGCCATCGTATCCAAATCAAAATTTTCCTAAATTTCTTAATATTGGTCTTTTAGTGAATTATGAGGATAGTTGTCTTAGTCTTTTAAATATAAACAAATTAATAGAAAAAAAACTGGGCAGATTTAAATCAAAAAAAAACGAACCTAGAGTAATTGATATTGATATAATCGATTTTAAAAAGATGAGAGAAAATAGAGGAGAACTAATAATACCTCATCCCAAATGCCATTTGAGAAATTTTGTCCTATACCCAATTTTACAAATAGATCCAAATTGGAAACACCCTATATTAAAGAAAAATGCACGATTTTTAATAAACAAACTAAGCCAAAAATTTAGGATAGAGATTACAAGATTAAATAAAAATGTTAATATCAAACAATGATTAACAATAATGAATTAATTGACAAAATCAAATCATACAATAGATTTTTAAATTCAGACTCATTAAATAAAGCATATAATTTTGCACTTGAAGCTCATCAAAATCAAAAAAGAGAAGAGGGAGTGCCATACATAATTCATCCTGTAGCAGTAGCAAAAATTCTAACTGAATTAAAATTAGACAGCGCTACTATTACCACAGGTTTATTACATGACACAATTGAAGATACAAATGTTACTTACGAAACAGTAAAAAAGGAATTTGGTGAAGAAGTTGCTAATTTAGTTGAGGGCGTAACTAAAATTTCCGCCTTAGAAGATAAAGCCTCTGAAGATTCAAAAGCTGAAAATTTTAGAAAATTAATATTGGCTACATCTAAAGATATTCGTGTTTTACTAGTCAAGTTAGCCGATAGACTACATAATATGAGAACAATTCAATTTGTAAAAGATAAAGACAAAATTATTAGAAAAGCTAAGGAGACTATGGAAATATATGCGCCCTTAGCAGATAGAATGGGTATGAATAGAATACGAGATGAATTAGAAGATCTATCTTTTTCTGTATTAAATAAGCCAGCAAGAGATTTGATCTTAGAAAGGTTAAGATTTATAAAAAATAATACTGAAGATACTTTTAAATCTATTTCTTTTGAATTAATTGAAATTTTAAAAAAAAATGGAATAACTGCAACAATTACAGGAAGAGAAAAAACTCCTTTTTCAATTTGGCGTAAAATTCAAAACAAAAAGATCTCTTTAGAGCAACTTACTGATATTATTGGTTTCAGAGTAATAGTAAGCAATGTTGAAGATTGTTACAAAACGCTTGGGATTTTTCATAGTAGATTTTCAACTATTCCAGGTAAATTTAAAGACTATATTTCAACCCCAAAAATTAATAAATATAAATCTATACATACAGCTGTGATCGGACCTAAAAAAAATAGAATTGAAATACAAATCAGAACACATGATATGCACGAATTTGCTCAAAGAGGTATTGCTTCTCATTGGAAATATAAATCCTCTGAAAAATTTTCTGAATTGTCATGGAAGGAATATGATTGGCTAAGAGATTTAGTTGAAATAATTGAAGCGGGTACGAGCCCAGAACATTATTATGAATTTACAAAATTACAAATGTTTCAGGAAAATGTTTTTTGTTTTACTCCAAAAGGAAGCGTAATAAAATTACCAAAAAAAGCAACACCAATAGATTTTGCTTATGCAGTACACACAAAAATAGGTAATAGTGCAATAAGTTGCACTGTAAATGGGCGCCAAGCCACATTACAAACAATATTGAAAAATGGCGATTTAGTTAATATTGAAACTTCTAAAAATGCATCGCCATCACTACACTGGCTGTCCTCATCAGCAACTGGTAAAGCTCGTTCTGCTATTCGTAAATACTGGCAAGATAAATCAACAGAGTATTCAAAAGTTACAGAAAAAAATTATTCAAGCACTCTAGAAGTAGATCTTCCACATAAACCTGGCGTTTTAGGTCATATCACTTCGCTTATAGGCCTTAATAAGGGTAATATTGTTAATTTAGAAATTATTAAAAGAAAAAAAGAGCATTTAACTTTTTCTTTTGATTTACAAATTAAAGATTTGAAAAATTTCACAAACTTGATAAGTCAAATAAAACAAAGTGATTTAAAATTTAAAATTATTCGACACAAACAGAAAAAAAATGCTTTCATTAGAAGAATCTTTGAAAATTTTAAAAGAAACTAATGCTTTAATTGAGGGGCATTTTATTCTTTCTTCAGGATTGCATAGTTCGAAGTATGTTCAATGCGCTCAACTTATGAGCAGGCCTGAACATGCAGTAAAAATCTGTGAGTCTTTAGCGAACAAAATAAAGAATGAATTTAAGGATTTTAATTTAATTTTATCTCCCGCAATGGGCGGCATAGTAGTGGGATATGAATTAGGAAAAATGCTCAATAAAAAAACAATTTTTTCAGAAAGAGTCAATGGTGATTTTAAATTAAGAAGAGATTTTAGGATAAAAGAAAATGACAGGGTTTTAATTGTGGAAGATGTAATCACCACTGGTAAATCAAGTATAGAATGTTCTGAGCTAGTGAAAGTAAATAAAGCAAAGGTGATTGGATATGCTTGCATTATAGACAGATCAAACGGTATGTCTAAAATTAAAGATAAGATCGTTTCTCAAGTACAATTAGATATACCAACTTATAAAAAAGATAATTTACCCAAGGAATTGATATCTATTAAACCGATAAAACCTGGAAGTCGAAACCTTTAATGAAGAAAATCAGACTTGGTGTAAATATTGATCATGTAGCTACTGTCAGAAATGCAAGAGGAGAAAACTACCCAAGTCCATTAAGAGCATCTCTTTTAGCAGAAAAATGTGGAGCTGATTCTGTTACTATTCACTTACGGGAGGATCGAAGACATATCAATGAATTAGATCTTAAAAAAATAATAAAAAAACTCAAAATACCATTGAATCTCGAAATCGCAGCCACCCAGGAAATGTTAAATATTGCTTCTAAAAGTAAACCTCCATTCGTTTGTATAGTTCCAGAAAAAAGAAAAGAGATAACAACAGAAGGAGGCCTGAATTTAAATTATAATAAAACTTTTTTAAAAAAATTGATTAATAAACTTAAAAATAAAAATATCAGGGTAAGTCTGTTTATTGAACCAAGTATTAAAGATATAAACCAAGCAAGAAATTTAAAAGTAGATTGTGTAGAAATTCATACTGGTAAACTATGTAATCTAATTAATAAAAAAAAAAATTATAAAAAAGAAATTGATAAAATTAAAAAAGCTGTAAAAAAAGGCAATGAATTAGGTTTAGAGGTTCACGCAGGGCATGGTCTAACATTTAATTCAGCAAAAATCCTATCAAAAATTCATGGAATAATTGAATTTAATATTGGCCATTTTTTAATTGGTGAGTCTATTTTTGTAGGACTTCCAAAAACAATTAATTTATTTAAAAAAATTTTAAAAAGATGAATATTTTTGGCATCGGAACCGACATAATTCAGGTTGATAGAATAAAAAAAAATCTAAAAAAAAAATTTTTTATTAATAGAATTTTTAATAAAAAAGAAATTGCAAAATGTAAAAGAATTTCAAATTCATCAAATTGTTTTGCTAAAAGATTTGCAGCGAAAGAAGCGTTCTCTAAAGCTCTAGGAACAGGTATTTCGAAAGGAATAAACTTCAATGAAATAATAATTCTTAATAAAAAATCTGGAAAACCTTATATAAGTTTAATCGGTCACACTAAAAAAATATTTAAAAACAAAGTTAAAAATAAAAAAACAAAAATAGCACTTTCAGTATCCGATGAAAAAAAATATGCAGTTGCTTTTGTAACAATATCTATATGAAGAAAAAAAATATAATATATATCGTATACGACAATATTAAAACATTATTGGCTGCTTTATTTATAGCTATTTTGATTAGATCACTTTTATTTCAGCCATTTTATATACCTTCATCTTCAATGGAACCCACTTTATTAGTTGGTGATCGTATATTTGTTTCAAAATATACTTATGGCTATAGCAAACATTCCTTCCCTTTTAGCCCAAATGTTTCAAGTAAACGTTTCTTTTCCAAAGATCCAGAAAGAGGGGATCTAGTTGTTTTTAAAACACCAGCTGATAATAGAACAGATTACATTAAAAGATTAGTAGGTTTACCGGGAGATACAATTCAATTTATTAACGGAGAGCTAATAATTAATGGTAAAAAAGTAATAAGAAAACAGATCGAAAAAAAAATTAATGTGAGATGTGGAAATTTTTTTTTAGAAACTAAAACTTATATTGAAACTTTGCCAAATGGTAAACAACATTTAGTATCTTATAAAAGTCGAGGAAGTTTGCAGAATTCTCAAAAATTTAAAGTACCTAAAGGCTATTATTTTTTATTAGGTGATAATCGTGATTGCTCCAAAGATAGTAGATATCTTAATAGCGTTGGTTATGTTCAAAATTTAAATTTAGTAGGGGAGGCTAAAATAATTTTTTTCTCTAATGATACAAATATAAGTAGTTTATTGAAATTTTGGAATTTAAATAATTCATTCAGGATAGAAAGATTATTCAAAAAATTGTAATGGAAAAAAATTTTAAAGATTTTGAAAAAATCATTAAATACACTTTTAAAAAAACATCTTTAATTGAAAAATCATTAACACATAAAAGTTTTAATAATGAAATTAATAATGAAAAATTGGAATTTTTAGGTGATAGAGTTTTAGGTTTAGTTATTTCTGAAAAATTACTAGAAAAATATCCACATGAAAAAGAAGGAATTATTGATAAAAAATTTGCTAATTTGGTTAATAAAAAAACATGTTGCTCAATAGCAAAAAAAATAAATTTGAAAAAGTTCATATTTTTAGGTGCTTCACATAAAAAAATGGAAAGATCTACAGACAAAATCATTAGTGATTGTTTAGAAGCTATAGTTGGCGCTATATATCTAGATGGGGGTCTTAAAGCAGCTGAAAAATTCATACTTAATTTCTGGGATGAATATTTATTAAAATCTTCTGTTACATTAATTGACTCTAAAACAAAACTTCAAGAATTTAGTTTAAAAAAATTTAAAGAACTTCCTAAATATATCTTTTTTAAGAAAATGGGACCTCAACATAAACCGTTATTTAAAACGGAAGTACAAATACCGAATTCTAAAAAGATATCCGGTGAGGGTTCCTCTAAAAAAAAAGCCCAACAAAATGCTGCAGCAAAACTTCTTAAGATTTTAAACATATGATTTGGGAAGATGAATGTTATTTGTTGTCAAAAAGAAAATTTCGAGAGAATGCGATAATAATAAATATTTTCACTCAGAAAAAAGGAAAAATTGAGGGAATAGTTTATGGTGGTACTTCAAGAAAAATAAGAAATCACTTACAAATATCTAACAAATTATTTGTTTCATATACTTCTAAAAACGAGAACAGGATAGGTTATTTTAAAACAGAATTAATAAAACCTATATCTCCTTTATATTTTAGTGACAAAGAAAGAACATCAGCTTTAACTTCAATTTGTTCATTATTAAATATCTTATTACCTGAGTCTCAACCAAACAAAATAATTTACTTCACTTTTGAGAAATTATTAAACTCAATAAATATAGAAAACTGGATTTTTTTATATATATTTTTTGAAATAAACCTAATTAAAGAATTGGGATATGATACAAATTTGAAAAACTTTAAAGATCAAACTTCTGGCAAAGAATTAATTAATATCAAGATTGATGGAAACTTTTATGAGGTACCTGAATATTTAATAACAGGGAAAATACCTGAAAATTTTAATAATACCCTTATTCGAAAATCTCTTTATTTCACGAGACAGATAATGGTGAATAAGTTTTTTGTTACAAATAATCTTTTGTTTCCAAAGTCTAGAGTTATTTTAGAAAATTATTTTAATTGAGTTTAAAGTTTTCTAGATATTTCTAATGCGAAATATGAAACAATGGCTGATGCGCCAGCTCTTTTAAAGCTCATTAAACTTTCAATTATAGACTCTTCTTCAATTAACTTACTTTTTATACCATTTTTAATTAAACTATATTCACCTGAAACTTGGTACGCCAAAACAGGTATTTTAAAATTTTCTTTTACTTTTTTAATTATATCTAAGTAAGGCATCCCAGGTTTTACCATTACCATGTCTGCACCCTCTTTTATATCTAAAGCAACTTCTCTCAGGCATTCATCACTATTAGCAAAATCCATTTGATAATTTTTTTTGTCACTTTTTAAAGATTTTTTTGATCCTACAGCATCTCTAAAGGGTCCATAAAAACTTGACGCATATTTTACTGCATATGATAGCAGTTGAACATCGTGATATTCATTTCTATCTAAAAATTTTCTGATTTTACCTATTCGTCCATCCATCATATCTGAGGGCGCAATAACATCACAACCCATTTGTGCTTGGATCAGTGATTGCTTACATAAAGTAATAACTGTCTTATCATTTTCTACGTAATTTTTCTTTATTAAACCATCATGTCCATGTGAAGTGTAAGGATCTAAGGCAACATCACACATTACACCAACGTTATTTTTAAATTTTTTTTTTATATATCGCGTAGCTTTACAGACAAGATTATCTTCATTTAAAGCCTCGCTACCTAAGTTATCTTTTTTATTTTTGGGTGTTAGGGGAAAAAGAGCCACCATTGGTATTTTATTTTTTACCACGCTTTCTACAACTCCTCCTAATTTATCAATAGTGTATCGATAAACATTAGGCATAGATTTGATTAATTGTTTTTTATTTTTCCCCTCTATAAGAAAGATAGGATAGATAAAATCACTACTTGAAAGGTTATTTTCTTGGACTAATTTTCGTGACCAAGCGTATTTTCTTGTTCTTCTCAGTCTTAAATTAGGGAATTTTCCTGTAATCATGCTTTAAATTTATTTATTATGCGACAAATGTAATATACAAATATATATTACAAAGCTATAAATAACTATAACTCATGAATAAAGATTCTCAAAACGTAATAAATTTGGATTTAAAAAAAGAAGAGAAAAATTTGAATTTTTCTGATTTCCAAAAACAAAATATAAAATTTGATATTTTAAAACTTCAAGAAGCTTACAAACAAATAATACAAACCAAAAAATTTGATGATGGTGGAGGCATATCTCATTTTGGCGCAATATGCTTAACGAGAATACCAGGTGACCCAGATTCTGTAAAAGGGCATAAAGCGAGAGGGTTATATTGGACTAAACCGGATAAAACTGGCAAAGAAGTATCTAGAGACGTGAAATTAGATGAGTCTGCTTACTCCGAATTTATTCCAGATTATGAAAACACTTACTTTAAAGAAGTTTTTGATGTTTTATCTTCAAAATACAAACTAGGTAGAGTTAGAATTTTATTAAAAGAACCTAGATCAACTTTGAGTTGGCATAGAGATCCTGAGCCTAGACTGCATATTCCAATTATAAGCAACCCAGGTTGCTTAATGGTTATTGAGAATATTGCAAAACATATGCCGGCTGACGGATCTGTTTGGATTACTAACAATACAAAATATCACAACGCATTTAATGGAGGCGAAGAAAATAGAATTCACCTTGTAGCTTGTGTATTAGATTATAAATTTAATTAAATTGAATTTTCTATTTAAAAAAATTTGTATAGCCTCCGATCACGCTGGTTATAAATTAAAGGAAAGTATTAAAGATCACTTAATTAAGAGGTATATATCAATTTTTGATATGGGCCCTTATGAAAATAAATCAGTTGATTATCCAGATTATGCAAAAAAACTAGCTAAACGTGTTAAAGCCAAAAAAAGTGACATAGGAATACTGGTTTGCGGCTCAGGCACAGGGATGGCAATAAGTGCTAACAAAATTAAAGGTATAAGGGCAGCTGTATGCTATAATACTAAGTCTACTAGATTGTCTAGACAGCACAATAATGCTAATATAATAGCATTAGGAGCAAGATTAACAAAAAAAAGTCTATCGCTAAAATTAGTTGAAACTTTTTTGAAAACTAGTTTTGAAGGTGGTAGACATTTAAAAAGAATAAAAAAAATATAAAAATGTCAACAGCAATTAAATTAAATAAATATTTAAACAGTTTTTTTAAGTTAGAACTTCAAGACGCTGATAAAGAGTTATATAATTCAATAAGAGATGAATTTATGAGACAACAAAATCACATCGAACTAATTGCATCGGAAAATATAGTTTCAAAAGCAGTTTTAGAGGCGCAGGGCTCTGTTTTGACAAATAAATATGCTGAGGGTTATCCAGGCAAAAGATATTACGGTGGATGTGAACATGTGGATCTTTCAGAAAATCTTGCAATCGAAAGAGCAAAAAAATTATTTGATTGCAAATTTGCAAATGTACAACCTCATTCAGGTGCTCAAGCAAATGGAGCGGTTTATTTAGCCTTATTAAAGCCAGGTGACACAACTCTTGCAATGAGTTTGAATTCAGGAGGGCATTTAACTCATGGAGCTAAACCTGCTCAATCAGGAAAGTGGTTTAATGCACTTCATTATGAAGTGGATGAGAAAACGGGATTAATTGATTACAATAACGTTGAAAAAATTGCTATTGAAAATAAACCAAAACTTATAATTGCAGGAGGAAGTGCTTACTCGAGAATTATTGATTTTAAAAAATTTAGAGAAATTTGCGACAAAGTTGGTGCATATCTTTTAGTTGATATGGCTCATTTCTCAGGTTTGGTTGCAGGAGGAGCATATCCTAATCCAACAAAATATGCTGATGTTGTAACGTCGACTACTCATAAAGTGCTTCGAGGGCCAAGAGGTGGAATTATTTTAACAAATAACGAAGAATTAATTAAAAAGTTTAATAGTGCAATTTTTCCTGGCTTACAAGGCGGTCCTTTAATGCATGTTATTGCAGCTAAAGCTGTTTGTTTTAAAGAGGCTTTATCAGATGATTTTAAAACTTACACTAAAAATGTTATAACAAATGCTAAAGTTTTATCTGAGAGTTTATCAAAAAAAGGTTTTAAAATTTTTTCAGGCGGTACTGATACCCATTTAATGTTACTAGACTTAAGATCATTTAATGTAACAGGTAAAGATGCCCAAGCTTCATTGGGTAGAGCAAATATAACGTGTAATAAAAATGGAATTCCATTTGATACAGAAAGCCCTATGATCACCTCTGGCATAAGATTAGGCACACCTGCGTGCACTACAAGAGGTTTTGGAGAAGGAGAGTTCAAATTAATCGCAGAATTAATTTATAAAGTAATAAAAGGGTTAAGCGAAAATAAAACAGATAATTCAAAAATAGAAAACGAAGTAAAGAAAAAAATAATTAATCTTTGTGCAGCTTTTCCTATATATGAGAACTAAAGAAATTTATGCTTTGTCCTTTTTGTAGAGAAAAAGATACTTCAGTAGTAGATTCTAGACCTACAGAAGATGGCACTGCTATAAGAAGAAGAAGACTATGCGGTTGTGATAGAAAAGAACGTTTCACTACTTTTGAACGTGTACAATTCCAAGAATTAACAGTAATTAAAGGTAACGGAAAAAGGGAGCCTTTTGATAGAGATAAAATTTCAAAATCAATAAGAATAGCTACAAGAAAAAGACCAATAGACTCGGAAACTATAGAAAAATTCATCTCAAAAATAGTCAGGAATTTGGAAGGGCTTGGAGAAAGTGAAATTCCTACACCAACTATTGGAAAATTCATAATGGATGGTTTGTCTTCATTAGACAAAGTTGCTTATGTTCGTTTTGCTTCTGTTTATAAGAATTTTAAAGAAGCAAAAGATTTTGAACAATTTGTAGGCAATTTAGATGATAAAAAATCATAATTTTTATCTCAATCTTGCTTTTCAACTGGCAGAAAAAAATTTAGGACATACTAAATTAAATCCATCAGTTGGTTGTGTAATTGTCAAAAATGATACAGTAATTTCATCAGGAGTTACTTCAATTAGTGGAAGACCTCATTCTGAATTTAATGCTTTGAAAAATCTAAAAAATTGTTCGGGTGCTACACTATATACTACCTTGGAACCTTGTACTCATTATGGGAAAACACCTCCTTGCGTAGATATTATTGTAAAAAAAAAAATTAAAAATGTTTTTTATGCTTTCGAAGATCCAGATGTAAGGACATTTAAAAAAGCTAAGAGAATTTTAAAAAATAAAGGCGTAAAGTGCAAACTAATTAAATCAAAAGACTATAGTAGATTTTATAAAAGTTATTACATAAATAAAAAAAAAGAGATTCCTTATATTGCTGCTAAAATTGCTCTATCTAAAGATAATCTAACAATTAATGAAAAAAATAAGTGGATTACAAATATTTTTTCAAGAAAAGCTGTTCATTTACTAAGATATAAATATGATTGTATATTATCTACCTCTAAATCAATTAATTATGATAACTCATTGTTAAATTGTAGAATTAATGGTTTAGATAAATATAAACCTGCTCTGTTTATCGTTGATTTAAGCTTAAAGCTTAGAAAAAATTTGTTACTTAATACTTTATTAAAAAAAAGAAAAACATATTTAATAACTCTTAAAAAAAATTTAAAAAAAATAAAAAATTATAAAAAAAAAGGGTACAAAATTATTTTAATTAATTCTCTTAAAAATAAAGAAGATTTTGAAAAGTTAAACAAAAAGATCTATAAAATGGGGTACTCAAGAATGTTTATTGAAACTGGACTGACATTTTTAGAGACGATAATAAAGAATAAAATTATTGATGAATTGTTTATTTTTAAAAGTACAAATAAATTAGGTAAAAAAGGTAAAAATAACATTTCAATAAAATATTTAAAGAAATTTTCACCTAAACTCCTTAAAATAAATTTAAATGGTGATAAACTTTATAATAAAGAGTTTTAAAAATGTTTAATGGTATAATTTACAACACTGGAACAATAAAAACTATAAAGAAAAAAAAAAATAGTATTTATATTGGAGTTAAAACAAATTTGAGGTTTAAAAAAAAAGATGTAGGAGCTTCAGTTTGTTGCGACGGTGTATGTTTAACAATTGAAAAAATTGAAAAAAAAATAATTTATTTTTATATATCAAGTGAAACATTAAAAAGATCTAATTTTAAATCATATAAAAAAAATCAAATTATAAATTTAGAAAAATCTATTTTGTTTGGACAAAGTATATCAGGTCACTTTACGCAAGGCCATGTAGACACTGTTGCAAAAATAAAAAAGATATACTTTATTGATAAAACATGGCTTATAAAATTTCAGATCCTTGATATTAAATTGTCCAAATATTTAATGGAAAAAGCTTCCATATCAATAAATGGTGTCTCTTTAACTATTTCAAAAGTTTATAAAAATTTTTTCGAGATTAATGTAATCCCACATACACTAAAACTTACTAATCTGAAGAATTTAAAATCTAACAAATTAGTCAATGTTGAATTAGATATATTAAGTAAATATATGTATAAATATTCTAATTAAATGCCCAAAAACAAATTTTCAAAAATTTCTTCTATTATTAAAGATGCAAAGAGAGGTAAAATTTTCATCTTAGTTGATGATAAAAATAGGGAGAACGAGGGTGACTTAGTAATTCCTGGATCAAAATGTAATTCTAAAAATATTAACTTTATGGCAAAACACGGAAGAGGTTTAATTTGTTTAGCTTTAACAAAAAAACAAATCGATAATTTAAAATTACCTTTGATGTCTCCTGTAAATAAATCTAGGATGCAAACAGCTTTCACAATCTCAATAGAGGCAAAGAAAGGAATTACTACAGGTATTTCTACTCAAGATAGAGCTAGAACTATAAAAACTGCTATAAATCCAAATTCAAAAAAAAACGATATCGTTTCACCTGGTCATGTATTTCCTTTAGTTGCAAGAAACGGGGGAGTCCTAGAAAGAGCAGGACACACGGAGGCTTCAGTTGATATATCTAAATTAGCAAACTTAAATCCTAGTTCAGTAATATGCGAAGTTATGAATGAAGATGGAAGAATGGCAAGGCTTCATGATTTATTT
>JAOOBT010000006.1 GCA_028404615.1 Candidatus Pelagibacter sp.
TTTCAATTTTTTCATTAATTATTTTAATTTGTGCTCTAGTATCATTATTTAAAAGCTGTTCATTTGTAAGCAATGGTATTGTATTTTTAGTTTGTGAAATAAATTCTATTAGCTTACTTTTATCTTGATTTTTAATGCCTGATTTTTCAATTTCCATAGTGATTTTGTTTAAATTTTCTGTTTCAGTTTCTATTACAGATGTACTCTTAAGTTGACGTTCTTCTATTGGAAAAAGATATTTAAGCGAAAGAAGTGACTCATTTACTTTACCAACTTGGCAAAGCTCATTTGCTGACTTTGGAAAAAAAGATTTAGCTATATCCCATGAATAATAAAGCCATACTAATAATAGAAAACTGCTTCCTACTATTACCCAATGAATTCCTCCTTTTGCTCTTTCAGGATTTCCAAATACAGCGTCAACTTTTTCAGTTCTAATTAACTTTCTTCCATAGAGAACACAGCCTACTATGGCGAAAAAAAATAAAAACGTTAAAAAACCTGTGATCATTTAAATTTCTTTTCCCATAATTTCCTCTTCCATATCCCATATCATTGAAAGAATTTCCTCTCTCTTAGATACGAACTCTTTATCATTTTTGATATCTCTTAAATCCCCTTTAAGACCCATCGATGCGAAAGGTAATTTATATTCTTTATGTATTCTTCCTGGTCTTGGCGCCATCACATAAACTTTTTCTCCAAGTAATAATGCTTCCTCTACAGAGTGGGTGATTAGAATTATTGTCTTTCCAGTTTCTTTCCAAATTTTGAGAACTAAAGATTGCATCTTTTCTCTAGTCAAAGCATCTAAAGCCCCTAAGGGTTCATCCATTAAAATTAATTCAGGATCATTTATTAAACATCTCGCTAGAGCTACTCGCTGTTGCATCCCTCCAGATAATTGATAAGTAGGAGTATTACCAAATCCTTTAAGCCCAACTATATCTAGCCATTCATCAACTTTCTTTTGAGTTTGAGCAACGTCCTCTTCCTTCATTCTCAAACCAAAATTTACATTTTCAGCAACAGTAAGCCATTCAAACAATGCACCTTGCTGGAAAACCATTCCTCTATCAACACCTGGTCCATTAATTTCTTTATTGTTAAGTGTAATTTTTCCTGAGGTAGGCCTAATAAACCCTGCAGTAATATTTAATAAAGTTGTTTTCCCACAACCTGAAGGTCCTAGTACAGTTAATAATTCTCCTTTTTTAATCGTAAAATTTAAGTCTTTAAGAGCGTGAACAGTTTCTCCTTTAGGAGTTTTAAAAATCATATTTAAATTTTGAGAAATCAGATCACTCATAAAAGAACTATATTAGATATTTTTATAAAAAAATAGGCACCAATTTATTAGATTGGTGCCTATAATTTTGTTGTTCAAGAACTACGGTAAAAACTTAGTTGTTACTGTACCTCTTGGAGTGTCAAAACCTTTTAAAAACTTAGCAAGGTTACCACTCTTCATAGATTTTTTTGTTTCTTTTGGTGTTAAGAATTTGAAGCCACTTAAAGTGTCTTTCATGTCAGCAACTTTCATTTCTGACTCTTTTGACATAGCTTTCATATCACTTCCACCATTTCTGTATCTCTCATTAGCTTCATGAGTTAATTCTACGAAAGCCTTCAACATACCAGGATTTTCTTTCATAAATTTATTCGTTACAGAAACGATATCTATTCCCATGATACCTCCAGCACGAGCTTCATCAACTGTTAAAAGTCTTGTTCCAACAGCAGTGGCTGATTTAATAGAGTTACCTCCGAATAGACATGCCATTACAACGTCACCACTTACTAATGCGGCTGCACCCTCTTCAGGGTCCATTGCAATAATGTTCATTTTTTTTCTGTCAGCACCAACTATTTTCATACTTTCAGTAAAAACATATTCAGCCATTGTTCCTAATGGAACAGCAACTTTTTTACCTTCAAGTTCAGAAGCATTAGCTTTAGTAATACCAGACTTATTAGAAGTAACACATGTTGTTCCTCCCATTCCGTACTCCATTGCAACGTCTACTAAACTGATTGGCGCCTTTGCCTTAACTGCATTTATGTAAGGCATTAAACCTTGTGAGTAAGATATATCGATATCTCCTGCTAACATAGCATCAGTCATTGCTACACCATTCGTAAAGTTAGTCCACTTTACTGGCACACCAAGTGCTTTTGCATATGCTTTTTTGTTCATGTCCTCAAGATTTGGAGATGGCCACTCCAAAAAGTACGCAACTCTCACTTCTTTGGCAGCTGAGTTAGCTACTGTAGCTGTTAGAGTAAACGCAAATAAAATCCCAAGAACTGTGCTTATTATTTTTTTCATAGTTCTCCCATATGGTTTGTTTAATACTAAGATTTAAAATTAAATTGATTAAGAAGTAAATAGTTGATTAGATATGTAAGGCCATATTGATTTTACAACTAAAGATTGTATGTTATAATTCTTGTCAAACTATAACAATAGTCTACAAGTTGAATTATGAGCACTTCTAACAGAACTAATATACCTAATTCTTTAAATGAGCACTGGATGCCATTTACAGATAATAAAACTTTTAAAAAAAATCCAAGATTAATTACTGACGCAAAAGGAGTTTATTTAACTAATCATCAAGGTAAAAAAATGATTGATGCAAGCTCTGGATTATTTTGTAATCCTCTTGGTCACGGAAGAAAAGAAATTACTGAAGCTGTTTCAAAACAATTAGATAAACTAGATTATTGCCAACCATTCAATCAAGGTTATGGAGGATCATTTGAACTTGCAACAAGAATAGCAAAGAAAACTCCTGAAGGAATTAATAGAATTTTTTATACAATTTGTGGATCTACTGCAGTAGAGACAGCAATTAAAATAGCTATTGCGTATCACAGAGCAAAAGGTGACTCAAAAAGATTTAGATTTGTTGGTCGTGAAAGAGGTTATCATGGAATGAATATTGGAGCGACTACCGTTGGAGGAATGATTAACAATGTGAAAACTTTTGCTAGTGTTTTAATGCCTGGAGTTCAACATATGAGACACACTCATTTACCGGAACATAAATTTGTAAAAGGTCAACCAGACACAGGTGTTGAAATGGCTGAAGATTTAGAGCGAATAGCTATGAATTTTGGAGGGGAAAATATTGCTGCGTGTATAGTTGAGCCAATTGCAGGATCAACGGGTACATTAGTTCCACCAAAAGGTTATTTAAAAAGAATAAGAGAAATTTGTGATAAACACGGAATCTTACTTATTTTTGATGAAGTAATTACTGGATGGGGGAGAACTGGTTCTGCTTTTGCTTCACAAGAATTTGGCGTTACACCTGATATGATTACGATGGCTAAAGCTACTACAAATGGAGTTATACCAATGGGAGTTGTTGCAGTAAAAGAAGAAATGTATGACGCTGTATTAGACTCATCAAAAAATCCAGAAGGTACGCCTGAATTATTTCATGGATATACATATTCTGGAATACCAGCAGCAGTCGCAGCCGGTTTAGCTGTTCAAGATATATTTGATAAAGAGGATATTTTTAAAAGGGCAAAAGATATGTCCCCATATCTTCAAGACGGATTACACTCTTTAAAAGATTTAAAAGAAATCGTAAGTATTAGAGGTTATGGAATGATGGGAGGAATTGAGATGAGAATGAAAGATAAACCTGGAAAGGCTGGTTTTCAAACCTTCAAACATTGTTACGATGCTGGCGTAAACTTCAAAAACACTGGAGATTCCTTGATTATAGCCCCTCAATTTATATGTGAGAAAAAACATATAGATGAGATTATAGAAAAATTAAGAACAGGCATTTCTAACTATTCAAAGTCTTAAATGATCGTTGGAGTTCCAAAAGAAATTAAGCTTCAAGAGCATAGGATCGGATTAACACCAGAAAGTGTAAAAGTTTTAGTTGAGAGAAATCACGAAGTGTTAGTTGAGAATAATGGAGGTTTAGAGGCTGGATTTACCAACGAGGATTATCTTCAAGCTGGCGCTAAACTAATTAGCACTCCTGAAGAAATTTTTAAAACCGCTGAATTAATCGTTAAAGTAAAAGAACCTCAATTAAATGAAGTTAATATGATAAGAGAAGGACAAATAATTTATACCTACTTACATTTAGCTGCCGCAAAAGAATTAACATTAGGTTTAATGAATTCAAAATCGATATGCATAGCATATGAAACAGTAACTGATGACAATGGTCGTTTACCGTTACTAGCCCCTATGAGTGCTGTTGCTGGTAGAATGTCTATTCAAGCTGGAGCTCACTGCTTGGAAAAAAATCAAAAAGGTAGAGGCTTGCTAATTGGTGGAGCTCCAGGAGTAGACTCTGCAAATGTCGTTATACTTGGAGGCGGAGTAGTTGGAGAAAATGCAGCAATTATAGCTACGGGCATGAGAGGAAAAGTGTATGTAGTTGATAAATCAAAAAAAAGATTGGAAGAATTGCATAAAAGGTTTGGTGACAAAATTATTCCAACAGAGAGTGACAAAACAGATTTGAAAAAACTAATTTCTGAATGTGATCTATTAGTAGGAGGAGTTTTAATCCCAGGAGCAGAGGCACCTAAACTTGTAACAAAAGAGATGATAAAGTCTATGAAAAGAGGTTCAGTTATTGTGGATGTTGCTATTGATCAAGGAGGATGTGTTGAGACAAGCAAACCCACAACACATGCTAACCCAACTTTCATGGTTAATGAAGTTGTACACTATTGTGTAGCAAATATGCCAGGAGGTGTCCCAAGAACATCTACAATGGCACTCAATAAAGCAACTTTGCCTTTATTATTAAAACTAGCAGACCAGGGTTATAAGAAAACTTTAAAAGAAAACAAAAATTATCTAGCTGGTTTAAATGTTTATAGGGGAGAAATTACTCATAAGGGAGTATCTGACGCATTTAATTTAAAATATACCCCTGCCTTAGAACTATTATAAAAAACAATCTTTTCTTAATCATTTTGGGTCAAGTCTGTTTTTTTAAACCCATTTTGCTCCTCACTATTCTTTCAAATTTTTTTAATTCTGCTTTAATTCTATTTAAATATGAGTACCCAATTCAATATAGATAATAACCAGTCAGAATTTAATAATTCTCAGAGTAAAGTCAAAGTTACTGATCTCCTATCTAGATTAAATGAGGAAAAAAAGATTGAGAAAAAAAGAAATCTTGCTCTTGGCGTAGCCGCAGTTTCTGCAGTTACCGTTTTTGGTATAATACTTACAATTTAATTTAATATTTTCACCATTTTCAACACTAACTAAACTAATGATTTAGTTAGTTAAATATATTATAAACATCGCCATTGGCGAGGTAGCTCAGTTGGTTAGAGCACAGGACTCATAAGCCTGGGGTCGGCGGTTCGAATCCGCCCCTCGCTACCATTAAAATTTTTATATTTAAATTATTTTTTTTAACTTTTTCAAGGACATTGATGAATTTTTAGGCATCTTTGGAAAACTATTTTTATTTATATAAATTTTTTTGACATTTTTATTATATCTTTTTGCAAATTTATAAACTGACATTGTTTTACCTCCAATGTTTAAAATACCTCTTTTATTTAATATTTTTTTAAAAATTTGAATAAAATCATCATGAAAAATAAAATTAGTTATCATATTCGCGTAAGCTCCTTTATGAATAAAAGGTTTTTCAGTCATACTTACTCTAAGAATGAGAGAATTTTTATACATCTGAACTGCACATTCAGCACCAAGTTTAGACCATGCATAATTATTTATGGGTAATAATGCATCCGTTTCTTTGTAATTTCCTTTTGTACCGGGATAAACATAACTAGATGAAAAATATATTAATTTTATGTTTAATTTTTTACAAGCAATTACAATATTAGATGTACCAATAATATTTAAGCTGATACTTTTTTCTAAATTTTTTTCATGTAATACTAAAGGTCTTGATAAACCAGCAAGATGAACTAAGTATTTTGGTTTGATTTTTTTTAAATATCTAATTATTGAATTTACTTTGAGTATATTCAATTCACTTTTTTTTGGAAAAAAGTAATTTCTTCCAACGTGTCTTTTTAATACAGAACCAAATCTACCTTGTCCTCCTGTAACTACAATTTTCTTTTTATTTAACATGTGAAATCCATTTTCCACCTTTTCTTTTAAACATAAATTCTTTTTTTAAAATTTCATTTTTATGATTCCACGAGTTTAAAATAGCTATATCTGGGTAATTATTTCGAAAATATTCGGGGCTTTTAATTGGAATATGTGTACCTGGTGTAAATTTTCCAATTTTTTCCTTTGTGGAGTCAACTACATAATCTATGTAATTGTGATCTATTCCACAATAATTTAGAGCAGTAGTACTTTTTGCTGAAGCAGCGTAACCACAAATTTTTTTACCATTTTTTTTGAGATTCTTTATTTTTAATCGAAATTTTCTTCGAGACTCTTCGCATTGTTTTTTAAATTTAATACATGAATTAATTTTATTTAATTTATTTAATTTTTCTTTCTTTAATAAATATTTAACTTTTTTATTCACTTTATATATATGTTTTCTTGCGATTACATATCTCATCGAGCCGCCATGTGTTTTTTGTGGCACAGCATTTATTAAATCAAATCCAAAACTGTTAAAAATACTCTTTACTGAATGTAAAGAGAATATAAAAACGTGAGCGTCATAAATTTGATCATATGAAACTTTTTTAAACATAGACCCAAGGTAAGGTTCTTCAAAAATAAATAATCCATCTTTACAAAGAGAAAAATCTATACTCTTAATCAAATTTTTTAAATCCGGGATATGACAAATAACATTTGCAGCACAAATAAGATTAATCTTCTTTTTAAATTTTTTATTTTTAGAAATATTTTTATAATTAAAAAATTTTGAAATAACCTTTAAACCTTTTTCTCGGGCAATGTTAGCTACATTTAACGAAGGCTCAAAACCCAAAACATTATATTTTTTTTTTAAAAAATTTAATAAAAAAGTTCCATCATTGGACCCCACCTCAATTATTTTATCATTTTTTTTAAGATAGTTTTTTTGAAGCCATTTAAAAAAATTATTGAAATGATTAACCATGAATTTTGATTTATGTGTAAAAAATGGATATTTATTGTTAAATATTTGAGATGACTTAGGATGATTACCCACTTGGAACAAATAATTTTTTTCATTAAAACCAACTTTTAAATTGTAGAAAAATTCTTTTCGAAAATCTTTTTTAAGTAAGAAACCGTTAGCCATAGGCATTTTGCCAAAAGACATAATAGTTTTAATTTTTTTCTTTGTAACTTTGCAGCGCATCTTAATAAAAACTTTCTTTATTTAAATCGTAAAAAATAACTGGCCAAATTTTTACTTTCGAATATTTATTAAACCAATATGAAATAAATCTCTCCATTAAGAATGCGTAAATTCTTGTATTTCCATATTCAGCCTTTTTAAAACCAAATATCTTTTCACAACGTTCTAACCATGGAAAAACAGTATTATAGAAACTATCAATTAATTTTTTATTTTTAATAATAAACATATTGCCTCGATTATAATAATTTTGGTTTTCCATAAAAAATTTGAAATCTTCTTTATCATTGTCTTCTAACATTTCTATTGCTTTATCTAAATTTCCAAATCCATGAAAAGAATCAAAATGTAATTTTAGGTTTTGATTTTTTTTTAAAAAATATTTTGGTTTAAGAATAAATGATCTTAATCCGTGTTTTATAATTCTCATTTTAGACCATCCATCCATAAAAATGTTTTGACCTAATATTACATCATAATTATTCCAATCATCTGGCACATTTTGTAAAAAATCCTTTATAGAATTAATTGTAGCTATATTTTTCTGGCTAGCCCAAAAACGCCTATATGCACAAAAACCTATCCAAGTTTCTTCATTGATTTCAGTTAATTTGTTTTTCCAAAACCAATAATGGAAAGTATATTCTCCATAAAAACTATTTTTGTTTGAGATATTTTCGTTTGTATTATCTCTTAACCAATTTGAATTAAACTTATTATTTCCAAGACCAACTGGAATATATTTTAAAGTTTTGATTTTATTATAATCCTCATCATTAAGACTTAAACAATACATTAATAAATTGCTCATTTAGATTTTATATTTACGACAAAAATCGATGAATTTTAGATTATTTTTGTCCTTCTTAGAAATTATCAATTTTTTTTTTGGCCACTTAATTTTCAGCTTGGGATCATTCCAAAGTAAACCTATTTCACTCTTTTTAGATCTATAATTATTATTGCTGTACACAACGATATTTTCATTATCAAGGCCTAAGAATCCATGAGCACAACCAGAAGGTATAAGAATCGATTTGGCATTTTTTTCAGACAAAATTATTTGAAAGTTTTTTCCAAAAGTTTGAGATTTTTTTCTTAAGTCTATAACCACATCTAAAATTTTACCTTTAATCACAGAAACAAACTTTTCCTGACTATTTTTTGTTTGTAAATGCAATCCCCTTAAAACATTTTTTTTTGATTTAGACATACACCAGAAAATAGGGTTATGAACTTTTACTTTTTTTTTAATGAAAATTTCTCTGAAGAAACCTCTTGAGTCAAAAAAGTTTTTTCCTTGCATTATCTTCAAACCTTTAATTTTAGTATTTTTCAATCTCATTATATTAAATGCTTTAAATATTTTGAGTATTCACAATTACCGTAAAAAGATATTTGATTTTTAATCTCTTTTTCTTTTATCCATTTGTTATTAAAAGATATTTCTTCGATACAAGCTATTTTAAAACCTTGTCTGTTTTCAACTGTAGAAATAAAGTTTGAAGCGCTGTAAAAGTCTTCTATGCTACCAGTATCTAGCCAAACCCCACCTCTACCTAACATCTCAGAATTTAATTGCTTTTTTTTTCTATAGATATTTAATAAATCTGTAATTTCAATTTCTTTTCTTCGTGAGGGTTTCAAATTTTTGCTATATTTAATTACATTATTGTCAAAAAAATAAAGGCCAGTTACTGCTAAGTTAGATATAAATTTTTTTGGTTTTTCAATTATTTTTAAGATGGTATTTTTTGAATTAACTTTTGCTACACCATAAAGATTTGGATTTTTCACAGGATGTACAAAAACACTTGCACCTTTTTTTAATTTAATACATTTTCTTAATTTTTGAGTAAAGTTTTGACCATAAAAAAAGTTATCACCTAAAATTAAAGCTACATTATCTTTTCCAATAAACTTTTCACCTATTAAAAATGCATCAGGTAATCCTCGAGGTTCTGGTTGCTCTTTGTATTGAATATTTATTCCAAGATAATTATTTTTTGGTAAGATTTTTTGAAATTGATTAAGCTGTCCTTTATTTACTATAATCAATATATCTTTAATTCCAGCAAGCATTAATACTGATAGTGGATAGTAAATCAGAGGTTTATCGTACAAAGGTAGCAATTGTTTATTAACAGCTTTTGTAAGAGGACTCATTCTAGTGCCCATCCCACCAGCTAAAATAATTCCTTTCTTAATCATAATTTCAGTCCTAATCTTTTTTCATATTGGGATTTTGAAATTTTTTTAAGAAAATTTTTATTTTCTAGATACCAATTTACGGTTTCCTGTAAACCTTTTTCGAAATTAATTTTTGGCTTCCATTTCAATCTTTTAAAGATTTTTTTATTATTTAAGGCATATCTAAAATCATGGCCGGGTCTATCCTTAACAAATTTAATTTTTGTATTTTTTCCGATTTTAATACCCATAGATTCACAAACTTTTAATAACTTTTTGACTAAATCAATATTTTTCAAATTAATACCAGATCCCACGTTATAACTTTCACCGTTCTTACCTTTTAAATATAGCGTGAATAAGGCCTCACAATGATCAAATACATGTATCCATTCCCTCGAATTTAGACCTTTGGCATAAATAGGTAACTCTTTGTTGTTAAAAATATTTGAAATCATCTTTGGTATTAGTTTTTCTGGAAATTGATATGGCCCATAATTATTGCAACAATTAGAAATCACTGCATTTAATTTATACGTTCGAATATATGATTTTACCAAATGATCAGCGCCTGCTTTTGATGCTGAGTAAGGAGAACTAGGCTGATACTGGTATAATTCATCAGACCTTCCATTTTTTATATCCCCATAAACTTCATCGGTAGAAATATGAACTAACTTTGGTCTAATATTTTTTTTTTGTAAAAGTCTTAGAGACTCTAATAAATTAAATGTACCATTTATATTAGTTTTGATAAAATTTTCAGGTCCATCTATAGATCTATCTACATGTGTTTCAGCAGCCAGATTAAATATAACTGAAGGCTTATATCTTTTTATTATTTTAAATAGTTTATTCTTATTGTTAATGTCAATTCTTATAAGTTTATAATTCCGTTTATTTCTAATTTTATTATGGTATTTATTTGATGCATAAGTAAGTTTGTCTAGATTAATTACGAAATATCTTTTTTTTATCAAATAGTTTACTAAATTACTCCCAATAAAACCGGAACCACCTGTAACTATGATATTTTTCATTTTAATTTAGAAATTAAAGCTTAATGTGTTAAATTAGTAAAAGAATTATTACTCAAAATCAATTAATATTATCAAATGGACTCAAATGATCTTACTATAGTAATCGTAACTTTTAATAGTGAATTAAAAATAGCCGATTGCTTAAAATCTATAGAGAATAAAGCTGAGATTATAGTTGTTGAAAATTCCAATAATGAGACTTTTAAAAAAAATCTTGAAAATCAATATCGTAACTTAAAATGTATATTAACAGGCGGAAACAAAGGTTATGCTATTGCTAATAATATTGGCTTAAAGAGCGTCAAAACTAATTATGCTTTGGTTTTAAATCCAGATACAATTTTAGACAAAAATGCTATCGATAATTTTTTAATTTCAGCAAAAAAAAAAGATGATTTTTGGCTAATTGGGCCAGCCTCAGATCAAATGGTTGATATAAAATTTGAGGCGAACAAACTCGTTGAAGTAAACAATATTAAAGGCTTTGCAATTTTTTTTAACTTGAAAATGTTTAAAAATGAGTTTTTTGATGAAAATTATTTTTTATATTTTGAGGAAATAGATCTCTGTAAAAGGGTCAAGAAAAATAGAGGAAAAATTTATTTAGATCCTTCAATCAAAGTGAGACACAGCGGAGCTAGCTCTGTAGACAAAATTAGTAATATCAAACTAGAAAAAAATAGAAATTGGCACTGGATGTGGTCAACATTTTATTTTCATAAAAAACACCAAGGATTTCTTTTAGCTCTATTAAAAGTTTTACCTAAGTTTATTTCAGCATTTATTAAAGTTATAATTTATTCAATAATAATAAATAAAAAAAAAAGAGACATTTATTACTGTCGGTTAAGCGGTATTTTTAATTCAATGATAGGAAAGAAGTCATGGTACAGACCTTCATTAGATTGATTTAATTAACTTAAGAAGATAAAAAAAGAAATGCCAAAAAAAGATATTATAATAGTAACAGGAGGAGCAGGATTTGTTGGCACAAATTTAATAAAATTACTTTTAAAAAAGACAAAATATAAGATTGTTAGTTTAGATGACTACTCTTCGGGTACAAAATTAAATCATATAAGAAGCCCACGATTAAAATATATCAAAGGAAAAACAGTTAATATTTCAAAACTGATAAGAAATATTAGAAGAATAAATTCCGTATTTCATTTTGGAGAGTTTGCAAGAATTTATCAAAGTTTTGTAAAAATGAATGAGTGTATAGACTCTAATTCAGTTGGTTCTAACGCTGTTTTTAATTTTTGTTTAAAAAATAAAATTAAACTCATTTACTCTGCAACTTCCGCATCACTTGGTAACAAAGGAAATGATAAAAATTTGTCACCTTATGCTTTTTCAAAAGCTAAAAATTTAGAATTGTTAGAAAATTTGAAAAAATGGTTTAAATTTAAATATGAGGTTATTTATTTTTATAATGTTTATGGACCTCATCAGATTTCTAAAGGACAGATGTCAACAGTCATAGGAATATTTGAAGATCATTTTAAAAAAGGCAAACCTCTTCCAGTTGTAAGACCTGGTACACAAACAAGAAGGTTTACTCATATAGATGATACAATTCAAGTTTGCTTTATAGCTTGGAAAAAAAATCTTTGTCGACACTACAGTATTGCAAATAAAAAATCTTATTCGTTAATTGACGTTGCTAAAATGTTTAATTCTAAAATTAAATTTTTACCTAAGAGACCAGGTGAAAGATATGCCTCAGCTTTAACTAATAAAAACTTATCAAATAGAATGTATAAATATTTTGGAAAGATAAAACTAAAAGACTACATAAATAATTTTATTGAAAAAAACAGCTAGTGTCCCGGAAACTCTATAAGACTCTCTGTTTTGTAACCTTTTGTTTTGAGTAAATTGTTACCTGGTAAATCAAATAAATTTATAACAAATATAAAGCCCGCAACCTTTCCCCCTGAGATTTCAACTATTTTCGCAGCTGCATTAGCTGTCCCTCCGGTAGCTATTAAATCGTCAATTATAAGTACTTTATCCCCTTTATTAATAGAATCTTTGTGAACCTCAATGGTTGCGGTCCCATATTCAAGTTCAAAATCAACTGAATGTACCTCTGCCGGAAGTTTATTTTTTTTTCTAAGGAGTATAAATGGTTTCTCTAATTTGTAAGAAACTGCTGATGCAAAAACAAAACCTCTAGACTCAATAGCCGCTACTTTGTCAAATTCAATTTTTTTTGCTAAATCTATAATTTTGTCGTTAGTATATTTAAAAGCTTTAGCATCTTTTATTAAAGTTGTTATATCTCTGAATAAAATTCCTTTTTTAGGATAATCAGGTATAGATCTTATATGTTTTTTTAAATCCATAATTTGCTTCAAGTTCTAACAAAAAAGGATTAATAATTAAATAATGAAAAAAAGAAAGCTCGGGATAATTGGGGGGAGCGGCCTCTACAAAATGGAGGGATTTGAAAAATCTAAATGGAAGAAAATTAATACTCCATGGGGAAAACCCTCTGATGAGATTTTATTAGCATCACTTGAAAAAGAGGAAATATGTTTTATCCCTAGACACTCCAGAGGACATAAAATTAATCCTACTAAAATAAATTTTAGGGCAAATATTGATGCCATGAAACAATTAGGAGTAACAGATATAATTTCGGTTTCTGCTGTAGGATCATTAAAAGAGAATTTGGAACCAGGAAAATTTGTTATTGTAGATCAATTTATTGATAGAACTTTTTCAAGAGTTAAAACATTTTTTGATGAAGAAATAGTAGCCCATGTTTCAATGGCAAAACCAACTAGTGCTGGACTTTCAAATTGTTGTGAGGCTGCATTGAAAAAATTGAATATCGCTCATCAAGTTGGAGGCACCTATGTTGTTATGGAAGGACCTCAATTTTCCACACTATCAGAGTCTAAATTGTATAGGACTTGGGGAGCAGATGTAATCGGCATGACCAATATGCCAGAGGCTAAATTAGCTAGAGAAGCAGAAATCAGATATTCTACTGTTGCTATGGTGACCGACTACGATTGTTGGCACCCAGATCACGACGAAGTTGACGTAAGTATGGTAATCCAAACTTTGATGAAAAATGCAGCTAACGCTCAAAATATGATTAAAGAAATTATAAAGACTTTTAAAGATTATTCTGTTGAAAAAGATCCTGCTAACTATTGTTTAGATGTTGCAATCATAACAGATCCAAAATTGAGAACAAAAAAAACAATAAAAAAATTAAAGAATATTGCTGGAAGAGTTTTAAATAAAAAAAAATAATTTAATGCCAACATATACTGTAAAATGTTCAAATTTTAATCTCTCACATAAGCAAAAAAATTCATTGGCCAATGATATTTCAAATACTCATAGTAAATTTACAGGTGCAAATACTTTCTTTGCACAGGTAATATTTCAAAAAAATGAAAAACATTCTCATTTCATGGGAGGTAAATTAGTAAAGACTAAAGAAATTTTTCTAAATGGACAAATAAGATCTGGACGTACTGCAAAAGTTAAAAAACAATTAATTTTAGGGCTAAGAAAAATTTTAATTAAAAATACTAACTTAAGAAAAGAAAATGTTTGGGTGTATTTGGAAGATTTGTTGCCAGATCAAATGATTGAGTATGGAGAAGTTTTACCTAAATCAGGGCAAGAAAAAAAATGGTTTAATTCTTTAAATCCTAGTTTGAGAGAAAGATTGAGAAAAATGGAAAAAAGAAAATGAAAATAGAAGGAAAGTCTTACAAAACAATTTGGTTTGAGAATAATTTAGTTAAAATTATTGATCAAACAAAACTACCTCATAAGTTTGTAATTAAAGACTTAAAAAATGTAAAAGATGCAATTAATGCCATTAAAACAATGGAAGTAAGAGGAGCTCCATTAATTGGAGCAACAGCTGCTTACGGTTTAGTTTTATCAATAATAGAAAAAAATGACTTGTCCTTTCTTAAAAAATCTAGTGAAGAATTAATTGTATCAAGACCCACTGCAATTAATCTTAAGTGGGCAGTAGACAGAATGATGAAAAAATTATCTGGAGTAAACGATAAAGATATCTTGAAAATAGCTTTAGACGAAGCAAAGGCAATCACAGAAGAGGATGAAAAATTTTGTAAAACTATAGGTTTGAATGGTCTTAAAATTATTGAGGAAATTTCAAATAAAAAAAAAGATACAGTAAATATTTTAACACACTGTAATGCAGGATGGTTAGCTACAATAGATTGGGGAACTGCTACCTCACCAATTTATCACGCACATCAAAAAGGGATCAAAGTTCATGTCTGGGTTGATGAAACTAGACCTAGAAATCAAGGTGCTAACTTAACATCTTATGAATTAAATGAAGAGGGAATTTCAAATACTGTAATCACCGATAATGCAGGTGGAATTTTAATGCAAAGAGGACAAGTAGATATGTGCATTGTTGGAACAGACAGAACTTTATCCAATGGTGATGTGTGTAATAAAATTGGAACATATTTAAAAGCGTTATCTGCAAAAGATAATAATATTCCTTTTTATGTTGCTTTACCTAGTTCAACTATAGACTGGAGTATAAAAGATCATAAACAAATTCCCATAGAAGAGCGAAATTCCGAAGAATTGTCCCATGTCGAAGGTGTTGATGAAAATAACGAGATTAAAAAAGTAAGGATTTACCCAAAAAAAAGTAAATCACTAAATTTAGCATTTGATGTAACACCGGCTAAACTAGTAACTGGTTTAATCACCGAGAAAGGTGTTTGTGAAGCATCAGAAAAAGGGCTGAAAGGTTTATTTAAGTGAGTAAATTAAAAGCTGAAGTAATAAAATATTCAAAAAAATTAAATATAACCAATTTGTCTGCTTTGAGATCTGGAAATATCTCTGCAAGAGCTAAAGAAAAAGGAGTTGATGGTTTTTACATTACTCCATCGGGGAGAAAATATTCTTCTTTAAAAACAAAAGACATCGTCTTTGTCTCGCTCAAAGGTATTTATGATAAAAAAAAAGGTAAACCCTCATCTGAATGGAGATTCCATCAAGATATTTATGTTAATAAAAAGGAGGCTAAAGCAATAGTTCATGCTCACTCTACTTGTGCTACAGCCGTTTCTACTCATCAAAAAAGTATTCCAGCATTTCACTACATGGTTGCAGTAGCTGGTGGAGAAGACATTAAATGCAGTAAATATGCAACTTTTGGAACGAAAAATCTTTCAAGAAATATTATTAAAGCTCTGAAAAATAGAACAGCATGTTTGATTGCCAATCACGGCCAGGTTGCTTTTGGAAAAAATTTAGAAAAGACTTTTGAGCTTGCTCAAGAAATCGAAAATATTTGCCATCAATATATAAATGCCATAAGAATTGGAATACCTAAGATTCTTTCAAAAAAAGAAATGAAAATTGTCTTGGGAAAATTTAAAAATTATAAAAAAGGATAGTTTTTAATGATAAAAGTTGGTGAGCACATAACCATCGATTTTTTAGGTGTTAAAAAAGATTATTCGCCGGAGTTTTACGAAAAAGTAATTTATAAAATTGCCAAGGCTGCAAAGGTAGAAATTCTTAACGTTGCTTCCCATAAATTTGAACCTCAAGGTTTCACATTAGTTGCATTATTATCTGAAAGTCACTTTAGCTTTCATACATTTCCAGAAAGAGAAGTAATTAGTTTTGATTTTTTTACATGTGGCAAGGTCAATCCAAAAGTTGCCCTTAAAATTTTAAGAAAGGAAATAGATCATAAGAGAGTAGTTACTAACGCTTTTGATAGAAGTAGTGTAGGTTTATACGACGATATTTATAGTACGCCAGGTCAAAAAAAATTCTATGTAGTGAAAGATGTTCTAGAAAAATTTACTTCTAAAGTTGGTCAGTTTGTAGAAGTGATGGATCTTGAAGAATTTGGACATGCACTATTTATAGATCATGAGATACAAGTAGCAGAAAAAGATGAAAAAATTTACAGCTCAAATTTTTTTAAATCAAGTTATGATTTAAGTAAGAAAAACGATAATGTTGCGATTATCGGAGGAGGGGATGGAGGTGTAGCAAGAGCTTGTTTGGAAAATAATTCGAATTATATAGATTGGTTTGAACTTGACCCTGAGATAGTAGATGTTTGTTATAGACATTTACCAAAAGTTTGCACCAAAGTTAAAAAAAGTAACAAAATAAATACTTATTGGGGGGATGCTTTTCATAGTATTAAAGAAATTGAAGATTCTAAGTATGATAAAATATTTGTAGATTTAAACGATGATCAATATTGCATTGATTTGGCAAAAAAAAATATGAGAGGGTTAAAAAGAATTCTTAAAAAAGGTGGAGTGATAACTGCCCAAGTCGGTAGTTACGATAAAAAACCTAAACAAGTAGATAATTGGTGTAAAGTTTTATCAAAAAGCTTTGGAAACGTAAAATTATCAAGTGCTTATGTTCCGAGTTTTGACTGTAACTGGAATTTTGCTTCATCTATAATGAAGTAATGTTCCGAGTTTCTTGTATCCAACTAAGGTCTAATAATAATATTTCCCAAAACCTTAAAAAAACAGAACAATTAATCCATGAAGCAATAAAACAAAAAACAGATTTTATCTTAACACCCGAAGTCTCATCTTTATTTTCACTTAATAAAAAACAATTACTTAAAGTTTGTAAATCAATGAATGAAGATAATTATATTAATGGAATAAAAAAAATAGCGAAAAAATATAAGAAGTGGATTTTAATTGGATCTGTAATTATTAAAATATCAAAAACTAAATTGGTTAATCGCTCAGTTTTAATAGACAATAATGGAAAGATTAGAACCTTCTATGACAAAATTCACATGTATGATGTTGTTTTAAGTAAAAGAGAAAAGTATTTTGAGTCAAAAACTTTTAGTGCTGGAAATAAGTTAAAATCATTTAATCTTCCTTGGGGTAAACTTGGTTTATCAATTTGTTATGATTTAAGATTTCCTAATTTATATAGAAAACTTTCAAAATCTGGATCATTATTTATTTCTATTCCATCGGCATTTACCGAAACAACTGGAAAAAAACACTGGCACACTTTAATCAAAGCAAGAGCTATAGAAAATTTTTGCTACATTCTTGCACCAGCTCAGGGAGGAACTCATTACAATGGAAGAAAAACTTATGGGCATTCGATGATAGTTTCACCAGATGGGAAGATTTTGAAAGAATTGAAAAAATCAGAGGGAGTGATTACTGTTTCTATTAATCAAAATTTACCAAAAAAATTAAGAAAAGTTATACCAAGTTTAAAATCAGATTAACTATTCGTAAGATTTTACTTCTTTAATATTTGAGCCTAAACTATTATTAATTGCTAATTTTATTTGAGCTCTTTTATCGTTGAATTTGTAAACACTTCTCGCAAGCTGAATAAACTTATCTCCAAAATCATTATTTTTTTCTGCAGATCTTTTACCATCTTCGATATCCCAGAGCTTTGTATTAATTTCTTTTAATTCGTTTTCATGTTTCAGAATAGCTGACCCGTCAGGTATGTATTTTTTTCGCGTTGCGTTTAAAGACGATAGCTCTTTTTCAATATGAATTAATTTTTCTTTGTTCGTTATTTTAGATTTTTTTATTTCTAAAATTGTAATTTTATCAATAAGTTCTCCAGCAGAAATCTCTGCCAAAATTTTATCTAATTTATTGCTCATATTTAAATTTTATTATATCACTCTTTAAATATAACCAGAATTTATAATGTCAAATATATTAATTATTAAACACGGTTCTTTGGGTGATTTAATTCAGGCAAATGGAGCTATTAAAGACATAAAGAACTTTTACAAAAATCGAAAAGTCTTTTTACTTACTGCTCAACCTTATTCGATATTTATGTCTGAATGCCCATATTTAGATGGAGTAATAATAGATAAAAGATTGCCTAGATGGAACTTGTTTTACTTAAGCAATTTAAAAAAAAAGTTGTCTAGATATGATATTTCTAAAGTATTTGATTTACAAAACTCTAGTAGAACAAAATTTTACAAAAGATTTATAATTAAAAATGTTGAGTGGTCTGACACCTCGTCAAGCTTGGAGCCGGGTCAAAAAAAAAGAGATTTTGACAACGAACCTGTTCTAGATAGAATGGAAATACAACTTAAAAAAAGTGGAATTGAACCTGAATTTACTAAAAATATAGATTTAAGCTGGGCAACACAAGATATTTCTAGATTGCTTAAACAATATACTAATGACGAATATATTTTACTTTTTCCGTTTTGCTCAATTAAACACCAAAAAAAAAGATGGCCTTACTTTAAAGAGCTGATAATAAAACTTAAACAAGAATATAAAAATAAGTTTCCAATACTTTTAGCCCCAGGGCCTAACGAAATTGATCAAGCAAGTGAATTTAAAGGCAAAATCGTTTTAGATAAAAATGCGTCAGTTGATATTAAAACTCTTGTCTCCCTGATTAATAATGCAAAGTTTATAATAACCAATGATACAGGACCAGCTCATATAGCTTCACACTTAGATAAAAAAGGTTTAGTTTTATTTGGCAGTCATACCACAGCGAAGAAAGTTAGCATCGAAAGCTTTAACTTAAAGGCTTTGAGTGTAAAAAATCTTAGAGATTTAAATGTAGATACAGTTTTGAATGAAGTGAAAGCAAGATTAAATTAGTTCAATATATTTTTTTACAATTATATTCCAACTGAAATTTTTCGAAAAATTCAAAGCATTAGTTCTTAAATCTTTAAAATGATTATTAACTAAAATTTTTGAAAGTGTATCATATAAAGCATTTAAATCATTTCCATTACATAAGTATCCTGTTTGACCACTTTTGATTGCGTCTCCCTCACCACCATAAATACCACCTATAGAAGGTGTTCCGTAAGAAGCTGCCTCAATATAAGTAATTCCAAATCCTTCTACAGATTTTTTGTACACGACAGACGGCATCACAAATACATCTGATTGTTCAAGGAGAGCAACTTTTTCTTGTTCAGTAGAACTAAATATTAATTTTACGTTGTTATCTAATTTAAGCTCTTTTTTAAGTTTTTCTAGATTTTTTCTTTCATCACCATCACCAATTGAAACATATTTTAATTTCGGGAATCTAGGTAACAAATTCTTGACAGTCATTAAAATATTTTGGTGACTTTTTCTTCCATCTAATCTTGATACTGTTATTAGTTTAGGACTTGATTGCCCATAAACTTCATTTGCAAAACTTTTTGCTTCATCATTTACTGGAATAGGATAGTTACATCCTGGATTAATTACTGTTACATTTTTTACACCTAGTTTCATTGCTAATTCTTTAGTAAACCTTGAATTAGCTATAACATGATCTGCTTTAGCTAGCGCATTCAAAACTCTCCTATGTAAAGAGGACCCTACAGGATGATTTATTTCTTTTGAATGTATTAAACAAAATGCTTTATTTTTCTTTAACATTTCATTTTCTATATTCTCAATACTTTTCCAATGATCAAAAAAGGAAGCTCGTAAGTCATTCTGTTCCATAAATTCTTTAATTAAATTTGCTTTTCTATACTTTCTAAAAATTTTTAAACCTGCAACTCTTTGAATATTTAATTTAGAATTTTGATCATAAATTTCAGAATTATCAGAATAATCTGCAAAAACCTTAACTGGTCCGTGATTTAATAATGCGTTTGAAAGACCCTCCATTAGATTTTGCATTCCACCTATATCTGGTGGGAAATTTCTAGTCACAATTAAAAACATTAATTAATCCACTTTATATTACAACCCATACTCGGTGTCTGTTTATCTGGACCTTTTTGAGTTTTGGAGACTATTTTCATTGCAATTTTTAAATCACTCTCCTCATTGTTGACTGGCTTTAAATCTTTTAATTCTTTAAATCGACCTCTATATTGAAGTTCTAAATTTTGGTTATAACCAAAAAAATCAGGAGTACATACAGCACCATATTTTCTAGCTATTTCCTGTGTTTCATCAAATAAATAATTCATTTTTCCAAAGTTGTGAGCTTTTGCAAATTTAATCATATTATCAAATGAGTCCTCAGGGTAATTTTTGGTATCATTTGACATAATTGCAATTGAATTAACACCATCTTTCCTTAACTCTTCACATTCTTTTGAAAGATCTTTGATGATAGCTTTGACATATGGGCAATGATTACAGATAAACATTATTAAAGTAGCTTTATCTCCTCTAATATCATTTAAGGATATTATTTTATTATTGATCGATCTAAGTTTGAAATCCTCAGCTTTTTTTCCAAAATCACAAACTGGGGTTTTAGTTAGGGCCATAATGTATTATAAATTAATTAATATTATATTACAGCAATTTTATGATTTATGATTTTGAAGGACACACTCCTAAAATAGACCCTGGTAGTTGGGTAGCATCAAACGCTGTGATCATTGGACGAGTAGAGCTTAAAAAAAATTCCAATATTTGGTTTAACACAACTTTAAGAGGAGATCTCGAACCAATTATTATTGGAGAAAATTCAAACGTTCAGGACGGAAGCGTTATTCATACTGATCCAGGTTGTCCAACTATTGTTGGAAAAGGAGTTACCATTGGACATATGGTTATGCTTCATGGCTGTGAAATTGCAGATGATTGTTTAATAGGAATAGGTTCAACAATATTAAATAAAACTAAAATTGGAAAAAATTGCATCATTGGTGCTAATGCACTTGTAACAGAAAATAAAGTTATACCTGAAAGATCATTGGTTCTTGGTAGTCCCGGTAGAGTAATCAGACAAGTTACTGACGAAGAAATAGAACACATTAAAGAAAACGCTAGAGACTATGTTGAAAATTTTAAAAAGTATAAAAAATAGTTTATTAATTTTAATTTTTCTTACAATAAATGTCGAAGCAAAAAATAGTAAAGATGTTTCTAATATTAAAGTTCAAATAAAAAGTATATCTCATAAACAAAAATATTCTTTGCAATTAGTAAATAGTAAAGACGGGCACCCTGTAAGATCTGGTAACAAATCTTGGAGATTCGAAGTAAGAGAAGGAGATTGTGGTGAAGATAAAAAATATAGCGATTGTAAATCTAATAGACAAAGAACTGAATTACAAACAGTAGAATATCAAAAAAGAAATAAAGAATATTGGTATTCAGCGTCTATTTATCTTCCAGAAGACTATATATCTGTAGCTCCTGTTAGGACAGTTTTCACACAAATATACGAAAAGGGTTGGAAACCTATTTTAATGATTACGGATAGAAGCAGTGAATGGCTTGAAGTTGGTAGAATGTGGAGCGGTGAATACGTTGAAATGAAAAAAGGAATAAAAATTAATGATATGAAAGGTAAATGGACAGATATTTTAATTAATGTTCGTTACACAAGAAAGGAAGATGGCTTTATGAAAGTATGGATCAATAATAAATTAATATTAGAGTCATTAAATATTAAAACATTCACACCATATACAAATAAAGGAGCTAAGATAGAATGGGGAATCTATCAAACTGGGGTAAGCGACTGGAAGAGAAAACACGGAGATAAACCTTATCCAAACATGGTGGTTTATTTTGATGAAGTTAATCAAGGAAACTCAAAAGAAAAAGTAATAAAAAATTTAAGGAACTAACCAGTTCTTTTTATTATTTTCTAAATCAAGAAAAGCTCTACGATGTCCTTTAGCAGCTAAATATAACCATTCGATACTTTTGACTTTGCATCTAATGACACAGAAGTTTTTATATCCTTCTTCGCTTTCTTCTTTTGTGTAATCAAAGTTATCAAATTTATTATCTAGACCTGATGTTGGTCTATCTGACTTAGTTCCTGGTCCATTCGCAACAAGATAGCATTTTCTACTAATATGACCTGTTTTATCCCAAGACTCTTTTGTAACATCATCTTTAAAATGAACTTTACATACTGTTTTGAGTCTGAGTTGAATTTTTTCTTGTTTACCGTAAAATAAGATTGAACAATTTGGATTTTTTTGAATTATTTTGATTTTCGATGATCTAATGTCACTATGATACTGAATGAAGCTATTTTTTTGATCAGCTTTTCTTAATACAACAACTCTTCCATCTAAATCTTTATCATTACCACAAATAAATACTGGTGTTCTAAACTCAGAAGAGCGATCAGTTACTGCGTTAGTTAAAAGATCCCAAATTTTTTTTTCAATCTCGCTGAAATCTTCGTAGTAACTTAAAACTTCTTGTGACACGATTTATTTTCTAAATCTTTTGATTAAACTTGAAGTATCCCATCTTTGACCGCCCATTTTTTGTACTTCAGCATAATATTCGTCAATTATTTTTGTGATAGGTAGGGGTGAATTATTTTTTTTAGCTTCATCCATTGCTATTTTTAAATCTTTTCTCATCCAATCAACAGCAAAACCATAATCAAACTTATCTTCAATCATTGTTTTATGTCTATTTTCCATTTGCCAAGACTGAGCTGCACCTTTTGAAATAACTTCAATTACATCATGCATATTTAATCCTGCATTCATTCCAAAATTTATTGCTTCTGATAATCCTTGAACAAGACCTGCAATGCAAATTTGATTAACCATCTTAGTTAATTGACCACTTCCAGATGGACCGAGTAATTTTATTTTTTTACTGTAACAATCAATAACTGGCTCAGCTTTTTTAAATGGAGCTTCATCTCCTCCAACCATTACTGTTAAAATTCCACCTTCGGCTCCAGCTTGTCCACCCGATATAGGAGCATCTAAGAAATCAAAACCTTTTGCTTTTGCCTCTTTATATAACTCTCGAGCAATGTTTGCTGAGGCAGTCGTGTTATCAATATAGATCGAACCTTTTTTTGCTGTTTTAAATAATCCTTTGTCACCCAAGGTAACTTCTCTTAAATCATTGTCGTTTCCAACACATGTAAAAATAAAGTCACTATCTTTCGCTGCAGCCATGGGAGTATCTGCAACATTACCTTTATATTCTTTTGACCACTTTTCGGCTTTAGCTTTCGTACGATTATAAACGGTTACATTGTGACCAGCTTTTGATATATAACCAGCCATGGGATACCCCATTACACCAAGACCTATGAAAGAAACTTTACAACTCATTAATGATTAACCTCACGTTAAATAAAAAAGTAATTATATTTGGATTTATATTTACATTTTTTTCTAGTTTTGGACAGAGCTTTTTTTTGGGATTGTTTAACGCACCGATAAGAAATGAACTTGGTATTACCCACGGTCAATTCGGCAGCATCTATGCAAGTGCAACTATTTTTTCAAGTCTACTTCTTATTTGGGTTGGAAAAAAGATAGATGATTATCGAATTTTAAATTATTCATTTTTTGTAGTTATATTATTGTTTACTTCTTCATTATTTTTTTCATTTGTAAATAGTATTTACTTTTTAGCTGTTGGAATTTTTTTAATGAGATTTTCTGGCCAAGGTCTAATGAGTCATACTTCAACCACAACAATTTCAAGATTTTTTGAGCGATCTAGAGGGAAAGCTTTAAGCACAATTTGGTTTGGTTTATCTACAGCAGAATTTATTTTACCGGTTCTTATAACCTATTTTTTTCTTATTTATTCTTGGAGAACTGTTTGGCAGGGAATTGCAGTATTAATTATTTTATTTTTACCTTTAGTGATTTTAAATACTATTAAAACAATAAAGCTAGATTCAAGAGAAGCAGATACTAATATCAAGACTAAACTTAGAATAAAAAGTTGGAAAAGAAGAGATGTGTTGAAAGATTATAGATTTTATATTGTCTCTTTAAATATGCTTGCAATGCCATGGATTGCAACAGGAGTTTTTGTTTATCAATCTTTTATTTCTGACTCAAAAACATGGGAAGTTTATACAATACCTAAAGCATTTATGGTTTACTCAATTACTTCTATAGCTACATTATTTGTATCAGGTTTCTTAGTAGACAAGTTTACGGGGCGCAAACTAATAATGTATATGAACCTTCCACTATTATTTGCCATGATTACCTTATTTTATTTTAAACAAGAAATATTTGCCTATGTTTTTCTTGGCTTAATAGGAGTTTCTAACGGTTTAGCAAATATTTTAGGTTCTTCTACTTGGGCTGAAATATATGGTGTGAAATATATTGGAAGTATTAAAGCTTTGACAACTGCATTTATGGTTTTTTCTACTGCATTTGGCACAGCAGTATTTGGCCTCTTAATAGACAATGGATTTTCTATTGAAAACATAGCTTTTGTTGGAGGTTCTTACATTGTTATTTCATTAGTTTTATTAATATTAATCAGGAAATCAGTAGAACCTATTAGATTATCAAATTAAGCTTGATTTATTTTATCTAATTGAATAAACAACGATCACCATGGCAAGAATTACCGTAGAAGACTGTTTAGAAAAAGTAGACAATCAATATGATCTCGTTCTTTTAGCTAAAGAGAGAACTGTACAATTAAACGCAGGATCTCCTATGTTAGTTGAAGAAGATAATGATAAGAGAACAATAATCTCATTAAGAGAAATAGGCGATGGGAAAATTGATGTAAAAGAGATTGAAGAGAGTGCAATCAAAAGACTTAGAAAAGAGCCTGACGAAGTAGAGCAACAAGAAGAGACGGAAGAGGAAATAAATGATGATTTTGAGAACTTGTATAAAGGACAAGTTTCAAAAAGTGGCGTAGCTATTCTTCCTTCAAAAAGAATACGAAGAATTCCTGAGACTAAAAAACCAAGTTTAGCAGACGAAGCGTTGTCAGAATTAAAAGCAGAGCAGCCTGAAATCAAAGAAGAAAATTTAGATACAGAGGAAGCCCCTCTTGAATTAAGCGAAGAGGCTCCCGTAGAAGAAGAAAACAAATCAGAGTAAATCATGAAAAAAACTGTTTCAGTTGCACCGATGATGGATTGCACTGATAAGCATGAAATATATTTTTTAAGTCTTATCAGTAAAAATATTCAATTATATTCAGAAATGATTGTAGCAAATGCAATCATAAGAGGAGATAGGGATAAATTATTATCTTTCAAAAAAATTTCTAATCCTGTAACGCTTCAAATAGGAGGCTCAAATCCTAATGAGCTTGCAGAAGCATGTAAAATTTCTGAAGATTATGGTTATAAAGAAATTAACTTAAATCTTGGTTGCCCTAGTAAAAAAGTTCAAAAAAATAAATTTGGCGCTTGTTTAATGCAAGAACCAGATCTTGTATCAAAATGCATTGAAGCGATGTCTAAAGCTACAAAGCTACCAGTGACAATTAAAACAAGAATTGGTTACAACGAAGTTGAAAATTTTGAATTTTTAAAATCTTTTATTCAAACAACTAAAGATGCAGGATCAAAAAAATTTATTATCCATGCAAGAAAAGCTTTACTTAAAAAATTAAGCCCAAAAGAAAATTTAAATATTCCACCTCTTAAATATGAATTTGTTTATCAATTAAAAGAACATTTTAAAAATGATGAAATAATTATTAATGGTGGAATTAAAACTACAGAAGATATTAAACATCATTTATTAAAAGTAGATGGCGCTATGATTGGAAGAGCCATTTATCATTCACCATATTTTTTAGCTGAAATTGAAAGAGATATTTTTAATAATAAAAATGTTCCTACAAGAAGTGATGTTATGGAAAAATTAATTCCGTACATTCAAGAAGAAACCTCAAAAGGTGTACAATTAAATCATATAATGAGACACACTGTTGGATTATTTCACGGACAAAACGGTTCTAAAACATGGAAACAATATCTTTCTAAAAATATGTGCATCAGAGATGCAGATCTTCAAAAAGTAAATCATATAATGGACCAGGTCAGAAAAACAAATCCTGTTTCTTTAGAAAGATAAATTTGGATACTCTTTTACAATCCGAAACAATTTATTTGATCTTAATAATGGTTATCACAGCAATTCCTGCAGGTTTTGCAGCTGGTTTATTCGGCATTGGAGGAGGATTAATCACAGTTCCAATTTTATTTTATATTTTTGGAGCAGCTGGAATAGAACAAGCATATTTAATGCATTTAGCAGTGGGGACTTCATTTGGAATAATCATTCCAACATCAATTGTTTCAGTTTTGACTCACCATCAACATAATGCAGTCGATTTTAATGTAGTGAAAGGTTATGGAGCATTTGTAATTATAGGGGTTATACTTGGGACTATTCTAGCTACTGGTTTAAAAACTAAACCTTTAATTTTATTTTTTACTATCGTTGTTTATATTCTTGCTTTCTATTTACTATTTCTTAAAGAAAAAGAGTCTGATCTTTCAATAAAAATGGGATTACCTGCTAAAATTATCTCTGGAGTAATTACTGGCTTTGTCTCAGCTCCTATGGGAATTGGTGGAGCAGTAATGAATGTTCCAATATTAAAGTTTTTCGGATATCCAATTAATAAAGCCATAGGAAGTGCTGCAGCAATAGGATTTATTATAGCCCTATTTGGTACAATAGGTTTCCTCTTCTCAGGTAATTATTTGAATGCTAATTTACCTCTAAGCATTGGATTTCTTAATATCCCCGCATTTTTAATATTCTTTCCAATAACCGCATTTATGGCAAGACTTGGAGCTAAAGCCAGTCATAAAGTTGATAAAAAAAAGATGACTAAATATTTTGGTTTTTTTTTAATTATCATTGGAACAAAATTTTTATACGAATACTTTAATCTTTAAATTTTTTGATCGTATTCGCCAATTTTTCCAGTTCCTTTTAGCAAATTATCTATAAAATCGAAGATGATTTTTTTTCTTTTATCTGATGTAGGACTTTCAGTAACTACTACAAGAGAGGGTTTATTCGATGATGCTCTAATTAAACCCCAAGATCCATCTGTTAAAGTAAATCTTACTCCATTAACTGTTAAAACTTCCGTGATTGATTGATTGTCTATTTTGATATTCTGTTTTTTTAAATCTTCCACTTTCTTTACCATTTCATCTACCACTTTATACTTCTCTTCATCCTTACAGAAAGGAGCCATAGTTGGAGATTGATATGTTTTGGGTAGATCGTTAATGATTTCACTCATCTTCTTGTTTTGATTTATTAACAAATGACAAACTTGTATTGCGGAGTTTATTCCATCATCGTATCCATACCCTAAAGGATGATTAAAAAAGAAATGACCACTTTTTTCAAATCCCGCTAAAGCTTTTTCTTGATTTACTTTTCTTTTAATATGTGAGTGTCCTGTCTTCCAATAAATTGTCTTACAATTATTGTCTAAAAGAACTTTATCCTTTGCATAAAGACCTGTTGATTTTACGTCTACAATAAACTTTGAATTCTTATGTTTTGATGCTAAGTTTCTTGCTATCAGTAATCCTATCTTATCTGAAAATATTTCATTACCTTTGTCATCTATCACTCCGCATCTGTCACCGTCGCCATCAAAACCAAAACCAACATCAGCATTATTTTCTCTCACAGCTTTTGCTATTGCGTGTAACATCTTTAGATCTTCTGGATTTGGGTTATATTTTGGAAATGACCAATCTAATTTACAATCTAATTCTACCACCTCACAGCCTAGACCTTTCAAAATATCTGGTGCAAAAATACCTGCTGTACCATTTCCACAAGCAACGACAGTTTTAATTTTTTTATTTAATTTATTTTTTTTAACTAAATCTTGAATATAAACATTTTTAAATTCATTAATTTTTTTGACATTTCCTTTACCAGTTTTGAATTTGTTATTGAGAGTTATGTCTTTTAGTTCAGACATTTCCTCTGGAGCATGTGTTAACCCTTTTTTGATACCCATTTTAACACCTGTCCAACCGTTTTCATTATGACTAGCTGTAACCATGGCAATTGCGTCCGAATTTAAATTAAATTGGGCAAAATAAACCATTGGTGAAAGAGATAAACCAACATCTTCAACGTAACAGCCTGTTGATACCAGTCCATCAGTCAAAGCTTTTTTGATTTTTTCACTGTAAGATCTATAATCATGACCAACAATAACTCTAGGATTATTTTTTTTAGTATGATTAATGATTTGAGATCCTAACCCTCTGCCTAAAGTAGTGATTCCCTCAATATCTATGTCTTTTTCATAGATCCATCTTGCATCGTACTCTCTAAAACCATTTGGATTGATTTTCATTAGCTATAAATACTAGAGAATATAGGCATTTTTTATAAAATGTTTATTAACAAAACTTTCCACTTGAAAAATTAAACTAATGTTCTTATAATGTTCTATTGATTTAGATGTTATATAGTATATTAACATAACTGTATCACAACATGTAGTTGTTTTGTTAACAAATCGATAAAAACAAGGAAAATATGAATAAAAACGTATCATTGGCAATAGAGAAAGCTGTCGGCTCAATAGGCCAGAAGAACCAAAACGAACTTAGAAATAACGGACCTAAGAAACCTGATTTATTTTCTTTATCCGGTGAGACAGAGCTGTTTCAGAATGATAAGGGAATTACAATTAAAATTGATAGGTCAAGGGATCAGAATTTAACAGATTTTGGAAAGGCCACTCTTAAAGATAGATACTTAGGTCAAAGTGAGAGTTTTCAAGATCTCTTTGCAAGAGTTGCTAGTGTCTATGCTGACGATAATTTACATGCTCAAAGAATTTACAACTACATAAGCAACCTTTGGTTTATGCCAGCAACACCAGTTTTATCTAATGGTGGAACTGAAAGGGGATTACCTATTTCTTGTTTTTTAAATGAAGCTAGTGACAGCTTAGAGGGTATTACTAACCTTTGGGAAGAAAACGTTTGGCTTGCAGCAAGAGGTGGTGGAATTGGAAGTTATTGGGGTAACTTGAGATCAATTGGAGAGAAGATTGGAAAAGTTGGAAAAACTTCCGGAATCATTCCTTTTATTAAAGTTATGGACTCTTTGACATTAGCAATTAGCCAAGGGTCTTTAAGAAGAGGTTCAGCTGCATGTTATCTACAAATTGATCATCCGGAAATTGAAGAATTTATTGAAATGAGAAGACCGACTGGTGGAGACGTAAATAGAAGATCTTTAAACCTACATCACGGAGTTTTAGTGACAGATGAATTCATGAGAGCAGTGGAGACAGGTGGTCAATGGGCATTAAGAAGTCCTTACGATGGATCTGTTCAACAAACCATACCAGCAAGAAATTTGTGGATCAGATTATTGACAGCGAGAATTGAAACGGGTGAGCCTTACATCGTTTACATTGATACAGTCAATAGACAGATTCCACAACATCACAAACTTGCCGGTTTAAAAGTTAAAACTTCAAATCTATGTAGTGAAATTACTTTACCAACTGGAATAGATAATGAGGGAAATCAAAGAACAGCAGTTTGTTGTTTGTCATCTTTAAATTTAGACACCTATGATCAATGGAAAGATGATTCTCAATTCGTTGAGGATGTTATGAGATTTTTAGATAATGTGATGACAGATTTTATAAATAGAGCTCCAGATGAATTCGCTCACGCAAAATATTCAGCAATGAGAGAGAGAAGTGTTGGTCTAGGAGTTATGGGATTACACTCCTACTTCCAACAGAAAAATATTCCATTTGGATCTGTTATGAGTAAAGTTTGGAATAAAAAAATATTTCAAAACATTCAAGAAAAAGTTGATGAAGCCTCAAAAACTTTAGCCGATGAGAGAGGTTCATGCCCCGATGCTGCAGAATATGGAATGAAAGAAAGATTTTCAAATAAAACTGCAATTGCTCCAACAGCTTCTATTTCAATTATTTGTGGGGGATCTTCTCCTGGAATTGAACCAATTGCTGCTAATAGCTACACTCATAAAACTCTCTCAGGATCTTTCAACGTTAGAAATAAATATTTAAAAAAGATACTTCAAAAATATAACAAGGATACAGATGAGGTTTGGTCAACAATAACAACCAATCAAGGATCCGTGTCACATTTAAATTTTTTAACAGCAAACGAAAAAGATACTTTTAAAACTGCCTTTGAAATTGATCAAAGATGGATCGTTGAACTTGGTGCAGATAGAACTCCACACATATCGCAAGCACAATCAGTAAATATTTTTGTTCCTGCAGATATACATAAGAAACAACTTCACGACATTCATTTTCAAGCATGGAAAAAAGGTTTAAAAAGCCTTTATTACTGTAGATCCAAATCAATCCAGAGAGCTGAAAATGTAAACAATGGATCTTCAACAGATGTGACAAAAAATGTTTACTCTGGAAAACAAGAATCAAATAATGAAAGCAATAACTATGAGGAGTGTTTATCATGTCAGTAGCAGAAAAAACTAAACCAACAATTATTCAGCCTAATAAAATGGGCTTATTAGTAGAAAACCCAGTATATAAACCATTTAGATATCCTTGGTGTTATGACGCCTGGTTAACCCAACAAAGAATTCATTGGTTGCCAGAAGAAGTTCCATTAGGAGACGATGTAAGAGACTGGCAAAAAAATCTTTCAGTAGAAGAGAAAAATCTTTTAACTCACATTTTCAGATTTTTTACTCAAGCGGATGTTGAGGTAAATAACTGCTATTTAAGACACTACACAACAGTGTTTAAACCTACAGAGGTTTTAATGATGATGACAGCCTTTGCAGCAATGGAAACAGTACATATTGCTGCTTATTCTCATCTATTAGATACTATTGGAATGCCAGAGACTGAGTATTCCGCATTTTTACAGTATAAAGAAATGAAAGATAAATACGATTACATGCAAGGCTTTGATGTAAAATCAAAACATAATATTGCAATGACAATGGCAGTGTTCTCGGCTTTCACAGAAGGATTACAATTATTTGCAAGTTTCGCAATTTTATTAAACTTCCCAAGATTTAATAAAATGAAAGGTATGGGCCAAATAGTAACTTGGTCAGTAAGAGATGAAACATTGCACTGTAATTCTATGATTAGACTTTTCAGAGATTTCGTTAAAGAAGAGCCACAAATCTGGAATGATAAATTAAAAAATGAAATTTATGAAGCATGCAAGACTATTGTCCATCACGAAGATGCTTTCATTGATCTAGCTTTTCAAATGGGTCCAATGCAAGGTTTGACAGCGGAAGAAGTCAAACAATACATTAGATTTATTGGAAATAGAAGATTAGAGCAATTAGGTTTAAATCCTATTTACGATGTTAAGAAAAATCCACTAACGTGGTTGGATACTATGCTTAACGGAGTAGAGCATATGAACTTTTTTGAAGGTAGAGCTACAGAATATTCTAAAGCCTCTACAAAAGGAACATGGGGCGAAGTATTTGCTTAGTATTTGCAATTAAAATATAAAAGTTATTGGAGAAAATCTGGCTTAAAAGGAAAATGGGGTAACATTTTCCTTGAAAGACTCTCAAAGCATAATCCAAAAAATGTTTTAGAAGTGGGTGTTTTTTGTGGTGTAACTGCAAAAAATACCTGTGATTTTTTATATAAATCGAATGGAAATGATTTTACGTACACAGGGATAGATTTATTTGGAAGTAATCAGAGTGATAAAAGAGATGAGATTAAACCTAATTTTTTAAAAGATCAGAAATTTTCTAATCCGTTAAAAAATATTTATTATAATTATATTCTAAAAGAAAATTTAAATTCAATTGAAAGTGTTCAAAAACTCCTGCAGCAATACAGTCAAAACACAAAGTTAATCGCAGGTGATACAAATAAAGTTTTAAAAGAAATAGATTTACAAAAAATCGATTTCGTTTTTCTTGACGGGGGACATAGTTACGAAACTGTAATTAACGATCTTTCAATTTTATATGAAAATATGAAAGATCAAAAGAAAGTAATTCTATGTGATGATTATGGTAAGGAAAGTTATATTCCAGAAGTAGAAAAAGCTATAAACGATTTCGCCACAAAAAATAATCTTAAATTAAATTTAATAGAAAATAGGTTTGCAGAAATAATTACCTAAGTAAATTATTCCCAATCAAATTTTTTGTGCTAAAATGTTAAAATGTATTCAAATTCATCCATTTTAATATTTACCGATCTTGATGGAACACTTTTAAATAGAGATAATTTTAAGTTTGAAAGCACTAAACCTTTTCTAAAAGAACTAAAAAAAAAAAATATTATAATAATACCAAATTCAAGTAAAACTGAAGACGAAATAATTGAATTTAATAATGAGGCTGATTTTCAATTTCCATTTGTCAGTGAAAATGGGTCAATTATTCATAACCTTAATTTTTTAAACCACGAATTCCCAGATAAAATTATGCTAGCTAGAAATACTCATGAAATTCAAAATATTTTTGATAAAAATATACATCAAGATTTAAAATCAAAATGTAAAGTTATTTCTAGTCTTACAGTGTCGGAACAAACTCAAATTTTTGGTTTACCTGAAAATAAACTTAAACAAGTTTTTAAGAGATCATGTACAATACCCATAATATTTGAGGGAAATAATGAAGAAAAATTAAGTTTAAAAAATCTATTATTAAAAATTGGTTTAGATTATATGGAAGGAGGAAGAGTTTTAAATTTAGGTGATAGAATAAATAAAGCTGACGCTGTAAAAAAAATAATTCAAATGCTTGAAACTAAATTTAAATGTAAACCAAAAATTATAGCAGTGGGTGACAATCATAATGATTTAGAGATGCTTCAAAATTCAGATATTCCTTGTTTAGTAAAAAATGATAAGTTTTTAAAAAAAAACTTACGAATAAAAAATTTAATAATATCAAAACAAGCGGCACCAGAAGGTTGGGTAGAGATAGTCAAATTGGCACTAGAAAAAATTAAATTAAAGGAATAAATTTTGTTATGGGTGATTTTTCTCAAAATGGAATAATTTCAAATCTCCACGATTTTGGAACTAAAACTACAGCTGATATAGAAAAAGAATTACTAAAATTTTCTAAAGAAAGAAAAATGGAATTAATTTTACCAAGTTTATATTCTGAGTTAAAAGGAAATGCTTTACCTAATATTGTAAAACAGATTAGTGAAACAAAATATCTGAATCATATTATTGTTGGTTTAGACAAGGCTTCAAAAGCAGAGGCTGTTAAAGCTTGGAAATTTTTTAAAAAATTAAATACTCCTTTTACAATTTTATGGAATGATGGACCTAGATTAAAAAAATTACATGAAGAACTTAAAAGAAAAGATTTAGCACCGATTGAAATGGGAAAGGGAAGAAATGTTTGGTATTGTCTTGGCATGTGTATAGCACGGGATGAAGCTAGATCTGTTGCTCTTCACGATTGTGATATTAAAACTTATGACAGGAGAATGTTAGCAAAGTTATTCTATCCTGTTGTAAATCCTTTTTTTAATTTTGAGTTTTGTAAGGGATATTATCCAAGAATATCTAAAGGAAAAATGAATGGTAGAGTTGCAAGATTACTAGTATCTCCCTTATTGAATGCTTTAGAAAAAACTATTGGGAGAAGTGATTATTTAGATTTTATGAAATCATTTAAATATCCCCTTGCAGGGGAGTTTTCCTTTAGAAGAAACGTTTTACCAGAACTGAGAATATCATCTGACTGGGGTATTGAGGTAGGTATTCTATCAGAAATGCAAAGAAATTTTTCTCTTCAAAATATTTGCCAGGTTGATTTAGCAGATAAATATGATCACAAACATCAGGACTTATCAGCAAATAATGAAAACAAAGGATTATCAAGGATGTCTTTAGACATAATCAAGACATTAATAAGAAAACTAGCAACACAAGGAAATACATTTAGCCCTGAATATTTTAGATCATTAAAAGCTACTTATTATCGATATGCATTAGATTTAATCGATATTTATAGAAGTGATGCTGAAATGAATGGTTTTAAATTTGATTCTCATACTGAGGAAAAAACAGTTGAGTTATTTGCTTTAAATATAATAAAGGCCGGAGACTCTTTCTTAAAGAGTCCTATGGACACTCCGTTCATACCTACTTGGAGCAGAGTTAAAAGTGCTATCCCTGATTATTTAAAAAGACTTAAAGATGCAATTAATGAAGATAATAAAAATTTTAAATAATTTTATAATTAATATTAGTAAAACTCAAATTGAGTTTTTTTAAATAATACGATTTAAAAACTTAAGTTTTTATCTTAAATATTCTTAACAACCCTTAAAAGATGCGTACATACTTTGCAAAAGTTCAGAGTACATGCTTTTGCCTTTATCTAAAGTTGCACCAAGAGGATCTAAAACACCAGTTTTAATTTTAGTGTCTTTCGCTATAGATTTTATAATAGCTGGGTTGAATTGAGGTTCTGAAAAAAGACAATTAACTTTTTCATGTTCTATTACCTCTCTTATTTCAGATAATTGTTCAGCTCCCGGTAAAACGTCTGGATTAACTGTTAAAGCTCCAAGAACTTTTATACCAAATCTATTTTCAAAATATTGATAAGCATCATGGAAAACTACAAATCTAAGATTTCCTTTAAGATCTCTTTTAATATTTTTTGTTAAATTATCTAATTCAGACTGAGCTTTTTTAGAATTAGCTTTATATTTAGAGCTGTTATCTGGATCCAATTTAACTAATTGTTTTTCGATTTCTTTAATAATTACTTTAGCGTTCATTGGATCTAACCAAACATGTGGATCGTGTTCACCGTGAGCATGTCCCTCATGCCCGTGATCATCATGTTTAGCTTTTTTATGACCATGATCATCGTGTTTCTTTTCTTTATGACCGTGTCCATGATCATCATGACTTTCAAATATATTTTTTTCTCTAAACTTAAGTTTTTTAACTCCACTCAAGTCCATTATTTCTACATTAACAGCCTTTTTAGCAATCGTATCTAAAGGTTTTTCTAAGAATGCCTCTAAATCTTCACCAACCCAAATTATTAGATCTGCATTTTCAATCATCTTTGCATGAGAGGGTTTTAAACTAAATCCATGGGGAGAATTGTAACCATCAACTATTACATCAGGTTTTCCAACACCATCCATAACGTAACTAACCAAGGAATGTATTGGCTTAATTGATGCAACAACTTTTACTTCAGCTTTAGATATTGAAATGGTTGTTAAAAGCGCAATTAATACAGATGAAATTAGTTGAAGTATTTTATTCATAATATGTTATAAAGTAACACAGTGTTATAATATAACATTTATTATTGCAAGGATTATTATTGTGAATAAAATAAATTCAGAGACATTAATTAAAGTAGACAATGTTGGTCTATTTAAAAACGATAAATGGCTAGTAAAGGGAGTTTCCTTAAGAGTAAAAAGGGGGGAAATCGTAACATTAATTGGACCTAATGGTTCAGGAAAAACTACAACAGCAAAAATCGCTCTTGGTATTCACAAGAACATCGAAGGAAAAGTTTTAAGGTTTACTGATAAAGTTGGCTATGTCCCTCAAAAAATCTCTGTCGATTGGACATTACCAATAAGAGTAGTTGATTTTATGTTACTCACACAAAATCTAAGCGATGAGGAAATAATCAATGCTTTAAAATTAACTGGAGTTGAACATCTTAAAAATAATAATTTAAGTAATTTATCTGGAGGTGAATTTCAAAGAGTTTTAATTGCAAGAGCTATTGCAAAAAATCCAGATCTTTTAGTGTTGGATGAACCAGTTCAAGGTGTAGATTTTAAAGGTGAGATCTCTCTTTACGAATTAATTAAAGAAATCTCAGATAAAGTTAATTGCGGAATTTTATTAATATCTCATGACTTGCATGTCGTTATGTCTTCTACAGATTACGTTGTTTGTCTGAATGGCCACGTTTGTTGCTCTGGAACACCTCAATCTGTAGCTAACAACAATAAATATCAAGAACTGTTTGGAGACCGCGCTTCAACAATTTTATCTGTATATGAACACAAACACGATCATACTCACTCAGCTGATGGAACTATAAAGAGGAAACAATAGATGTTTGATGATTTTTTTATAAGGGCTTTAATTGCTGGAATTGGAATTGCTTTAGTCACTGGACCACTTGGATGTTTTATAATTTGGAGAAGATTATCTTTTTTTGGTGATACATTGTCTCACTCCGCACTTCTTGGGGTAACTATAGCTTTCTTTTTTGAATTAAACATAGCATTTTCAGTTTTTTTAATTTCATCAGCGATCGCACTAATACTTTTAAAACTTCAAAAAACTACAAAACTACCTGGAGACGCATTACTAGGTTTATTAGCACATTCATCTCTTGCAGTTGGTTTAGTTGTAATTGGTTTTCTCACCACGATCCGATTTGATATAATGGGACTGTTATTTGGTGACATCTTAGCAGTGAATGAGATAGATCTATTAATAATTTGGATCGGGGGAGCACTAATCTTATTAATACTGAAATACATTTGGAAACCATTGTTTGCCTCAACTGTCAATCATGAACTAGCTGAAGCTGAAGGCATGAACCCTGATAAAGTAAATGCAATTTTTACAGTTTTATTAGCAGCGATAATTGCAATATCAATTAAAATTGTAGGTCTTCTACTGATAACAGGGATGTTAATTATGCCAGCTGCAATGGCAAGAAACATTTCTAATAATCCAACGCAGATGGTTAAGTTATCAATTATAGGAGGTTTATTATCTGTAATAATTGGTTTATTTTCATCTTTAGAAATTAATACCCCTTCAGGACCTTCAATAATAACAGCTGCATTAGTTTTATTTTGCCTTACACTTATTAAGATCAAAAATTATTCTGAATTGAAAAAATGATACTAAATTGGTAATTTATATTTATGGCACAAGCACAAATACTTTCTAGAAATCAACAAATTGTTTTAGATATTATTGAAAAAGCAAAAGGTCCTTTAAAAGCTTATTCAATACTTTTTAATGTACAAAAAAAAGGAATTAACGCTCCTCAACAAATTTACCGAGCTTTAGATAAGTTGATTGAAATGGGCAAAATTCATAAAATAGAAAGCAAAAATGCTTTTGTTGCATGCAGGAGTTCAGATTGTGAAATTTCTAAAGCAACTGCGTTTTCGATTTGTGAAAGTTGTGAAATGGTAGATGAAATCAGTGATACAAAACTTTCAAAATATTTATCTAGTTTTAACCATAAAAAAGGAATGAAATTTAAAAGATTTAATTTAGAATTCTTCGGACTGTGCAAAAAGTGCAAATAAAAAACAAAATAAGCTAATATCAAATATTCTTAAGCATATCTTCCATAATTCACTTTTTAGTTGAACTACGGTTACATTTAAAGTTCATACGTGTTACTAAAAATTAAGATTTAGGAGGACATATGAAATATATAAAATATCTAGTATCAATAATTACCGCTTTATCTATTAGTAGTGTCGTATCTGCTAATGAGATCAAAATGGGTAAGGCTGATTGGGACACAGGCTATTTCCAAGCTGAAATCTACAAGGCAGCTTTAGAGAAGATGGGCTACAAAGTTTCTGGTCCAACTGTGATGAAACCACAAGTATTTTATGTGGCTGCAACCGCTGGAGATGTTGACCTTTGGGTTAATGGTTGGTTCGGAACACATGATGGTTATATCGCTGAGTCAAAAGGTAAAGTAAAACCAGTGGGTTATGTAATGAAGGGCGGAGGAGCTCAAGGTTACTTAATCGATAAAAAATCTGCAGATAAATTTGGTATCAAAAGTGTAATGGATATCAAAAAACACGCTAAAGAGTTTGACTCTAATGGCGATGGAAAAGCAGACATGGTTGCTTGCCCTCCAGGCTGGGGTTGCGAAAAAGTAATCTCAAAACACTTCGATGAACTAGGATTAGGTGATTTTATCAATCCAGTAAAAGCAGACTACTCAGCTTCAATGGCAGATGCAGTGTCTAAATACAAAAATGGAAAATCAATTCTATTTTATACATGGACACCAAACTGGACTGTTGGTGCTTTAAAACTTGGTAAAGATGTAGTTTGGATTGAGGTGCCTTACAGCGCGACTAAGCCAACTAAAATCGCAAATGCTACAAAATCTAAAGTTAATTTAGGTTTTGGCGCTGATGATATAAGACCTGCAGCTAATGTAGATTTTCTTAAAGCAAATCCAAAAGTAGAAAAGATGTTAAAAAAAGCTTCTATTCCTCTTGGAGATATTGCAGCTCAGAACTTGAAGATGAACAAGGGTGAGAAAAGCGAAAAAGCTATTAAGAAACATGCAGCTGAATGGATTAAAGCTAATCAAAGCACATTTGATAGTTGGATCAAGTAAGGGTTCAGGTTAATTTTAATGAGTTTAAAATTAGCCCCATCAGATTACGAAATATACATTCCATTAGGTGAATGGATTGAAGGAAATATTAAAGAGTGGCTATTTGAACAACGGCCACTCTTTAAAAAAATCTCAGCCCCAATTGATACTGTTCTAAATAGCCTAGATTCACTTTTTAACTTTATTCCTTTTCCAATAATACTTTTGATATTTGTAATTTTTGCTTACAGAACAAATGGAATTAAATTCGCAATATTTTCTTTTTTAAGTTTGCTTTTTATTGATCTTGTTGACCTATGGTCAGAAAGCATGACCACGCTTGCAATGATTTTTACTGCTGTTTTATTTTGTATGTTAATAGGAATTCCTCTTGGCATCATTGCCTCAAGAAGCAATACTTTTGAAATTATTTTACGTCCAATACTTGATATAATGCAAACAATACCAAGTTTCGTTTATTTAATCCCTGTAGTTATGCTTTTTGGGGTTGGATTAACTCCTGGAGTAGTTGCTACAATTATATTTGCTTTACCACCAATAATTCGATTAACAAATTTAGGTATTAGGCAAGTTGGAAAAGGGTTTAAAGAAGCAGGATCAAGTTTAGGACTTACAAAATTTTTAATACTGATTAAAATTGAAATTCCTTTGTCTTTAAAGACCATAATGGCAGGAGTTAATCAAACATTGATGCTTGCATTATCGATGGTAGTTATTGCAGCTCTTATAGGTGCTGGGGGACTAGGTTTAACTGTATATATCGCCCTAGGAAGACTTGATGTTGGCTCTGCTGTTATTGGTGGAACAGGAATTGTAATTCTAGCAATTATCTTAGATAGGATTACACAAAAAATTATTAAATCACACTAAAGATTTTAACTTTTTAATATGTTTAGGAGTAATTTCACAACAGCCTCCAATAATTTTTGCTCCCTTGCTCTTTAATTTTTTACAAATTTCAAGAAATTTTTTAGGAGTAAGATCTTTTCTTTTTCCAAGTTGCACCTTAGGATTATTTGAGTCTGGTTTCCAACCTGGGGGAATATGTTCAAAAGCATTAATTTTAAACCCGAATGGGACTTTAAGTTTTTTAGCGTCTTTCATCACTTCATTCAAATCCTCAAATGAAACACAAGAAGCCATAATCCCCAAAGGTTTATGTTTTTGGACTTTCTTAGCCACAGTTATAAATTTTTCACCCGACGGTAATAACCCTTTGCTCCTTATGTGAATACCGACTAAAATTTTTTTCTTGTATTCTTTAATTGCACTCAAACCCAATGAACACTCTTTCCAGCTACTCATTACATCTAAATAAAAGAAATCAACATATGGATTAAGATATTTTGCCTGGGATCTAAAACTTTCTTTTATAAACTTTAGATCTTTTCCAAGATCAGCAAAATAAGTAAAATTTTGAGGCGGCAGACTTCCAGCAATCAAAACTTTTTTCTTGGAGAGACCTACAGCTTTTTTTGCCAGTTTTCCTGCTAGAACATTTAGATTTTTATATTCTTTTACTAAACCATTTTCGATGAGTCTTCTTTTTCTGCTACCAAAGCTATTAGTTACTATAATTTCTGCTCCAGCTTTTATAAAATCCAAATGTGTTTTGACAACTGTCTTATGATATTTTCGATTATATAATGCTGAGGCTCCCCATAGAGTTCCGTGAGGTTTTACTCCACGGTTAAGGAGTTCCTGGCCCATACCCCCGTCTAAAATTCTTGTTTGTTGAAAAAAATTATTATCCAGAGACTTCAATTCCAAAAAAAGTAGATATTAAAACAATGATTGCAACAATAGCGAACCACATAAACCACTGAGATGCTACTTTTACTAATGAACCTTTATCAATACCTTTCCAGGGCATAAAAGTATATGTAGCAAGTGTAATTAAAATTAAAAATAAAAGTAAATTGGTTAAAGTCATTTATCTTTGATTCAACAACATCACTTCTCTAACTTCGGCACCCCTGTATTTAGATAAAGGTCTAATAAGTTTATTCGAGGCATGTTGCTCCATAATGTGAGCGGACCAACCAGTAATACGAGACATTACAAATATTGGTGTATAAAAATCTATATCGATACCCATCATGTAATAAGTTGGACCACATGGAAAATCCACATTTGGATGGATATTTTTTCTTTGTAACATTACTTTTTCTAAAATTTCATACATTCTCGTATATTTTTCTTTTTTCAAAAGCTTAGCTACTTTAAACATATAGTGTTTCATTGTTGGCACTCTAGAGTCTCCTGTACGATAAACTCTGTGTCCGAATCCCATTACTACCTTTTTTTTATTTAATGCATTTTCAATCCAAGCTTTTGCTTTTTCAGGTCTCCCGATTTCTTTCATCATATGCATTACTGCTTCATTGGCTCCTCCATGAAGTGGACCTTTCAAAGAGGCAATTGCTCCGGTTATTGCACCATGTAAATCAGATAAGCTAGATGTAATTGTTCTAGCTGTGAAAGTTGAAACATTAAAACTATGTTCTGCGTATAAAATTAATGAAATGTCAAATGCTCTTACGATTTCTTTATCTGGAACTTTATTAAACATCATTTTGAAAAAATTTTCTGAAAAAGATAATTTTTTACTTGGAGCTATAATTGATTTTCCTTTCCTTGTTCTGAAATAAGCAGCAACAGCTGTAGGGGTTTTGGCAAAAATCCGCATTGCCTTTCTCATATTTGCTTTAGGAGAATTGTCTTTTGTGTCTCTATCTTCTAATGCCATTAAACTTACGCAAGTTCTAATTACGTCCATAGGATGAGCGTTTCGAGGCATTTTTTTAATATCATTTAATATTTGTTTAGAAAGTTTTCTTTCTGATCTCTCAAGTTTAATGAATTTTTTCAACTGACTTTTGTTAGGAAGTTCTCCATTTAACACTAAATATGCAACTTCCTCGAAATCACATTTATCACAAAGCTCTTGTACTGTATAACCTCTGTAAGTTAAGGCACTGAGTTCAGGTACTACATGTGAAATTGTAGTTTCATCAACGACGATACCTAGCAATCCTTTTTTTATTTCTTCACTCATTATTCATGCCCATCAGTAGAAAAGTCTGTAATTTTCTTGTCAGGAGTATTGTATTTCTCATATTCTACTAACTCGTACAACCTTTTTCTAGTCTGCATTTTGTCCATGACGTTATTTTGGTGCCCATCTTTGAATATTGATTTAAGACCTAATTCAACGTTTTGCATTGCCAATCTTTGAGTTGTCACAGGATAAATAACTAAATTATAACCTAAATTTTCTAGTTGAGATCTGTTCAACAATTTTGATTTACCGAATTCTGTCATATTAGCTAATAAGTATCCCTTAGCTGTTTTTCTAACCTTTTCAAATTCACTTTCATCTTTCATAGCTTCTGGAAAAATCATATCAGCTCCGGCGTCCTCATATGCTTTAATACGATCTAATGTTTTATCTAACCCTTCAACAGAATTTGCATCCGTTCTTGCAATAATTAAAAAATTTTTATCTTTCCTTGCTTTTGTTGACTCTTGAATTTTTTTTACCATTTCTTCTTTTGAAATAAGCTCTTTATTATCTAAATGACCACATCTTTTTTCAGCTATTTGATCTTCTAAATGACACCCAGCTAAACCTTTGCTCTCAAAAATCTCAATTGTTTTTTTACAATTTCCAAATCCTGTATCTATATCAACTATTGTTGGGAGATCAGTAACTCTTGCTATTTGATTACTTCTATAACTTACTTGATTTAAAGTTGTTAATCCAATATCAGGTAAGCCAAGATCGTTCGACATAACTCCACCTGAAACATAAACACCATCAAAACCTATTTCGGCAATTAGCTTAGCACATAGAGGATTATATGCTCCAGGAAATCTTAATAGTTTTTTTGATTTTAAATTTTTAATTAAATTTGAACGTTTTTCTGAAACTGTTTTTTTAGTAAAATGCATCCGAGAGGATTTATATTAGAGCAAGATCTAAAAATCAAAGATTATTTAAATAGTATAAATAGTCCAGTTAAAACTAATAAAACAGCAAGTAAATATTCAATAATTTTTTTTATTTTTATATCTGTTACAAATTTTCTCAAACCGCTTCCAAACAATGCCCACAAACTAATCGTTGGAAAACATATTACTGCAGCAGTAATTGTTACAAATGCAACTCCAATAAAAATATTTTCATCAGTAGGAAAAAAACCTGAAGCAACTGTAACAGCAATTGACCAAGCTTTTGGATTTATGAATTGAAATAAAGATGCTTCATAAAATCTTAGAGGTCTACCAGTCTCTTTTTGAACCATGCTAAATGAACCAATCATTTTTTTCCCTAAATAAACTAAATAAAAGAAACATAAAATTTTCATATAAAATTGAACTTGAGGATAAAGTAAAAATAAATTTGCTAAACCAAAACAAGTTAAACCTATTTGCAAAATATGACCTAAAGGAATTCCAATTAAATGAGGTAGAGTCCTAATAAAACCGAATTTCATTCCAGACGCAGTAAGCATTGCATTATTAGGGCCTGGAGTAAAAAACATAGTAAAATAAAAAGCAGATAATGCTGAAAATAAAGCAAACGTTATCATAAATATTTTTCTATTATTTTTTCAAAACCTATAAAGTCACTAATTAATTCATCGTGTTTAATTTCTTTTTCAGATTTTTCTGTGTAACCGTCTTTTACTAAAACAAAGGGCAAATTTGCATTATGAGCAGAGTTAGCGTCTACTTCACTGTCACCAACCATTATTGTTTTTTTTAAATCACCACCTATTATTTCAACAACGCCCGTTAAATGTCTTGGATCTGGTTTATTAAATGAAAAAGTATCACAACCAGCTACATATTCAAAAAATTTGTACATATCTAATTTTTTTAATAGATCTACGGCTAATCTCTCTTGCTTGTTTGTACAAACACCCATCGATATATTTTTATTTTTTGCCCAATTTAAAAATTCTATTGTTCCTCTCAAAGGCTTACTTTTTTGATCAATATTTTTGGCGTAAAAATCTAAAAATTCTTTAGTCATCTCTTTTTTTATTTTTTCATCTTTTATTTCTTGTTTGAATGATCGTTGCATCATTACCCATGCCCCTTTACCAGCAAGCGATTTGATGTCTGATAATTTCTTCTCGGAATGTCCAAATTTTTTCATAACGTGATTATGTGCTGCCATTAAATCTGGAGCGGTATTAACTATTGTTCCATCTAAATCAAAAAGAATTGTATAAATTTGAGTCATTTTAAAAGTATTAAAAAGAAATATTTTGTGACTTATTTCAGTTACATTATTAATGTAAAGAATTTTTTAATGAAAAGAAATAACAAATTAGACAAGACAGATTCCTATCGTCTTTCTCAAGAAATTTTGAGAAACAAAGCATTAGCTAAGGGTGTAAATTTGATTGCTCCAGAGACAATTTTTCTATCAAAAGATACAACTTTTGGAAAAAATGTAACTGTAGAGCCTTATGTAGTATTTGGTCCAAATGTTAAAATTGGAGATAATTCATATATAAAATCATTTAGTCATATTGAGGGAACAAAAATTGAGAAGAGTGTTACCGTTGGGCCATATGCAAGATTAAGAAATGGAACAATTTTAAAAAATAATTCTAAAATTGGAAATTTTGTAGAAACAAAGAAATCAACTATCAGTCAAAATTCAAAAGTTAATCATTTATCTTATGTAGGTGATGCTTCGGTTGGAAAAAATTCAAACATAGGAGCAGGAACAATTACTTGTAATTATGATGGAGTCAAAAAATTTAAGACAAGAATATCAGACAATGTTTTTATTGGATCAAATTCATCTTTAGTTGCCCCAATAAAAATAGATAAGGATAGTATTGTAGGAGCTGGATCAGTAATTACAAAAAATGTTAAAAAAAAATCTTTAGCTATATCAAGATCTCCTCAAATAGAAGTGAAAGACTATAAAAAAAGGAAAAAAAAATAATGTGTGGAATTATTGGTATAGCTAGCAACAAACCAGTCTCGATAAATATAATTAATTCTCTTAAAAAGCTAGAATATAGGGGTTATGACTCAGCAGGTCTAGCAACATTGACAAATAATTTTATTAATGAGAAAAAATGTTCTGGTAGAGTAGAGGAGTTAGAAAAAATTTTATTCAAAACACCTTCAAATGGCAATATAGGAATTGGTCATGTCAGATGGGCCACTCATGGTGTTCCAAATGTTATCAATGCTCATCCTCATTCTTCTGAGCAAGTTTCAGTTGTTCATAATGGTATTATTGAAAATTCAGATGAGATAAAAAAAGAGTTAGAAGCAAAGGGATTGAAATTTAAGTCTCAAACAGATACAGAGGTTATAACTCTTTTAATTACCGAAGCATTAAAAGATAGTAAACCTATAGAGTCAGTTTTCAAAACATTAAATAAGCTTCATGGTAGTTTTGCTCTTGGTATTCTGTTTAAAAATTTTTCAGACATTATTATAGGTGCGCGTAGGGGAAGCCCTTTAGCAGTAGGGTACTCTAATGGTGAAAACTATCTAGGTTCCGACTCTTATGCTTTAAAATCAATGACTAATAAAATCTCTTATTTAGATGATGGTGAAGTATGTGTATTAAGCAAAGACAACGTAAATTTTTACGACGCAAATCAGAAAAAGATTAATAAAAAAACTCATATTTTATCAGAAAATGAGAACATAGCGGATAAAGGTGAATACAAAAACTTTATGTCGAAGGAAATTTTTGAACAATCGAAAACTGCAAAAAATTGTATTAATGAATACATAGATAGCTTGAAAAGAGATATAAATATTTATGATTTTCCAATTGACCCAAAAAAAATAAACAAGATTATCCTGATAGGTTGTGGTACTGCATATCATTCTTGTCTAGTAGCTAAATATTGGCTGGAGGAACTTACATCTATAGACATCGAAATAGATATTGCATCTGAGTTTAGATATAGGAGGCTTAAGTTTAATAAAAATAATCTTTATATATTTGTATCTCAATCTGGCGAAACTGCAGATACTGCTGCAGCTTTAGATATTTGTAAAAAAAATAAAGTAAAAACTTGCTCAATAATAAATGTGGTTGAAAGTACTATTGCTAGAAATGCTGATTGGGTTTTACCAATTCATGCAGGCCCTGAAATAGGAGTTGCATCAACAAAAGCTTTTATAGGACAATTGTTAGTCCTTTTTATACTAAGTTTAAAGCTTGCAAAAATAAGAAACGACATAGATGAAAAAATATATGAAAAAAATATAAAAGATCTTAAAAAAATTCCTGAGTGTCTTAAAGAAAGTTTAAAAACCGAAAATAATATTCAAGTTATGTCTAAAGAATTTTTAAAAGCTAAAGGATCAATGTTTTTAGGAAGAGGATCATCTTATCCTATTGCGCTAGAGGGAGCACTTAAACTTAAAGAATTATCCTATCTACATGCTGAAGGTTATCCAGCTGGAGAAATGAAGCACGGCCCATTAGCCCTTATTGAGGAAGGGCTCCCTGTAATTATAATTGCTCCTAAAGACAAATATTTCGAAAAAACACTTTCTAATATGCAAGAAGTCATAGCAAGAGGTGGTAAAATTTTTTTTATCACAGATAATAAGAAAATTATAGCTAACGATAATATTAGATTTGGTTTAAGAGTACCTTTTTTAAATAATCTTTTATCTCCAATATTACTCACAATACCATTACAATTACTTGCCTATCACGTAGCATTGCTTAAAAATTGTGATATTGACAAACCAAGAAATTTGGCAAAATCAGTAACAGTTGAATAGAATGTCATTAAAATATAAAGCTATGGTCTTATCTTGTATAGACCCGAGGTTTCAATCAATTATTTACGATTATTTAAAAAAAAAGAATCTGAAAGGAAAGTATAGTTTATTCACTATTGCTGGATCAGCTATAGGAGTTACATCTAAAAAATTTAAGAAATGGCATAAAACTTTTTGGGATAATATTGATATATCTATAAAGCTTCATAAAATAAAAAAATTAATTGTTATAAATCATCGAGACTGTGGGGCGGTTAAAGTTATTAGTGGTAAAAAAAAACTTAGAAGGGATATAGAAACAAAAATTCATAAAATGTCTTTTGAAAAAATTAAAAAAATATTTAAAAATAGGCATCCGAAATTGGAAATCGAATTAAAACTTATTTCCTTGAATAAGAAAGTAGAAAAATTTAATTAATTAAAAAGTAATATAGTTTATTTCTTTTTAATTTATTAACTGGAATATTTTTATCTGCTTTATTAAATTTTTTTAAAATTGAATATTTCGTTTTACTATTTAACCATAAAAAAATTTTTTTGGATTTATTGATTAAATTTAAACTTAATGTAAGTCTTTTAAAATCCTTTCTATTAATTGGTCTCGTAATAAAATTTTCTCTAAGCTCTTTTGAATTTGGAAATATAGAAGCTATATGACCGTCATTTCCCATCCCTAGTAAAAAAATATCAAAGTGTATTTGTCTTTTTTTAAAATATTTCTGAATTTTTTTTTCATAGTATGCGGCTGCTTTGTTTATTTCTATATTGTTTGTTTTAAATGGATATATATTTTTTTTATTGATTTTAGTCTTTTTTAACAAACAATCATTCACAAGTTTATAATTTGAATGAATTGATTTTTTTGAAACAAATCTCTCATCACCCCAAAACAAATCAATATTTGACCAATCAATTCTTGATGAAGCCATCTTTTTGTACAATTTTTTCGGACTAGGACCTCCAGTTAAAACGAAACTTAGTCTCTTTTTAGCCCTCTTTTTTTTAAAAGCTTCTGTTTTGAGAATTTTAATAAATTCATTTATAAGCTCGATTTCATTTCTTTTCTTAATAATTTTCATTAAATATTAAAGTAATTGTATATTGTGGCTTGGAAAATTTATAATAGCAATATATATATACCGTGAGTTGAATATGAAAAAATGGAGCTTAAATAGTTGGACTAAATTACCTGCTAAACACTTACCCGTTTATCGGGATAAGGATGAGTTAGATTTAGTTTTGAGTAAAATCAAAAAGTACCCACCTTTAGTTTTTGCAGGTGAAACAAGATCGCTTAAAAAATCTTTAGCAGAGGTAGCTGAAGGAAAAGCATTTCTATTGCAAGGTGGCGACTGTGCTGAAAGTTTTGCGGAATTCCATCCAGACAATATTAGAGATACTTTTAAAGTGCTATTGCAAATGTCTCTTGTTTTAACCGCATCCGCATCTATGCCAGTTATAAAAGTCGGTAGAATAGCTGGTCAATTTTCAAAACCTAGAAGTTCTGCTATTGAAAAAAAAGATGGAAAAGAGTTACCTAGTTATTTAGGTGACAATATAAATGGTATGGAGTTTACAGAAAAAGCAAGAATACCAGATGCAAAAAGATTATTTAGAGCATACTCTCAATCAGCGTCTACATTAAATTTACTTAGAGCATTTTCTCAAGGAGGATTTGCAGACTTAAGACAAGTTCATCTATGGAACTTAGGTTTTATTAAAGACAAAACTAAAGGCAAGTATAAAGAAATTGAAGATAAAATCAGTGATGCCTTAGCTTTTATGGAGGCTTGTGGAATTAATTCAGATAATAACCGAAGGTTAAGATCAGTTAATTTTTACACATCTCACGAAGCGTTACTTCTACCTTTTGAAGAGTCAATGACTAGAATAGACTCAACAACTGGTGAATATCATGACACCTCAGCACACTTTGTATGGATTGGTGATAGAACAAGACAACCTGACGGCGCTCATGTCGAGTTCTGTAGAGGAATAAAAAATCCTATAGGATTAAAATGTGGTCCAACTTTAAAGCCTGATGAACTTGTAAATCTTTGCAATATATTGAATCCTGAAAACGAGCCAGGTAGACTTACTTTAATATCAAGATTTGGTGCAGACAACGTTGATAAATATTTGCCAAAATTAATTAAAGCTGTAAAAAAAGAAGGCTTAAAAGTAGTTTGGTCTTGTGACCCTATGCACGGAAATACCATCAAAGCAGCCACAGGTTTTAAAACAAGAACTTTTGAGAGTGTTTTAAAAGAAGTAAAAAATTTCTTTGCTGTTAGTCAAGCAGAGGGAAGCTACGCTGGTGGATTACATGTCGAAATGACTGGTCAAGATGTGACAGAGTGTACGGGGGGAGCTCAAAAAATCTCAGAAAATGATCTTGCAAATAGATATAGAACTCATTGTGACCCTAGATTAAATGCTGACCAAGCATTAGAGTTAGCTTTCTTAATTTCTGAAGAAATCAAGAAAAACTCAAAAATTTCAAACAAAATTATTCAAGCCGCGTCTTAATAATTATTGTAATTATTAAGACCTAACCTTAAAAGAGAGGTAAAGTATTAATTATGGATGTAAAAAAAAGAGCTAAATTTATCACTGATTGGATCGACGGCTATTGTGAGACAACTTCTTACAAACCTAAAGCATTAGTTGTAGGAATTTCAGGTGGAATAGATTCTTCCGTAGTGAGTACTTTATGTGCAAATACTGGTCGAAAAACGATTGTGTTAACAATGCCAATTAAACAAATTAAGTCTCAACATGACTTAAGCCTCTTGCATGCTAAATGGTTAAAACAAAAGTATAAAAATGTAGAACACCATTTGTTGGAAATGGATAAAATTTTTAATTCGTTTTCTCAAGTTTTAAATAAATTTGATAATGAACATGGATATGCAAATTCAAGAGCAAGATTGAGAATGGCGACTTTATACCAAGTAGCAGCAGCTAATAATGGAATTGTTGTTGGAACAGGTAATAAGGTTGAGGATTTTGGTGTTGGTTTTTATACTAAATACGGTGATGGAGGAGTTGATATTTCCCCTTTAGCTGATTGTAATAAAACACAGGTTTGGGAACTCGGAAGACATCTTGGTGTTTCAAATGAAATAATCAACACCCCGCCAACTGACGGATTATGGGATGATGGAAGAAACGATGTTCAACAGCTTGGAATGAGTTACGAAGATCTTGAAAAAGCTATGGAAAATAAAAATGATCCAAATTACCAAAAATATTTAAAAATTAGAGAAAAAAACTTACACAAAATGAATCCAATACCGGTTTGCAAATTTAATGAGTGATCTTCAATTAACCAATTCATTATCAAGAAAAAAAGAAATTTTTAAACCAATAAATCCTGAACAGGTTTCTTTGTACGCTTGTGGTCCAACCGTTTATGACAAACCTCATGTCGGTAACGCACGTAGTCTTGTAGTATTTGATGTTTTGTTCCGAGTTTTAAAAGCACTTTATGGTAAAAACGTAAAATATGTAAGAAATATTACTGATGTAGATGATAAAATAATTGAAGCATCAAAAAAAAATAAAAAAGATATAGAAGTAATCACTAATGAAGTTACAAAAATATTTCATGATAATTGTAAAAGTTTAAACTGCTTAAAACCAACAGAAGAACCAAAGGCTACTGACCATATTCAAGAAATGATAGAAATGTCATCATCTTTAATTTCAAAAGGCTTTGCTTACGAAAAAAAGGGCCATGTATATTTTGAGGTAAATTCTTTTAAAGAATATGGAAAATTATCTAATAAAAATTTAGATGAATTAAAAGCAGGAAGTAGAATTGAAATATCTGATTTTAAAAAGAATCCTATGGACTTTGTTTTATGGAAACCCTCAAAAGATAATGATCCAGGTTGGGATTCCCCATGGGGAAGGGGTAGACCTGGCTGGCATTTAGAATGCTCAGTTATGAGTGAAAAGTACTTAGGAAAAAATTTTGATATACATGGAGGAGGGCTTGATTTAATTTTTCCCCATCACGAAAATGAAATCGCTCAATCTTGTTCAAATAATAAAACTAAAAATTTTGCAAATTATTGGGTGCATAACGGCTTTGTAACAATCAATAAAGAAAAAATGTCGAAGTCTTTAGGAAACATAATTACCATTTCTGAGGCAGTCAATAAATATTCGGGAGAGGTAGTTAGATTAGCTCTTCTAAGCGCACACTATAGTCAACCACTTGATTGGAATGAGGAACTTTTAAAAAATCAGGAAAGAGTATTAAATAAATGGTACAATCTTTATTCTGATCAAAATCAAATAACTAAAGATGATGTCGATGAGATTTTATTAGATGATCTCAATACACCAGGGTTGATAGCCAAAATACATGAATTATATAATGCTGCTAGCAAAGGAGACGACCAAAAAAAATTGAAATTTAATCAAGCTTGTAGACTTATTGGATTATTTGGTTTAACGAAAAAAGAGTGGGAAAGTACAAAAAAGAAAAAAATTAGTATTTCTGAAAGTTATATTGAAAAAAAAATAGAGGAAAGAAAAAATGCAAAAAGTAAAGGAGATTTTGCATTAGCAGATAAAATAAGAGATGAATTACTTTCTAAAGGAATTTTAATTGAGGATCAAAAGCAAAAAACAATCTGGAAATTTAAATGACTAAAGAAAAAATATTTATATTTGACACAACTTTAAGAGACGGAGCCCAAACTGAAGGTGTAGATTTCTCAATTGAGGACAAAAATAAAATAGCTAAAGTTTTATCAGATATAGGTGTAGATTACGTTGAAGGAGGTTGGCCAGGCGCTAATCCTGTAGACACAAAATTTTTTTCAAATCCTCCAAAAATGAGTAAAACTTTATTTACCGCATTTGGTATGACAAAAAAAAATGGAAGAAGTGCAGATAATGATCCTGGTTTAGCCTCTCTAATCAATGCAAATACTCCAGCTGTTTGTGTGGTAGGTAAATCTTGGGATTTCCATGTGAAAGTTGCATTGGGTATTAAAAATGAGGAAAATTTGGAAAACATTAGAGAGACAACCAAACATTTTGTAAAAAATAACAAAGAATTTTTATTTGATGCTGAACATTTTTTTGATGGGTACAAGGCTAACCCTGAATACGCAATTAATTGTTTGAAAGAAGCCTATGACAATGGGGCTAGATGGGTTGTTTTATGTGATACTAATGGTGGCACATTACCAAATGAAATTCGAGAAATCGTATCAAAAGTTTCAAAAGAAATTCCAGGCAAAAATCTTGGTATCCATGCACATAACGATACGGAAAATGCTGTAGCAAATTCTCTGGCGGCAGTTGAATGTGGAGTAAGACAAATTCAAGGAACTATCAATGGACTTGGAGAGAGATGTGGAAACGCAAACCTAATGTCAATTATACCCAGTTTATGTCTTAAAAAATCTTTTTATGATAAATATGAAATAAACATTAAAAGAGATAAACTCTCATCTTTAACAGAATGTTCAAGACTGTTAGATGAAATATTGAATAGAAAACCAAATAAAAATATGGCTTATGTTGGTGCTTCAGCTTTTTCCCACAAAGGAGGTTTACACGTTTCAGCAGTGAAGAAAGATCCAAAAACCTATGAACACATAGATCCTAAGTTAATAGGCAATCATAGAAATATAATAGTTTCAAATCAAGCTGGTCGATCAAATATATTATCTAGACTTGAAAAATATGGGGTTAAAATTGACTCAAAAGATCCAAAGGTTCAAAAAATTTTAGATGAAGTAAAAGACAGGGAGTTTAGTGGTTACTCTTATGATGGAGCTGATGCTTCATTCGAACTACTAGCAAACCGACTTCTAGGTAAAGTGCCGGAATATTTAAAAGTTAAAAGTTACGACGTGAATGTATCAAAATTCAAAAAAATACAAACTAAAGCAAGCGTAGTTTTTCTAATTGACGGAAAAGAAATTGAATGTCATGGGGAGGGTAACGGACCAGTAAATGCATTAGATAATGCTATAAGATCAAATTTTAAAAAAGTGACAAAATATTATAATTTTTTTTCTGACTTAAAACTTCTTGATTATAAAGTTAGAATTCTTAACACAGGGACAGAAGCAACCACAAGAGTTTTGATTGAAAGTACAGATAAATCAGGAGTGAGCTGGTTTACGGTAGGTGTATCACCAAATATAATTGAAGCTTCCTTTAAAGCATTAATAGATAGCTTAGATTATAAGTTATATAAAGAAAAAGCACCCGCTAACTTAAATGAAAAATAAATTTGGTTTTATTTTGATCAAACCACAATTAGGTGAAAATATAGGCGCATGCGCGAGATCTATGAAAAACTTTGGATTTCAAAATTTAAATATTGTATCTCCAAAATTTGCTTTTCCGAATCATAAAACTAAAGTTACAGCAGTTGGGGCTTATGATATTATTAATAAAACAAAAGTTTTTAATTCCACTGAAAAAGCAGTGAGTGAATTTGACTTAGTTTTTTCACTAAGTTCAAGAAGACGAGATATTAATAAAAATCACATAACAATTAATGATTTTTTCAATATTTTAAAAAAAAGAAAAAATTCTAAAGTTGGCTTAATGTTCGGACCAGAAGCATCTGGCCTTTCAAATATTGATTTATCACTCTCTAATTATATTTTACAAATTCCAACTGCCAAAAATTTTAAATCATTAAATCTTTCTCATTCAGTTACATTAATCTGTTATGAAATATTTAAATTTAGTAATAAAAAATTATTTAATAAATCTGGAAAAAAAATTAAGATTTCATCGAAATTAAATATAACTTTATTAGTGAAACATTTGATAAAACTTTTGGAAAAAAAAGATTTTTTTTTACCAATTGAAAAAAAACAGTCAATGTTACTTAATATTAATAATCTTATTTATAGACTTGAACCAAATGACAAAGAATTGAGGATTTTAGCTAGTATTATTAGTTCTTTGAGTAAAAATAAATATAAACCGTAATTGACAAATGGATCTGAAACCTTATAAACACTCAATTATTAAATATGACAAAAAGACTAAAATCTAAACATAAAGTAGATAGAAGACTCAGAGCAAATATTTGGGGAAGACCCAAAAGCCCTTTTAATTCTCGGGCTTACCCTCCAGGGCAACATGGACAAAACAAAAAAGGCAAACCTACTGATTATGGTATTCAATTGCAGGCAAAACAAAAACTTAAAGCTTACTATGGAAACATTAATGAGAGACAGTTTAGAAATATTTATAGGAAGGCACTTTCTAAAAGAGGCGACACAACAGAAAATTTAATTGCATTACTTGAAAGCAGACTTGATACAGTAGTCTATAGAGCAAAGTTCGCACCTACAGTATTTGCTGCTAGACAAATGATTAATCATGGCCATATAAAAGTTAATAAAAAGAGAGTTAACATTTCAAGTTACGTTGTAAAAAGCACTGACTCAATTGAAGTAAGGGAAAAATCAAAAAAATTAACCATCATAGATGGATCCTTGCAAAGTAAAGAGAGGGATGTTCCTGAATATATACAACTAGATGATAAAAATAAAATTGTTAAATTAATAAGAGTGCCTAAATTTGCGGAAGTTCCTTTCCCAGTTATTATGGAACCAAACTTAGTAATTGAGTACTATTCTCGATAATCAAATTAATTTTTTTTCTTCGAATAATTTTTTTAATTCCCCTTTTTCAAACATTTCTTTTACGATATCACAACCACCTACAAATTCTTTTTTTACGTAAAGTTGGGGTATAGTAGGCCAATCACTAAATTCTTTAATTCCTTGTCTCAAATTTTCATCCTCAAGGACGTTTACGCCTTTAAAATTTACTTTTAAATGCTTTAAAACATTTGATACAGCCATCGAAAATCCGCATTGAGGAGAGTCTGGAGTGCCTTTCATAAATAAACAAACATCATTATCATTAATTAAGCTCTCTATTTTTTTATTTATTTCCATTATTTTCCTTTTGTGGTTATTGATAAAGCATGAAGTTCATTACCCATTTTACCTTTTAAAGATTTGTATACAAGTTTATGTTGATCTATTTTACTTAAATTATTAAATTTAGATGATGTTATGGTAGCTGAATAATGATTATTATCACCCATAAGATCCTCAATTTCAATTGAAGCATCAGGTATTGTGTCTTTTATTAATTTCTTGATCTCTTCTATGGGCAAAGGCATTAGTAAGTATTATACCATTCGTTATTTATTTTAAATAAATCTTTTACATTTATTTTTAATTCACTTTCAATTTCAAAAAAATCTCTTTGCGTATATCCTATATTTTCATAATAAATATCGTTATCTTTCAGTATTTTTTCCACTTTTGTTGAATTATTTTTTTTTATTTCAATTATATATCTCGCCTGATCCTCACCAAAAAGGTATTTGATTAAATTTGTTAATTTTTTTGGTTTTAAAATTTTAGCTCCATATCCTGATGAGATAGACATTTCGGATAAAGCAGTAATTAAACCACCACTTGAAACGTCATGTGAAGATAAAATTAAATTTTTATCAATTAACTTAAGTAGATTTTCTCCATTATTTTTTTCATTTAAGAGATTAATTTCTGGAGGCATACCTTCATCAATTGAGTAATTTTCTTTTAGAAAACAACTTTGCTCTAAGTGGCCAAAAGTTTTACCTATAAGCAACAAACTACTGTTAGCCTCCTTAAATGAATGATTTAAAGGTTTAGATAATTTTTTTATTAATCCAACACCTCCTATTACAGGAGTAGGAAAAATATTTTTTTTATTCGTCCCATTGTAAAATGAAACATTACCAGAAACTACAGGGTAATTTAAAAATTCACATGCCTCTTTAATACCTTCCAAACACTCTGCAAATTCTCCCATAACCTCTTGATTTTCTGGATTACCAAAGTTTAAACAATTAGTTATGGCTAGAGGTTTTGCGCCTACAGTAATTAAATTTCTCCAATTTTCGCAAACAATTTGTTTGCCGCCAGTTAGAGGGTAAGATTTACAATAATTAGCAGAAGAGTCCACTGATACAGCGATTGCTTTATCTTTATTATGAATTCTAATTATTGCAGCGTCAGATCCAGATCTTTGTACCGTATCGCACATTACCATTTGATCATACTGATTTGTTACCCAGGTTTTATTTGAATGATTAGGACTTGATAAAATTTTAATTAAAGCATCTTCAATTTTAATCTTTTTAAGATTTTTTAATTCAATTGTATTTTTACAAGGCTTCTTTTTAATCCATTTTCTACTGTAAATAGGTGCTTTAGATGCTAAAGCTTCAATTGGAATTTCCCCTACAACTTTATTATTAAACTTTAAAGTGAGTTTATTAGTGTTTGTAGTTTTGCCAATTACAACAAAATCTAAATCCCATTTATCAAATATTTTTTTAGCTTTCTTTTCTTTGCCGTCTTCAAGTATTATCAACATTCTTTCTTGACTTTCTGATAACATCATCTCATATGGCGTCATATTATCTTCCCGACACGGAACTTTATCAAGTTCAAGCTCAAGACCAAGAGAACCTTTTGATGCCATTTCCACACTCGAAGACGTAAGTCCAGCAGCACCCATGTCTTGAATAGAAATTATTGAGTTGTCTTTCATTAGTTCCAAACAAGCTTCCATTAAAAGTTTTTCTGTAAAAGGATCACCTACTTGTACAGTTGGTTTTTTTTCTTCAGAATTCTCATCAAATTCAGCTGATGCCATTGAAGCTCCGTGTATTCCATCACGACCTGTCTTTGATCCTACATAAACTACAGATTTATTTAACCCTTTTGCTTTTGAGTAAAAAATTTTGTTTTTTTTTGCATGACCTACTGCCATTGCATTAACTAAAATATTTTCATTATAAGTTTCGTTAAATTTTGTTTCTCCGGCTACAGTCGGTATTCCTATACAGTTTCCATATCCTCCAATCCCGGAGACCACACCATTTAACAAACTTTTAGTTTTTGGATGTTTTGGATCTCCGAAATGTATAGAATTTAATAAAGCTATAGGTCTTGCACCCATTGTAAAAACATCCCTTAATATACCACCTACTCCAGTTGCAGCACCTTGGTATGGTTCTATGTAAGAGGGATGATTGTGACTTTCAATTTTAAAAACAATTGCATCATCATCCCCGATGTCAATTACACCTGCATTTTCCCCAGGCCCTTGAATTACTTGTTTTCCTTTAGTTGGTAATTTTTTTAAATGAATTCTTGATGATTTATAAGAGCAATGTTCATTCCACATTGCTGAAAAAATTCCTAGTTCTAGTAAGTTAGGTTCTCTTTTTAATAATTTTTTAATGCTTTGATATTCCTCTGGTTTTAGTCCGTGTTTGTCAATTATCTGTTCAGTAATTTTCATTTTAGTTAAGTAAACTTGAAAAAAGATTTATACCATCTTCATTTGAAATTATATCATCCACCATTCTTTCAGGATGGGGCATCATTCCTAAAATATTCTTTTTGGCATTTAGAATTCCAGCGATATTTTCTAATGATCCATTTGGGTTTGCCTCTTGATTTTCATTTCCATTTTTATCACAATATTTAAAAGCAATTAAATTCTCTTTTTTTAACTCGTCAAGATGCTTTGTATCTGTAAAAAAATTACCCTCATTATGTGCTATATTAATTTTTAAAATTTGATCTTTTTTATATTTATTTGTAAATTTTGTTTCATTATTTAATGTTTTAATCTGAACATCTTTATTTATAAATTTTAAATTTTTATTTCTTAATAAAGTGCCTTTAAGCAAACCAGTTTCAGTTAAAATTTGAAATCCATTACAAATACCTAAAACCAAACAACCAGAATTAGCAGCTTTAATAACCTCATCTATGATTAAAGATTTTCCAGCAATTGCTCCAGATCTCAAATAATCTCCATAAGAGAAACCACCAGGGATAACTATTAAATCTGACTTAGGTAATTTTGTATCTTTATGCCAAACCATTTGATTTTTGAATTGCATTTTTTCTAATGCAACAGCAATGTCTCTGTCGCAATTAGAACCAGGAAAAACAATTACAGAAGATTTCATTAAATTTTATTTATTTTGTAGTCTTCGATAATAAGATTTACTAAAAGTTTTTTACACATTTCATCAACTTTTTTTTCAGCATTTTTCTGATCATTCTCATCAACCTCTATTTCAAAATGTTTACCTTGTCTTATACTTTTTAAGTTGTTCATACCCATATTTACTAAAGTATTCTCTACAACTTTTCCTTGGGGATCTAACACATCTTTTTTAAGAGTTACTGTTACTGAAAATTTCAATTTATTTTTTTTTGAATTTTAAAGGGATAGTTTTACCAAAATTTACTTCACTTATATTTGTTTCCTCCGGCATTATGCCCAATCGTCTTGCTACTTCTTGATACCCTTGAATGATATTACCTAAATCTTTTCTAAATCTATCTTTATCTAATTTTTTTTCTGTTTTTGAATCCCATAAACGACAAGTATCAGGGCTTATTTCATCTGCTAAAATTATTTCGCTTTCTCTTCTGTCCTTATTCCAGGTTTTACCATATTCAATTTTGAAATCGACAAGCTTAATACCAATCCCTCTAAACATTCCAATTAATAAGTCATTAATTCTAAGTGTCATTCTATCTATGATTTGAATTTCTTTTTCTGTAGCCCAATCAAATGAAAAAATATGCTCCTTTGAAATTAAAGGATCATTAAGTTCATCTTTTTTAAAACAATATTCGAGTAATGGTTTTTCAAGAACCGTTCCTTCCGGTATTCCAAGTCTTTTTGTTAGTGAGCCAGTTGCGATATTTCTTACTATGAATTCAATAGGAAAAATTTCAGCCTTTTTAATTAATTGTTCTCTCATATTCAATCGTTTTATAAAATGAGTTTTGATTCCACATTGGCTTAAATTTGTTAAAATATATTCTGAAATTCTATTATTAAGAACACCTTTTCCCTCAACACTAGCTTTTTTTAAATTATTAAAAGCAGTAGCGTCGTCCTTAAAATGTTGGATAATAATATTTTTATCCTTTGTTTCGTAAAGAATTTTAGCTTTTCCTTCGTATAATTTTTTACCTTTATTCATGTGATTATTTTTTCAGACTTCTACTGAAAATTATATTAATTTTTTTTGTATGGTAACTAAAATTAAATAGTTTTTTAAGTTTATTAACAGGTATTTTATTTGTAATTTTTTTGTCAGAGATAATTTTGTCATAAAATGAAGTATTTTCCTTCCATGCTTGCATAGCATTTGTTTGAACAATTTTATAAGATTCTTCCCGAGTAAAACCTACAGTAGTTAATTCTAAAAGAACTCTTTGTGAAAAAAAAATACCATTAGTTAAGTTTAAATTTTTTTTCATATTTTTTGGATAAATATTCAAGTCTTTCACAACGTTACTCAATCTATGAAGAGCGAAGTCTAAAGCGATGGTTGTGTCAGGTCCAATATTTCTCTCCACCGCAGAGTGGGAAATATCTCTCTCATGCCATAAAGCAACATTTTCTAATGCTGGATTAACACTTGATCTAATTAACCTTGCTAGACCAGTTAAGTTTTCACTTAATATTGGATTTTTTTTGTGCGGCATAGCGGAGGAACCTTTTTGTTTCTTACCAAAAAATTCTTCAACTTCTAAAACTTCTGTTCTTTGAAGATGTCTGATTTCAATTGCAAATCTTTCAATTGAACTTGCAATAATACCTAATGTTGAAAAATATTGTGCATGCCTATCTCTCGGTATTATTTGTGTTGAAATTGGTTCAACATTTAATTTAAGTTTTTTTGCAACGTATCTTTCCACTTTAGGATCTATATTTGCAAATGTTCCGACAGCTCCAGAAATTGCACAAGTTGAAATTTCCTTTATCGAGTTTTCCAAACGTTTTTTGTTTCTGAGAAATTCTTGATAAAAAGTTAACATTTTCAAACCAAATGTAATTGGTTCAGCGTGGATACCATGACTTCGTCCAATACATAAAGTGTACTTATGTTTTATAGCTTGTTTTTTTATTGACTGAAGCAATTGATTTATATCTTTTATCAGAATTTCACCAGACTGTTTTAATTGTAGATTAAAACAAGTATCCAACACATCTGAAGACGTCATTCCTTTATGCAAATATTTAGCTTCTTTACCAGCACGTTCAGTAATTGATGTAAGAAAAGCAATTATGTCGTGTTTGACCTTATTTTCAATTTGTAGAATTCTTTTTGGATTTATTTTTGCCTTTAATTTTACTTTTTTTACAACACCTCTAGGAATTATTCTAAGTTTTTCCATTGCCTCAGCTGCTGCTAATTCAATTTTAAGCCAAATAGAATACCTATTATAATCTTCCCAAATACTTTTAATTTCTTTTCTAGAATATCTTTCAATCATTAATATTTAATTTATTTTATCACTAGATAGAGTAAAAATTTCATAACCCTCATTTGTTACACCTATTGTATGTTCAAATTGTGCTGATAATGTCTTATCTTTAGTGACTGCAGTCCAACCATCTTTTAATGTTTTAGTCTCAAATCTACCGAGGTTAATCATTGGTTCTATAGTAAAAATCATACCAGATTTAATTTTTTCACCTGTTCCTTTCTTACCATAATGAAGGACATTCGGTTCTTGATGAAATGATTGTCCTATTCCATGTCCACAAAAATCTTGAACAACTGAAAACCCATTAGACTCTACGTGACTTTGAATAGCTGAACCAATATCTCCTAATAAAACTCCGTCTTTAACAACTTTAATTGCTTTCATCATTGCCTCGTAAGTTGTTTGTATTAATTTTTCAGCTTTAACTGAAACTTCTCCAACTTTAAACATTCTACTTGTATCGCCATGCCAACCTTCTTTAAGAGCAGTAACATCAACATTCATAATATCACCATCCCTCAAGATTTTTTCAGAGGGTATTCCATGACAGACAACATGATTAACTGATGTACAACATGATTTTGGAAAACCTCTATAATATAATGGAGCCGAGTAAGCTTTATGGTCATTAATGTACTCATAACAAGTTTTATCTATTTCATTAGTAGAAATCCCAGGTTTGACAATTTTGCTTACTTCATCTAAAGCACCGGCAGCAATAGACCCAGCTATTCTTGTTTTTTCAAAAGCTTCTTTAAAATTTTTATTCATTCAATATAAATTTTATTTGCCTATTTAATTTTATTCCTTTTGGTGAAAATTTACAATCATAGCAAAGTATTTTTAAATTGTTTTTAACAGCTTTACTTAAAGCATTAGCATAATTCGGATCTATGTCTTTAGCTATTGAAAAAGAATTACAATCATTTCTTTGAATTACAAAAAGGATATAAACCTTAAATTTTTTTTTACTAGCTTTTATAAGCTCACCTATGTGTTTGAGCCCTCTTGACGTTTCTGCATCAGGAAATTCAGCAAGGTTTCTTTTTCTTGAAAGAGTTACATTTTTGACCTCAATGAATGATTGGTATTTTTTACTTGAAACAAGAAAATCAAACCTTGTATTAGCCCCAAACTTTGTTTCAGGCTTAATATCCATATTATTATTAAACCCTTTAATCAAATTATTTTGAAGTGCATCATGAACAATTTTATTTGTTGAATGAGTATTTATTCCAACTTTTGTTTTTTTAACTTCAATAATTTCTAAAGTATATTTTAATTTTCTTTTAGGATTATTAGATTTACTAATCCATACCTTATTACCTTGATCCAATAACCCATGCATAGATCCTGTATTTGGACAATGAACAGTTAAAATTTGGTTATTGACTCTCACATCAACAAAAAAACGCTTATATCTTTTTATTAATAGTCCTGGTATTAATTTGTTATCAAAATTCATATATTAATTACTTCTATGAAGAAAATAACTAAAAAAGTAAATGCTGCAATTTTAATTATTGGCAATGAAATTCTCTCTGGCCGAACCCAGGATAAGAATATTTCATTTATTTCTCAATGGTTAAATGCGAAATGCGGGATTTCAGTAAATGAAGTTAGAATTATCCCAGACGATGAAAAAAAAATTATAGAAAATATTTTAATTTTATCTAAAAAATTTAATTATGTTTTTACTACAGGTGGCATAGGCCCAACCCATGATGATATTACGGCTCAATCAATTTCTAAAGCTTTCAAGGTGAAGTACGAGTATCATAAAGAGGCTTACGCAATTTTAGAAAAATATTACGGTAAAAAAAAATTTAATGATGGTAGAAAAAAAATGGCCAAATTACCAAGAGGAGCTAAATTAATTTATAATCCTTCCAGCGCTGCCCCAGGATTTATTATTAAAAATGTTCTATCTCTACCTGGTGTACCGTCCATTTTGAATTCAATGATTGAAAATACTAAAAGATATTTAGTCAAAGGTTTAAAAGTCCACAGCAAGACATTAAATCTTTATACTGTTGAGAGTAATATATCTAAACAATTAGGTCTCATACAGAAAAAATATAAAAAATTTGTTGATATTGGAAGTTACCCTTTTTTCAGGCTTGGCAAAATTGGAGTAGCCATTGTAACTAGATCTAACTCTATATCGAAATTAAATATAGTAAACAAAGAATTAATCAGTTTAGTAAAATTTAAAAAAATCCAAATTCTAAAAATTTAAATTAAATCATAAACTTCATCTACAGTGATGGACTCTATGTCTGAAGTATCATGAATATTTTTACTATCTAATATTTTTATGAAATTATTTTTTGGAGCAAACTTTTCAGAACTAGTTGGGCCAAATAAAACAATCATTGGAATATTTGCAAGCCCCATCATGTGCATTACACCATTATCTATCGATACTGCTTGATCCAATCTAGATGATAATGCAGTGACTAAAGCAGGGCAGGATAATTCAGATGTCGACTCCGGAAATAAAGCACCAGGAACCTGGTTTCTAATTTTTTCAATTATGTGTTCTTGATTTTTTTCAATAAAAAAAACAGGGATTTTTTTTTTAATTAGAGATTTGTTTGCGAGCGAAATAAATTTATAAATTGACCAACTTTTTT
>JAOOBT010000007.1 GCA_028404615.1 Candidatus Pelagibacter sp.
CCGGATCTAATGGTCTAGGAGGTGAATGGAGTTTAAACCAAATGCCTGAAATGGATGTTCAAAATCTAAATTCGGAAAGGAAAATTGATTTCTCAAATAGAATAGAGGGTTTTCTTTCAGGAAAATCTATAGAAAAAAATTTTCATTTAAAATTTGGAATAAAAATGACAGCTAAAGAAATTTTTTTCAATTATAAAAAGAAAGAAAAAAATTCTTATCAATTTATAAATGATTATAAGGTAAAATTAGCTAGAGCCTTGGTTATTTTAATAACTACTATTGACCCAGATGCAATTGTCTTTGGTGGGGGTGTTTCAAATGAAATAGATTTTTTAGACGAGATCAAAAAAATTACTTCTAAATTTATTAATGAACCAAATTTAAAAACAGTTTTTCTAAAACCATTATACGGTGATGCGAGTGGTGTTCGAGGCGCAGCATTATTGGGAAGAGAAAACTTTATTTAATTATACTTTTGATTTCTTTTTTAGAGAAAATTGAGGGTCGTTCACATAGTTGATTTATTTTTACTTTTTTACCTTTTTTTGCAGAATTATGTATTGCATCAATTATATTCAACACATGCAAAGATAAATTCCCATTACATTTATGCAATTTCTTCTTTTGAATAGAACTTATCATTTCAGATAAACCCACGCCTCTATAATTTGCATTAGTAGGCGACTCGTTAGCCCTTGAACTTTGTGATCTAATATTGATTTTTCCAAGAGTCATTTTATTTGTCTTAAAATTTTTCCATGAACTTCCTAATTTTTTACTAATTAAAACTGATCCGCCAAACATATTTGGATCAGGAACAATCATAGATCCCTCATTTCCATATAATTCAATATGATTTCTTAAATGTGAAATTACATCAAAAGAAAGCGTCAGTCTGATTATAGTTCCATTTAAAAATTTAATTGTTGAAAAATAAGTTGTTGGGCATTCTACTTTAAACCTTTTACCTTTCTTAGGGCCAATACCAATAACTCTTTTTGATATACCTTTTTCAGATTGACTAAAAACCTCTTTTGCAGGGCCTAATAAATTTACTAAAGCGGTTAAATAATACGGCCCCATATCTATTACAGGCCCACCACCTTTTTTTGCAAACCACGGCTCAGGATTTGGATGGTAAGATTGGACTCCTGGATATGCGAAGATTGCATTTCCAAATTTTATCTTACCAATAATTTTTTTGTCTAAAAGCTCTCTTGATTTCTGAATACCACCTCCCAAAAATGTATCTGGTGCATTTCCTATGTACAATTTCTTTTTTCTTGCTAATTTAATTAATTTTATGCCATCAGATAAATCTATGGCTAGAGGTTTTTCCGAGTAAACATGTTTACCATGTTTGAGAGCAAGTTTTGCAACAGAATAATGAGCTGTAGGAATTGTTAAATTTAGAATTACTTTTATATTTTTATCGTTTAATAATTCTTTTATTGAAACAGCTTTAATTCTATTTGCTTTAGCACATTTAATAGCAGCATTGTTATTAATATCAGCACATTTAATTATTTTAAAATTATTAAAATACTTATGTGCTCTAAAGTACGTCTCGGCTATATGACCACAACCTATCAGGCCTACGTTAAAAATTTTCTTCATCAATTTTAAACACCTTTTCTTTGTTTTTTCTTACCTTCGAGATGTTCTTTAAGAGATTTTTTATTTTCTTCTGTTGTAGGTATGCCAAGAGTAGGGCTTTCCCAGTAGGCTGATCCTTCTAACCATTGATATCCATCAGTATGAATTGAAATTACGTAAGTTTTTTTTGAATTTTTAGCTCTTTTGAATGCTTCTTCTAATTCAGCAATTGAGTTAACATGTTCACCATCTGCTCCCATACTCTTAGCATGAGCTGCGAAATCTACAGGCACCAAATTAGGAGTGTTTGAACTCTTAAGTAAACAATTAAATTCTTTACCACCTTTATATAATTGTAATCTATTAATTACAGCGTGACCGCCATTGTCGCAAACAATTAGTATTAATTTATTGTTTGTGATTACAGAACTATATATGTCAGAGTTATAAAGTAGATACGATCCATCTCCTACAAATGAGACTACTTCTTTTTCAGGATTTGCCATTTTAATACCAAGTGCTCCTGAAATTTCATAACTCATACAACTAAAACCCCATTCTGTTTCATGAGTATTAAGTTCTCTAGGTTTCCATACTTGTATTACTTCACCAACTAATCCGCCTGCAGCAGTAACAGCTATATCAGTTGGATCTGAATTTCTGTAGCATGCTCCAATAACTTGGGCATAACTTGGAAGTTTTTGATTAGTTGGTCCACTTTCTTTATCAACGTAAGCTTCCCATTTTTTAAGTTCTTCCCTTGATTTTTTATACCAGCTATCATCCGCTTTCCAACTTCCCAAAGCTTGAGATAATTCCATTAAAGAAACTTTAGCATCCCCAACTACAGCCTGTGCCATGTGTTTATTTGCATCAAAACGTGCAGCATTAATAGAAACTAATTTAAAATTAGGATTTTCAAAGTTAGCCCAAGATCCTGTTGTAAAATCTGCGAGTTTTGTTCCGATTGCTATTGCTGTATCTGTTTCTTTGCTTAAATTATTTGCTGCTTTTCCACCCAATCCTCCAATAGTTCCTAAATAATGAGAGTGATCTTTTTTGATTGATGAATAACCCATAACAGTTTGTGTTACAGGAATGTTATGTTTTTTTGCAAATGCACTAAGTTCTTCGGTTGCATCCGAGTAAAAAATACCTCCGCCAGCAATAATAATAGGTTTTTTTGATTTTTTTATAAGTTCAGCCGCTTCTTTTATTTGAAAATCATCTGGTTTAGGTCTTCTTATAATATGAATTCTTTCTTTAAAAAATTCTTCTGGATAGTCGTAAACTTCACCTTGAACATCTTGACTTAAGGAAATGCATGCAGGTCCACAATCAGCAGGATCTAACATAACTTGTATAGCTTGTTGTAAGCTAGAAATAATTTGTTCTGGTCTCGATATACGATCAAAATATCTTACCACAGGCTTGAATCCATCATTTTGTGTTACTCCAGGATTATTAAAGTGTTCAACTTGTTGTAAAACTGGATCAGGCATTCTATTAGCAAATGTATCACCAGGTAAAAAAAGTATTGGAAGTCTATTACTCATTGCAACAGCTGCAGCGGTAATCATGTTTGTTGACCCTGGTCCAACAGAGGAAGTTGCAACAAAAATTTGTTTTCTTCTTTTGGCTCTGGAATATGCAATACCTGTGAGAGCCATATTTTGTTCGTGATGCCCTCTCCATGTAGGTAACTCTTTTTGGTTTTCCTGAAGAGCCTGACCTAAACAAGCAACATTACCATGACCAAAAATTCCGAACACACCCGGAAATAAAGGGACTTTCTTTCCATCTATTAGAGTTTTTTGAGCAATTAAAAATTTAACTAAAGCATGAGCACAAGTAAGTTGAATATTTTTCATAAATTCAATATAAACTATTTAATTAATATTCTTTATTCAACACTAATTTATGTACGATAAATACGGACAGTTCATTGATGGAAAGTGGCAAAAGTCTACAAGTGGAGAAACATATGATGTCATTAATCCTGCGACTGAAGAGATTATAGGAAAAGCATCAAAGGCTAACAGTACTGACGTTCAAAGGGCTCTGAAGTCAGCAGAAAAAGGTTTGCAAATTTGGAAAAATACCCCTCCATGGGAAAGAGCAAAAATCATAAGAAAAATTTCAGAATTAATAAGACAAAGAGTTGATGTTTTATCAAAATGGTTAACACTAGAAGTTGGAAAACCGTTGACTGAGGGGCCGGGGGAAGTCGGAGGAGCGGCAGATATATTTGAATGGAATTCTGAAGAAACAAAAAGAATATTTGGAGAAATAAACCAAAGTCGTTTCCCCAATACTCGTATCCATATTATTTATCAACCTGTTGGGGTAGTTGCAGCTTTAGTTCCATGGAACTTTCCAGTAATTCTTGCATCCAGAAAAATTTCTACAGCATTAGCCGCGGGTTGTTCTGTAATTGTTAAACCAGACATAATAACACCTGGAAGTGTAATGGAAATTGTAGATATTTGTAAAGAAGCAGGTGTCCCTCCAGGAGTTGTTAATTTGCTATCAGGTGATCCAGCAGGTATATCAGAAGAACTAATAAAATCTGACATTATAAAAAAGATTTCTATTACAGGATCTACAAGGGTTGGAAAATTAATTTTAAAACAAGCAGCTGACAAAGTACAAAGAGTTACAATGGAATTAAGCGGCCATTCTCCATTTATAGTTTTTGATGATGTTGATTTAAATAAAGTTACTGATATGGCAATTACAGCAAAATTTAGAAATAATGGACAAGTTTGTATTTCACCTAACAGATTTTATATTCACGAAAAGAAAAAAGATGAATTTGCTAATTTAATGGTAGAAAAAACAAAAAAATTAAAAATCGGAAACGGTATGGATAAAGATACTTTACTTGGTCCTTTGTGCACTAAACAAAGATTAGAAGGAGTTGAAAAATTAGTTGAAACGACTAAAAGAGAAGGTGGTAAAGTATTATTAGGGGGCAAGAGAGCAGCAAACTTTAATAAAGGTTATTATTATGAACCAACAATATTTGATAATGTAAAAGATAATTTTACTGTCATGAAAGAAGAGCCTTTCGGTCCTATAGTTCCTATATTAACGTTTAAAAATTTTGATGAAGTTATGAAAAGAGCTAATGATAATGATTTAGGTCTATGTAGTTATGTTTACACAACGGATCTCAAAAAAGCTAATGAAGCGTCTGAAATGTTAGAAACAGGTTGCGTAGCTGTAAACACTCCAGCTGTAGCTGTAGCAGAAGCTCCTTTCGGGGGAATTAAACAAACTGGATACGGTAGAGAAGGCGGTTCAATGGCAATTAAAGATTACTTAAATATTAAATATACTCATTTCGGAATTTCCTACGAATGAGAAAAAATAAATTAAAAGAACTTTTTAAATCAGGCAAACCTATCATTAATAGTTGGTTATCATTACCCAGCTCTTTTTCTGCTGAAGTTATGGCTAATCAAGGTTGGGACTCAGTCACTATTGATATGCAGCATGGATTAGTTGATTATTCAAACGCGGTTACAATGTTGCAAGCAATTTCAACAACAAATACAACACCAATGGCTAGAGTAAACTGGAATGAGCCAGGTCAAATTATGAAAATTTTAGATGCAGGTTGTTATGGAATAATCTGTCCAATGGTAAGTAACAGAAAAGAGGCAGAAAATTTTGTTCGAGCATGTCAATATCCTCCAAAAGGATACAGAAGTTATGGGCCTATAAGGGCTAATATTTATGGTGGAAGCGACTATGCAAAATTTGCTGATACAGAAATTTTGAAATTAGCAATGATAGAAACAAAGGAAGCTTTAGAAAAATTAAGTGAAATTTTAGAAACGCCAAATTTAGATGGAATTTATATTGGACCTGCAGATTTAAGTTTAGCATTGGGAGAGGAACCAGGTTTTGATAAAGCAGAAAATACAAAAGCTTACAAGACAATTATGAAAATTTTAGATGAGGCAAAAAAAAGAAATTTATTAGCTGGTCTACATAATGGAAGTGCTGATTATGCTTTGAAAATGATTGATAAAGGTTTTAATTTAGTAACTGTAGGATCTGACAGCCGTTATATTGGGTCAGGAGCAAAATCTGATCTTGAAAAATTAAAAGGCAGAAGAAAAACTTCATCACAAGGATATTAGATTTAGATGTTTTATGTTTATATGCTCAAATCTAAGAGCATAAAGCCAATAACCTACGTGGGTTACACTAGCAATATTAGAAAAAGAATCGAGCTACATAATTCGGGAAAAGGAGCAAAATTTACAAGGGGGAGGAAATGGGTATTAATTTATAAAGAAAAATTTAAATCAAAAAAAGAAGCAATTTTTAGAGAATATTATATAAAGAATAATAGGACATTAAGAAATAAGATTAAAAATGAAAATTTCAATACTTCTTCCGTATAAGGAAAATTTTTCCCCTGATTATCCTGGTGCGGTTTCTCTATTTGTATTTGAAACTACTAGGATAAGTAAATTCAAAAAAAATATCACTGTTTTTGGTAATACAGACTTTGTAAAGAAATTTAGGCTTAAATATAAAAATATAGATCTTAAAAAAAAATTATTCAGTAGCCAAACAAAAAACTATGTTAAAAAATTTATAGATCTTGAGAGAAAAAATAATTCTACGATTATAGAGGTCCATAATAGACCTAGCTATATTCATATTTTATCAAAACAAATGAGTAAAAAAATACTTACTCTTTATTTCCATAATGATCCTTTATCAATGGATGGGTCTCAAACTATCCAAGAACGTAAAGATATTTTGAAAACTTGTTACAAGATAATATTCAATAGTTCTTGGTCCAAAAAAAGATTTTTGGAAGGGCTAGAAAATAAATTTATTAACAGTGATAAGTTGCTTGTTTTTCATCAATCTGCTCAAAAGGGATCTTTAAAAACGATAAATCGTAAAAAGAAATGGATTACTTTTGTTGGTAAATTAAATAAAGCAAAAGGTTTTGACGTTTTTGCCTCATCTATAAAAAAAATTTTGAATAAATACCCAGATTGGAGAGCAAAAATTATTGGTGATGAAAAAAGAGAGAAAATTCTGTTAGAGCATAATCGCGCAGATTTATTAGGTTTTAAAAAACATAATGAAGTTTTAGAAATTTTTAAAAAAAGCAATATTGCTGTAGCTTGCTCTAGGTGGGAAGAACCTTTCGGACGTACAAGTCTTGAAGCGTCAGCCAATGGATGTGCAGTGATTATTACCAATAAAGGCGGCTTACCAGAAACTGTGACGGACGCTAAGATTTTAAAAAAACTAAGCGTTAAATCTCTTACTTCGACTTTAGATTACTTGATTAAAAATAAACCAATTAGAAGAAGACTGCAAAAACTTTCAATCAAAAATTTTTACTTAACACATAAATTTGTCACTACTTTAATGGATAATTATAGATCAGAAAAATTAAGTTATTTAAAAAGAATTAATACAATTAAACCATTAAAAAATTTAAGAATACTTCACATTACAAATTTTAATGAAAGACTTGATGGAAGACTCTTTTTTAATACAGGAAGACGAATAAATAATGGTTTTATTAGATTAGGTCATAGTGTTCTTGGTTTTAGTGATAGAGATATTCAAAAATATTATAAAAATTTTAAAGATTTCAAGGGTGCAAAAATATTAAACGAAAAGTTAAGAAAAACTTGTTATAATTATAAGCCCGATATTATTATGTTGGGTCATGCCGATTTGATATCTCCAGATCAAATTGCAGAATTAAGAAATGACTACCCAAATGTTAAATTCGGACAATGGTTTTTAGACCCTTTAAACAAAAAAGGTCCAGATTACCAAAGGAATAAGTCACGAATACTTGATAAAATTGACCTAATTGACTCTTCTTTTGTCACGACAAGTCCCTCTGCTTTAGACTTTTTACCCAAAAATAGTAATAATTTTTTTATACCAAATCCAAGTGATGACTCTTTTGAAACTCTAAATAATTTTAATAAACCATGTAATGTTGACGTTTTTTTTGCATTAAGTCATGGGGTTCACCGAGGTGTTTTAAAATATGGTAAAATTGATGACAGGATAACTTTTTTAAAAAGATTATCGGAAAAAACTCCGGACGTAAAATTTGACATTTATGGTGTAGATAAAATTCAACCTATCTGGGCTGATCATTATTTTAAAACTATTTCAAATGCTAAAATGGGTTTAAATTTAAGTAGAGGACAAGCAATAAAATATTATAGTAGTGATAGAATTACACAAATTGTTGGTAATGGATTAGTCTGTTTAATTGATGAAAAAACTCAATATAAAGATTTTTTTGATGACTCAGAAATGGTTTTTTACAAAAATATAAATGATCTCTCTGAAAAAATTTTAAAAATTTCAAGAGATGAAAAATTAAGAAAATCAATTGCTAGAAGAGGTAAATCAAAATATATAAAATATTTCAATTCAACTCTAGTAGCAGATTTTATCATAAACAAAACACTTGGACGATATAGTAAAAAAAAATTTTTATGGGAAAAATAAAAAAAGCATTAATCACTGGAATTACCGGTCAAGATGGATCCTACTTAAGTGAATTATTGCTAAAAAAAAACTATAAAGTTTACGGAATTGTTAGAAGAGTAGCTTTAGAAGATGAAACTCATAGATTGTGGAGAATTAAGCATCTTCTAAATAAAATTGAAATTAAAAGCGCATCATTGGAAAGTTATGCGAGCATAGTAAAAATAATACAAAAAATAAGACCTGACGAGATTTATCATTTGGGTGCCCAGAGTTTTGTTGCGTATTCTTTTGAAGATGAATTTTCTACTTTGAATACTAATATTAATGGAACTCATTATATTTTATCTGCAATAAAAGATTTTTCACCTAAAACAAAATTTTATTTTGCAGGTTCATCTGAAATGTTTGGTAAAGTCCAAAAAAGTAAACAAGATGAAAACACTAGATTTTATCCCAGATCAGCATATGGTATTTCAAAAGTTGCTGGTTTTGAATTAACAAGAAACTATAGAGAAGCCTATAATATTTTTGCTTGCACAGGTATTTTATTTAATCACGAGTCTCCAAGAAGAGGATTTGAGTTTGTTACGAGAAAAATTTCAAGTTCAGTAGCTAAAATAAAACATGGAAAGCAAAGTTATCTTTATTTGGGAAATATAAATGCAAAAAGAGATTGGGGACATGCAAGAGATTATGTAAAAGCAATGTGGCTTATGTTGCAACAAAAAAAACCTTTAGATTTTGTAATTGGAACAGGTAAAATGCATTCTGTAAAAGATTTCGCTAAATTAGCATTCTCCACTGCTGGATTAAATTACAAAAAATATATTAAATTTAATAAAAAATTGTTAAGACCTTCGGAAGTTGAAACATTAAGGGCTAATTATAGAAAGGCCAACAAACTGCTTAAATGGAAACCTACAGTTAAATTTAAGCAATTAGTTAAAGAGATGGTTTTGGAAGATATTAAATTTTTTAAATAACCTTAAATGTGAATAAATATTTAATTTTTAGAACAGATAGAATAGGGGACTTTCTTGTTTCTGCTATTCTTATTAAATCAATTAAATCAAACGATGAAAAATCACATATTACAATTATTGCTTCAAAAAAAAATTATGAATACATAAAAAATTTTCCATACGTAGACGAAGTAATAAAGCTAGAAAATAATTTTTTAGATAAATTTAACCTACTATTAAAATTAAGTAATATAAGATTTAAGACCATTATAGTACATGACAATAAAAACAGATCAAAAATATTAACCTTATTTCTAAAATCAGATAATAAAATACATATTGAACAACAAAAAACGCATATAGAAATTATTATGAAAGTGTTAGAAAAATTAGATTTTTCATTTGATGAAAATTCATTAGATTTATTTAGCCATAAAGAAAAAGAGAGAACTAATTATGAAGAGTTCATACAACTACATTTAGACGAAAAATGGATCTTTGAAGATTACATAAAAAAATTTGTAAACATTGAACCAAATAAGATTCAACTCATAAATTTTATTGACAATATAATATCTTATACTAAAAAAAAACTTATCATTACCACAGGTCAAAGGACACCTAAAATACTATTAGAAATTTTACCTGATTTGAAAAATAGAAAAGTCAGATTATTAGAAAATTTAGATTTTTTAGAATTAGAAAAAATAACTTTAAAGAGTAGTTTATTAATATCATGTCATGGAGCAATTTCACATGTAGCAGCAGCAAACAAGGTAAATCAAATTGATATAATTGATACGTCATATGATTATTTTAAATGGACAAAACATTTCAGAAATTATGATTATTTGATAAGAGATAAATTTGATAACTTGAGTGAAAAAATCTTAAAAAAATTATGAAATTTCTAAGTAAATATAATAATCCTAAAAATATACGTTTTAAATCTTTTGAGAAGACTTTAAATATATGCCTTGAAAGAAATCATAAAACTATTGTTGAAACGGGGACTGCTAGGGGAAAAACAAAATTTTTTTTTATTAAACGATATAATTGGAAAGATGGAATGAGTACTCCAATGTTTGGGGGGTACGCGAAATATGTAAATGGCACTTTGCATACGTGTGATATTTCTGAGGAAAATATTAATAATGCGCGTAGTTTCACCAAAAATTATGCTAATTTTATCAAATTTTATGTCAACGATAGCCTTATTTTTCTTAAAGAATTTAGCAGTAAAATTGACCTCTTATACCTCGATTCATTGGATGGGCACGATCCAATAGCGGCATCTGAGCATCAATTAAAAGAAGTTAAGATTTCTTTAAATAAATTACATAATGATTCTCTTATTTTATTAGATGATAAAGGGTCCAAGACGAATTTATCAATAAGTTTTCTTTTAAAGAGCGACTATAAAATTTTATTCGAAACTGATTATCAGATTTTATTTTCAAAATAGTAATTAAAATTTACTTTTTTTATTTACAAAAACAAGATCAGAATTAACCCAATTAATAAGTTTATAATTATTTCTAGTAAGTAATTCATAAATTTTTGAGTTTGTAATTTTTTCTAGAGAATTATTATATAATTCGAATTTAGAGCTATCTATGTCGGTTACTTCTGAAACAATTACATCTACATTATATTTAGCAAAATTAAATTCTTTTAATGCCTCGAATTCATAATTTTCAATGTCTATTGATAAAAGATTTATTTTTTTATTTTGAAAAGGAGAGTCATTAATTATGGTATTAATAGATACTCCTTTTAATTTTATTATTTTTTTTGGTTTGTTTTCTCTTTTTTCAGCCAAATCTTTGCTTATAGTATTTATTGCAGATCTTTCGTGATAAAAATATAAATCTTTTTCTTCATTATCTTTTGATGTTACTAATGTATTTACATTATGATCGTTTTTTCTCATTAAGTTAAATTGTTTTATTGACTCGCTATCTAAATCTACATTTATTCCTCTCCATCCTTTTTTAAATAATAGGTAAGTATTGTTATATTTTATTGGATGATTGCATCCAATATCTAAATAAATTCCATGATTAAAATTAGAAAAAATTCTCTCTATAATTAAATCAACACTACTTATTGAAAAAGATCTTTTTGAATATTTATTATAGTATAATTCTTTTAATATTTTCATAATTTAATTTTACCTAATGCATTATTTTTAAATATGTTTGCCTCTTTAATATAACGCCTTACCATTTGAGTTGTCTTATGTCCTGTCATAGCCATAATGCTTCTTTCATCAGCACCAGAATCTGCAGCAACTGTCGCAAAACCTGATCTTAAACTATGACCTGAAAAACTTTTGTTTTCTATACCTGCTAATTTTAAACAATCTTTTATAATTAATACTACCGATTGATCTGTTAACCTATGTGCGGTAAGTATTGAGCCTTTTGCAAATCTTCTAAATAGTGGACCAGTTTTTATTTTAGAAAAATTTATCCAGTTTTTTAAACTTGTTACTGGACAGTATTTTTCATTAGCGAAATAGGGTAGTCCTTTGATCAAACCTTCTCCAAATTGATCTGTTTTAGATCTCCTAAGTATTATTTTTACACCTTCATCAACAAAATCTAGGTCTTCATAATCAATGGAAATTAATTCTGTTCGTCTAAATCCCCCTCCAAAACCTATAAGTATCAAAGTTCTGTTTCTTAATTTCTTAATTTTTTCTATTTTTTGCTCATCAATAACATTAATTATTTGTTTTAAATGATTGATTAATATAGGTTTTTTTCCTGTTTGAATGCTTCCTTTTTTTCTTTTTATACCCATTAGATTTTCAATAATAATCGGGTGCTTAGTGTCTAAATAATGACCTTTTAGCTTGTGAACAACGCCAATAGAAACTAACCTACGCCTTAAAGTGCTAATTTTCGAGTTTGCAGAAAGGTGTGTTAGATATAACGATACAACTTTAGGTTCAGTTGGCATTGAATTAAATCCATGTTTTGCGCAGAAAGCCCCAAAATCTTTAAAATCAGATTTATAAGCTCTCAGCGTGTTATTGGCTTTAGAACTTTTGAGGTTTTCTAATGTTTCCTCATGAAGCTTTTTTACATCTGTTAATAACTCATTCATAAAATTACTATTGATAACAATTAATTATCATTAGTAATATATTAAGTGATTTTAGATGTCAATACGTATAATTTTGAAAATAATGATCAAATTTATTCTTCCTATATTAGTATTTATAGCTGCTGTTTATGGAATTTCGTACTTCTGGACTAACTCAAGCTCTAAAGGCAAAAAAATGATAGCTTTAAGCTTAATAATGGCTCTTATATTAGGCATATCTTTAACAATTTACTTAATTTTTGACTAATGAAGCTAATAGGCACTAAATTTCAGCTGAAAGTATGGGCATATTTGAGGAAAATACCTCATGGAAGGGTAAAAACTTACTCTCAGGTGGCAAAAGCTATAGGAAAACCGCTTGCTGTACGTGCTGTGGCCAATGCTATAGGGAAAAACCCCTATGCACCCAAAATTCCTTGCCATAGAGTTATAAGATCTGACGGGTCGCTTGGAGGCTATTCAGGCAAAGGAGGAGTAAAAACTAAGAGATCTTTGCTAAAAAAAGAGGGTATAAGGCTCTAGAATTGTTATTTGACGGGCGATCGGGTCTATTAGCCCCTATTTGATTGTGTTTTTTATCCACACACTAGTCAGTTGTACTCTAAAATCAATAATTGCAAAAAAAACGCCCTCTATGGCCATTTAAACGCTATATTCAATACACGCAAAGCTTGTAGAATTATTGATTATTGCTACTTTTAGAGTAGTCTAAAACAACCCATTTTATTGGTTTTTATGCTTTCAATAGTTAATATTTATGAATTTATCCTGTAAATACTCAATTTTAAACACCTCTTTGAACTTATTAATTACTTTTTTAAGCTTAAATAAGTATTATTTTTCAATGTTTATTGACATTTTTTAAAATATATATAAATAATACTTACCTATTAATTTACGTATTACTTTAATTATATGTTGTAAAGTACTGTATTTATTGAAAATATTTAAGACTTAAATAAACTACAATTGGGATAGTAACAAATGACATAACGGTAGAGGTTACTATAACGCTAGCTACACTATCAACCACCTTCCTCTCAGAATACATTGAACCAACCAAATAAGTTAAAACAGCACTTGGCATACATGATTGAATTAAAAGAACACCGGCAGCAAAACCGTTTAAATTAAGAAATTTAATTAATCCAAATCCTATTAAAGGTCCAATGATAACTCTTACCGCTCCTAGAATTGATGCATGAGTCCAAGACACTACTTTTAATCTTGATAAAGCAATACCTAAGGACATTAAAACTAAAAATATAGTAGCGTATGTAAGTAAAAATGTAGTGTTTTCTAAATATCCAGGGACGTCCCATTCAAAATATAAAAATATGACTGAAACAATTATTCCGTAAATTGGCATATTCTTAATTAGTATTTCAAATGAAAAGCTTTTTTTGGCTAATAAAACTCCAAGTGTAAAGTGAAGAAGAATAATTACTGATGCAATAGCAGATGCGACCCCTAACCCAGCTGTTCCATAAGCAAATAAACAAATAGGAATACCCATATTTCCAGTATTAGGTAAAATTAACGGGGGCAATTCACTAATAAAATCTTTTTTAAGTAATAAAAGAAATATAATGCCTACAAGAGAAAATCCTCCGATTATAACTAATGCATAAATGAAATACTCAGTAAAAACACTTAAAGTTACTCCAGTAGTTGTTATTGTGTAGAAAATCATTGCAGGTGTACCTACATTACCTGCGAATGTAGTTATAAAATCAGTGCTAATTTCAGGATTTTTTCTTCCAAGATAGTAACCTACCCCAATAACAAAAAAAACAGGGGCAATAACATCAATGAGTTTTAGATAGAGCTCCATTAAGCTCTTACATCAGATTTCCTTGGTTTTCTCAACTTATTTTTGAAATTAATAGCTTCTTCAAATTCCATTAGACGTTTGTGAATTGATCTTAATTCAGTAATTCTAGTCCAATTTTGCAAAAATAATGAAAAACTACTTTGTACTTCTCTGAAAGCGCTTGATGTTTGAATTAATACACCTAAAGTCATGGCTCCAGTAAATAAGCCTGGACCCATTAATAGATAAGGCACAATAATCATAGTTTGGTTGTACATAATTATCCAAAGATCAAAATATCCATAATGCAAGAAAAGCTTATGATAATTGAATTTTATACCTGTAAACAATTGAAGTATAGTTGGCGCTTGAACGTAATTTTTTCTATCATCTTCTCCATAAACTAGTTCTTTTCTAAAAGCTGCTTCAACTTTTTGATTATTATATTCAAGACCAGGAAGTTTTATTCCTACTATCCAACTAATAACTAAACCACCCAAACTTGCTACCAAAGATACCCAAACTAATGATCCGGTAATATCTTTAAAAAACGGAATAACTACATTAGATGATAAACCCCAAAGAATAGGAAGAAAGGCAATAAGTAACATAATTGCTCTAACAATTTGTAATCCTAAACTCTCTACAATTTTTGCAAAATTCATTGCATCTTCTTGAATTCTTTGTGAGGCTCCTTCTACTTTTGCATCAACTGCTCTCCAATAGGGCATATAAGAAAAAGTCATTGCTTCTCTCCATCTAAAAGCCCACAATCTAGTAAAATAATTAGTTACAGTGTAGATAATTACGTACGGAATAGCGAGTTTCATAAATAAGGCTATTCCATCATAAAATTCTGACAATTCTCTTTCTGGCGCTTTTTGTAGTAGATCATAAAAGCCCTTGTACCATTCGTTAATTTTAACATCGATATATGTTTGAGCAAGTAAGGATAAAATTATGAATGCAAATCCTCCCCATGACCACATTAACCATTTCTTTTCTGTGAAAAAACTACGCCACATAATTAATTTTTAAGAAAATTGTCAGCATAAGATTTAATAACAAATTCTTTTTTTTTTGGTTCAATAATTTTGTAAGAAATATTATTTTTTTTAGCATATTCAATTGCTTGTTCTTTGGTTGAAAACTTTAATGTCACTTCCTCTAAAGTATCAGTAGATGTTTCCCAACCCATTAAAGGATTAATTGATGGATCTTTTGTCTCAAAGGATAAAAGCCATTTTTTTTGCTTTCCCCTACCCGACTGCATAGCAGTCTTTGAAGGTATATATATTTTTGCTTTTTTCATGTTTTTAATGGTCGGGGCGGCAGGATTTGAACCTGCGACCCTCTGGTCCCAAACCAGATGCGCTACCAGGCTGCGCTACGCCCCGATCGTCTGTTTTATAGGTTAATTATACGTTTTTGGCAATTGAAAGATAGTCTCTATACAAGTAAATAATACCCATGATCCAACAAATTACAAAACCTTTTAAATATTTTTTTAAGCTTGAAGCTGCTTCAGGATTAGTTCTGCTTTTTGCTGCCATCCTTGCACTTATTATAAGCAACGGACAACTAAGCGATATTTATTTTTCTTCTCTAGAAAAGTACATTATTCTTGGAACAAAAGAGTTTGGTTTAAAATTAAGTGTGCTTCATTGGATTAATGATGTGTTAATGGCAATTTTTTTCTTTTTTGTTTCATTAGAGATAAAAAGAGAATTTCTTCAAGGTGAGTTATCAAATCCAAAACAAGCTATGCTTCCAATTATAGGTGCTGTAGGCGGAATGGCAGTTCCAGCTTTATTTTATATTATGATAAATTATTCAGATAGCACCACATTAAATGGATGGGCTATACCATCAGCTACAGACATTGCCTTTTCATTAGGTGTGTTATCACTATTAGGAAAAAGAGTTCCTATATCTTTAAAAGTTTTTTTAACAGCTTTAGCAATCATCGATGATTTGGGAGCTATAGTTATTATTGCTTTCTTTTACTCAGGGAATATTGAAATAAAATATTTAATTTTGGTACTCGTATCAGTAATTCTTTTAGTTGGTCTAAACAAATTTAAAATAAAAAGTTTTATACCTTTTTTAGTCGTAGGGGTATTTTTATGGGATTTCACCCATCAATCCGGAATTCATGCTACTATTGCCGGAGTATTATTAGCTTTAACTATTCCCCATGATATAAAAAATAATAAAGAGTCCATGTTACTTAAATTAGAACATAGTCTTTCACCATATGTAGCATTTGGAATTATGCCAGTTTTTGCTTTTGCTAATGCAGGTGTATCTTTGGAAGGTTTGACTTTTAAAACTCTTTTAAATCCAGTTCCATTAGGAATAGTACTCGGCTTATTTTTCGGAAAACAAATAGGTGTATTTGTGCTTTCTTATATTTCTATAAAACTTAAATTTGCAGATAAGCCTACTGGTTCAACATGGCCAGCTTTATATGCAGTGTCAATATTAACAGGTATTGGTTTTACAATGAGTTTATTTGTAGGAAACTTAGCTTTTGCAAATAATTTAGAATATATGGACGGAGTAAAAATTGGAGTATTAACAGGTTCTTTAATGTCAACTCTCTTTGGGTATTTCTTGTTACTAATATTTTCAAAAAAATGATCAGTAAAGATATAATAAAATTAGCTTCAAGTAGTAATAATTTTGGCCTAAAAAATAGCTATTCTCACAAAACTTCTTTAAAAAATTCGTTATGCGGAGATAAAATAACTCTTGAACTTATTGTTAAAAACAAAAAAGTAAGTTCTATGAGGTATGAAACGGAGGCATGTATTTATTGCGAAGCCTCAGCAAGTCTTTTATCAAAGAAGATTAAAAATCTTTATTTAAAAGATATTAAAAAAGATTTTTTAATTTTAAAAAATTTTAATAAAACAGATTTCAAAATACCTAGAAATTTGTCAGTTTTTAAAAAATTATTTTCAAGCGACAATTTAAGCAGAATAAAATGTTTAATATTGCCATTTAATGCTGTATTAAAAGCTTTAAAATGATTAAAAAATATCTATTTTTAATAATTATGTTTGGATTATTTAGCATGGGCTCAAAAACATACGCTGAAGTTGCATATAATTTTAAATTTAATGGAATAGATGGTAAGCAAATTAACCTAGCTGATTATGAAAATAAAGTTTTAGTAGTGGTAAATGTAGCATCTAGATGTGGATTTACACCACAATACTCTGATCTTCAAAAAGTTTGGGAAGATTATAAAGATAAAAATGTTGTAATAATTGGTGTTCCTACAAATAATTTTAAACAAGAGCCAGGTTCTAATAAGGAAATCAAAGATTTTTGTGAAACAAATTTCAATATTAATTTTCCAATGACTGAAAAAATTGATGTATTAGGAAAAAATGCACACCCTTTTTTTAAATGGGCTAGAGAAAATTATGGAAATAGTGCAATTCCTAAATGGAATTTTCACAAAATTATAGTAGGGAAAGACGGAAAAGTAGCTAATACATTTTCTTCGATCACAAAACCATCCTCAGAAAAGTTTAGAAAAGCAATAGAAAAGTTAATTTAAAAAGAAAAGCTTAATCCATCATAAGCAGGAATTATATTTCTTGGTAATTTATTTTTTAACTCAAAATAATCTAAATCAGTATGCAGATTAGTAAGTATAGCTTTTTTTGGCCTAATAAGATTTATTAAATCCATAGCAGACTCAAAATTAAAATGAGATGGATGTTTATCAATTTTTAGACAATCAACTATTAAGTAATCTAGATTTTTAAGATAGATTAAATTTTTTTTTGGTACATTATTACAATCACTCAAATAACCGATTTTCTCCATTACATATCCAGTTGCATTAATTAATCCGTGATTAACCTCAAATGATTTTATAGATAATTTATTTACTCCTTTTCTTATTGAAAAATTTTTATTAATAATATTAGCCTTCATAATTGGCTTATATCCGTGTTTATTTACAAAACAAAATTTATAACTTTTTTTTAAAGCTCTTATAGTTCTGGAACTCCCATAAATTGGTATTTTAGATTTGTTTTTCCAATAAAATGGTCTCATCTCAAAAATGCCTGCAGTTTGGTCTGCGTGTTCATGAGTGTAAATAATAGAGTCTAACGTTTTTATTTTGTTTTTTAAAAATTGATGTTTAATATCTGGCGATGTATCAATAAGAACCGATAAGTTTCCTTTTTGAATATGGGCGCAACATCTAGTTCTTTGATTTTTTGAATTTTTTTTTAGTTTTCCTGTATAGCTAGTAATCCATGGAGAGCCTAACGAACTACCGCATCCAAGAATAGTGAATTTATTTTTCAATTTAGTTTACCAAATAAATTGAAGAAATTATTTGAAGTAGTTTCAGAGAACTCTTCAAAAGAAATTTTTTTAAGATCTGACAAAAATTTAACTGTATGTATTATATAACTAGGTTCATTTGGCTTACCTCTTAGGGGAACAGGCGAAAGATATGGAGCATCAGTTTCAACTAAAATTTTATTATTTGGTAGATCTCTAAATGTATTCGCTAAATCTAAAGACTTTTTAAAAGTCACGACCCCACTAGCTGAAATATAAGCTCCTAAATCTATCAATTTAAACGCAAATTCTCTAGAACCAGTAAAACAATGAATTAATATTTTGAAATGTTTTTTCTTTAAATGTTTCTCTAAAATTTTAAAAGTTTCTTTTTCAGCTGACCTAGTGTGAACGATTATTGGTAAATTCTTTTCTTGAGCAGCATATATATGTTCTTCAAAGCAATTTATTTGATCATTTTTTTCTGAATGGTTGTAATAAAAATCTAAACCAGTCTCACCAATACCGATGACCTTTTTATTTAAATTTACCTTTTTAATTATGTCTGAAGCCTTTATATGTTGGTGTGATTTTGCTTCATGAGGATGAATACCATAAGTTCCAAAAACACATTTGTGTTTTGTAATAATATTTATAATCTTATTATAACTCTTATCCTCAGTTGAAATTGTTAAAATATATTTTACGCCATCTTGATTTGCTCTATCAATAGTCTCATTTAGTGAATTAGACATAGGTTCGTAAGTTAAATGGCAATGTGAATCAATTATCATTTTCAATTTTTTTAAAAAGAATATCTAAATTTTTTAACTCTTTATTGTTATCTATAATATTTTTTTTTTTTATATTTTCTATTGAAATATCTTTATCAGATATATTAATTGTATTTAAAACTTTTCTAGTAGCAATCGGTATTATTGGATTTAGAAGTATTGATATATTCTTAATTTGCTCAACAATAGTATTTAAAATTGTATTCATTCTTTCAGGATTTTTTTGTTTAAATAACCATGGCTCTGAGTCGTTAAAATATTTGTTAGCTTCAAAAGAAAAATTAACAACTGTCTTGATATATTCATTCAGATTTTGTTTATTTATTAAATCGATAAGTTTTGGAATATTTTCTTTTATATTGTTAATTAATTTAGTATCAGTTTCTTTAAAATTATTAGTTTTAGGAACTTTATTATTACAATTTTTTTTTATAAATGAAAAAACTCGTTGACATAAATTCCCGTAATTATTAGCTAAATCATTATTAATACAATTTTTTAGATTTTCCATAGAGATACTCCCGTCATTTCCTAGTGATACTTCTTTAATCAGATAATATCTCAATTGGTCAATTCCATAATTTTGAATTATTTCAATTGGATCTAAAATATTTCCAAGGGATTTAGACATTTTTTTTTCATCCGATAAAATCCACCCATGTCCAAAAACTCTTTTAGGTAATGGTAACTTTGCTGCTAGTAAAAAAGCTGGCCAATATACTGCATGAAATCTTAAAATATCTTTTCCAATAATATGAACATCTGCCGGCCAAAAAGATTTATATTTTTTGTCATTAGTATCAGGGAAATTAAGTGCGCTTAAATAATTAGTCAAAGCATCCAGCCAAACATAAATTACATGTTTTTTATTCTCTGGAACAGGAATACCCCAGGAAAAAGATGTCCTACTTATTGATAAATCTTTTAATCCTTTTTCTACAAATCTTATTACTTCATTTCTTCTTGATTGAGGAAGGATAAATTCTTTATTTTTTTCAAAATAATTTAATAATTTTTTTTGCCATGCAGATAATTTAAAAAAATAAGACTCTTCCTCTACCCATTCTACTGCTGACCCCGAAATTTTTGAAGTTTTTATTCCGTCTTTTTCCTCAATTTCATCTTCATCATAATAAGCTTCATCGGACACTGAATACCAACCACTATATTTATCTAAATAAATATCACCAGAATTTACTAATCTTTTCCATATTTCGTTTACTGATTTAAAGTGTCTTGGTTCAGTTGTTCTAATAAAATCATTATTTGTTAAATTTAATGTTTTAGTAAGTGATCTGAAGGTTTCGGATAATTCATCACAAAATATTTTTGGCTCTTTCTTATTTTTCTCAGCTTCTTTTTGTATTTTTTGACCATGTTCATCTGTTCCTGTCAGAAATAAAACATTAAAACCCTCAATTCTTTTAAACCTTGCAAAGATGTCTGCAACTATACTTGAATATGCATGGCCCATATGTGGTTTACCCGATGGATAATAAATTGGTGTAGTTATATAAAAATTTTTATTCATTTTTTAATCTGTTGTTTACTGCATTTATTAGAGCACTTTGATTTATATTGTACATCAAAAAACTATTTAAATTATAAAATATAAAATTTTTTATTTCATAAATTTGATCATTTTTTAAAAACTTTTTTTGTTTCAAATCACTAAAATAATAATCAGCTAAAAAAAAAGTTAAATTTATATATAAAATATCTTTATTTTTTTTATATAAACTCAACAATTTAGAGAGATTTTCTACAAAATCCTCTGATGGAGAGATATTGTACTCCTTGCATATATAATTAAATTTTACAAAATTACCTGGCGAAATTTTTATAAACAGAGGATCAAGTACTAATTCTAATTTGAACATTTTAACTAAATTATCAATAATAGATATTCTTTGTTCCTCATTTAAAATTATTTTATATTCTATAGATCTAGATTTTATTGTTTCTGGAAGCGGTTTGGCCTTGTTATTAATAAGTAAAAAATGATTATTTTTTGTAGGTTCCTCTATTATCTTAAGCAATGCATTTAAACTGTTGATATTAAATAGTTCAATATCATCAAAAACTATAAACCTTTCATGATTTGAAATTATTGATTGAAAAATTTTTGTCTTTAAGTCTCTAATATCCTCAACTTTTGTGTTTTTAAAATCAGAACCTTTAAAATAAATTACATTTGGAAATAGATTGTTTTTAAATTGGTTTAAAAAATTTGATTTATTATTATAAGTTAAATTTTCATTATCATAATTATTCTCGTCAAAAATTGAAAAAAGGAAATGGTTTATAAGAGTTGATTTTCCCGTTCCCTTATTTCCAGTAAGCATCAAAACTTTTGGTAATTTTTTTTCTTTGTAAAGTGAGGAAAAAAATTTTAAATTTTCATTTAAACCGAAAAGGCTAAATGAATTAATAGAGTCAAAAAAAATTGGATAATTCATTAAATTTTTAAATATCTATTTGTAATATCGAAAATCTTTTTTTCGAGATTACTATTATTCAATGATGAGTCTAGGAGATAATAATTTTTTTTATTTTTAGCAATCTTAATAAATGATTTTTGTGCATTTGCATAAAAAGATTGGGAAAAGTTATCATATCGATTTTTATTTTTCCTTTTTTTTAATCTGTTTCGAGCTGATTTTTGAGACACTTTCAATATGAAAACAATATTTGGCTTTATTCTACGTAATATTTTTTTATGTATATTTTTTATAAAATTCAAATCAATTTTTTTTCCAAATACCTGATATGCGGTTGTAGAATCAGTAAACCTATCACATATAACAACTTTTTTTTTTGTTAAAGCAGGTTCGATTTTATTTTTAATATGTTCGTTTCTTGCTGCTAAATACAATAATGTGTCAGTATATTTATCGAATTTTTCTTTTGAATTTTTTTCAAAATAATCTTTTAGTATTAAATTTCTTATTAATTCTGCACTTTTAGTTCCTCCTGGTTCTCTGGTTAAAATAGTATCAACTTTTTTCTTTTTTAATTTTTTATAAAGTTTCTTACTTTGGAAGGATTTTCCACAACCTTCTACTCCTTCAAAAACTATAAAGAATGGTTTTTTTTTATACATCTCCCCAAATCAAATAATTTAGAGATGTTATTAAACTTTTGAAAAAATTTACTTTTTTTAAATCCTCAGCTGCATAAAGCGGCAAAGTTTTTATTTTTTCGTTTTTTTTGGACACAACAAGGTTTGCTATTTGGGTGCCTTTTTCTACTGGTGCAGAAATTGGCCCTGAATATTCAAGAGATACAGTTAAATGAGTAATATCTTTTTTGTTTATGGTTATATAATAATCATCTTTTGTTGAAGCTTTAATCTTATTATTTGTGCCAAGCCAAGTATCTAGCTCAAAGATAGTTTTGTCTTTTTTTGAAATTTCAAATGTATTTGAATTTCTAAAACCCCAATTAAGTAATTTCAACGATTCTAGACTTCTGGATTTTTTTGTTTCAAAGCCAGACACAACAGCTATTAAACGTCTTTCATTTTTTTTCATTGAACTAGCAAGTGAGTATTTCTCAACTGCTAAATAACCAGTTTTTACACCATCTACTCCAACATTTTTATATAATAAGGGATTTCTATTACCTTGTTTAATAGGTTCTCCTCCGGTTCTGTCCCATGTAAAAGTTTTTTCTGCAAATAATTCATAAAAAATTGGATAATTATTAATTAAATATTTCGACATTAAAGCAATATCTCTCACAGTTGAGATATTGTCTGGGTCATTAATACCAGAAGAATTTGTAAAATTAGTCGAAGTCATTCCAATTTCTCCTGCCTTTTCATTCATCATATCAGCAAAATTTGACTCTGATCCTGCAATTCCTTCAGCTAGAGCTACACAAGCGTCATTACCTGAAGCAACAATTATACCTCTCAAAAGGTTCTCAACTGATACTTGGTCATTGATCATTATAAACATTGACGAATATCCAGCTTGGGATAATCTCCAAGCATTTTCAGAAATAGTAAATTTATCATCTAAAGATAATTTATTATTCTTCAATAAATCAAAAGCAACAATAGCTGTCATAATTTTAGTCATAGAGGCAGGATAAATTTGAGAGTCTGGATCTAATTCAAATAAAATTTCATCAGAGTGATAATCTACAAGTATACCTGTTCGTGCTTGTAATTTTGGATTGGCAAAAATTTGGGTGCTAAGCGTGGTAAATATAATTGCTAATAATAAAAATTTATTCATTGATAAAAATATTTAATTCTTCGAATCCAAAGTTTTGTAGTTTAATGTAGTCATTTTTTAATAAAATAACAGAGGTATATGGACCTAAAATAACTTGAGTTTTTTTATTGTTTACTCTTTTTAACTTCAATTTTTTACTGTTTAACCCTGTTACTTCTTTAACGATTCTCTGTCTTAAAAATTTTGCCGTATCGAATGAATAGAAAGTTGCTATATTAATGAATATTTTATCAGTTTTGTTGTTGTTTTTTATTTTTTTATCTTTAGATATGTTGGAAATTTGAACTGAAGCAACTGGGGCTTTAGATGGAACTTTTTTTTCTTCATTGTAAATTTTTGCTTTTTTGGCAACAAAGGATTTGTTTTTTTTTATCTCAATAATTTCTAATAGAGGTAAATCTAAATCTAAGTCAAGTTTCTTAGCTACAGGTTCCGTAATCAATACTTTATAAAAATCAGGGTATTTTATTCTTTTAACATTCTTTAGAACAACGCTCTTTTTATTTTTTGGATTTATTATTTTCAATAAAGTGCCTGTCCTCAGATACTGATGAGATATTTGTAAAATATCATTATTCATACTTCCCTTTATAATTTTTTCCTTAAAATCATTATCATTATATATAAAAGCAAAGCCTTTAGCCGTATAAGGCTGTTTTTTATTTAACGTGGAAAATTGTGGGGAACAAGAAAGAATTATAAAAAAAAATAAAAATAATCTAAATTTCATCTTTGAAACTTTCTTTTAAAGTGCAAACAGCTAATGCAAATCTTAATGATCTATTCCAGTTTAAAATTTTTTCGTAGTTTTCAAAAATAATATAAGCTGGAGATAAAGTTTCGGCTCCTGGAATTATATCTTTATCAGGAATAATAATGGCTACTACTGGATTATGCTGTATATTTAAATTTTCGTAGTCTTTTATATATTTTTTAAAAAAATTAAATTTTTTTTTATTTTTAATTTTCCTTGCCGATGAGTTCAGATATTTTTTTGGAATATCATCTTTTAATTCTATCTTGAAAAAACATGGTTGATTTTTTTTCCACCCTATTGTTTTTAAATAATTAGCTGCAGAAGCAAATGAGTCTTCAATATTTTTTAACTCTATTACTTTATTATTATTATAATCTATAGCATAATTTCTTATAGTTCTGGGCATAAATTGGAAATTACCAAAGGCGCCTGCCCAGGATCCAAATAAAATATCTTTATCAATGATTTTCCTGTCTACTAGTTTTAATAAAATTAACAGTTCTTCAGTAAAAAATTCACTTCTCCGCTTATCAAAGCTTAAAGTTGCAAGAGACGAAATTATATCCATCTTGCCTAAATATTTTCCAAAATTTGTTTCTATACCCATTAAAGATAACAATAATTCCTTTTCTACCTCAAAATCTCTTTCAATTGTTTCTATAACTTTCTTTTGCTTGCCATAAAGTTTTACTCCTTCTCTAATTTTTCGTTTTGAGGATCTTTTTTTAATGTATGTAAATGTATCTTCGTAAAATTCAGGTTGATATCGATCATATTCAATCACTTTAGGTAAAAACTTTGCTTCAGACATAATTTCGTTAACAACTTTTTCAGATACTCCGGAATTTATAGCTCTAATTTTAAAATTTGATACCCACTTATTAAAGTCATCACCCGCTAACGATTGCGTTATCATCATTAAGTGTAAAATGGATATACTTAAAAAAAATTTAAACATTTTTCTAATTATCATAATTAATTAGTATTAACTAGTTATTCAAAGTCCACTTATTTATTGTTATTTAAGCTCTTTGATAGTATTAAAGAACCTAAATTGATTTCAAGGAGAGGTGGCTGAGCGGTTGAAAGCACTGGTCTTGAAAACCAGCAACGGGGCAACTCGTTCGTGGGTTCGAATCCCACCCTCTCCGCCATTAAAGTTTAAAATTTTTAAATATTTTAGAAACAGCGTTTTTATCAATTTCATTTTTTTTTATATCATGGTGATAAAAATTCAAAATTGTTTCATCATCAAAGCTTAAGAATTTATCTAATTCTATTAGCTGTTTTTCATCAAAGTTATCAATGTGTTTATTAACAAAAGAACTTAATAAAATATCCATTTCTTTTGTTCCTCTGTACCCTGCACGATAAATTAATTTTTTTTTAAAAATTTCTAATTTACTGTTCATATTATTATAATATACATAATTTAATCATTAAAAATGAAAAAAGATTTTATATTCAAAAACATTAATAACCTGAAAGGGGTAGGCCCTCAATTATCAAGGTATCTTAAAAATAAAAGGATAGAAAAAATAAAAGATGTTATTCTTAATTTGCCTTATTCAGAAACTGATAGATCAAAAATTTCTAAATTAAATTCATTAGAGATTGGGAAAATTCAGTCTATAAAGGTGAAAGTAATAAAATTGAATTTTCCAAGAATAAGAAATCTACCGAATAAAATTAATTGTGAGGATGAGACTGGTAAAATTGATATTGTTTATTTTAATAGTCGTGAGGGATACTTAAGGAAATTATTTCCATTAAATAGTTGGATAATAATAAGTGGAAAAATAGGTTACTTTAATAAAAAATACCAAATAACAAACCCTGATTATGTTACTTCTTTAGAAAATGAAGATTACGTGATTAAAAATATTCCCAAATATAATTTAACTAAGGGGATAAATGAAAAAAAATATAGATCTATAAGTGAACAAGTAATCAATAATTTACCACATATAGATGATTGGATAGATATAAATTTTATCAAAAAAAATAAGTTGATTGGCTGGAACGAAGGAATTAAGAAACTTCATACATCAAATGAAGCTAAGGATTTGCAATCTAGTAGTTTTAGAAGATTGGTATTTGACGAATTATGCGCAAATTTCTTGGCATTATCTGAAAATAGAAAAAGAATTAAAAAAACGAAATCTCCTAAAAAATTTAGCAGCAAATTATCTGAACTAACTATAAAAAAATTACCTTTTAAATTAACAGAAAGTCAAACTAAAGCACTAAATGAAATTAAATATGATCTCGCAAGTGCTTTTAGAATGTTTAGAATTATTCAGGGGGATGTAGGCTCTGGTAAGACAATAGTATCATTATTGACAATTTTAAACGTTATAGAAAGTGGATATCAATGTGCTCTAATGTCTCCAACTGAAATTTTATCTAGGCAACACTTTGATTTATTTAAAAAAATTTTCCAAAATAAAATAAAAGTTGAATTTTTGACTGGAAAAACTGAGCCTAAAAAAAGAAAAGATATTTTAAAAGATATTAAAAATGGAGAAATAGATTGTCTAATAGGAACGCATGCTCTTTTCCAAAAAAAAATAGAATTTAAAAAGCTTGGATTAACAGTAATTGATGAACAACATAAATTTGGGGTAAGACAGAGAAGTGAGTTAGCAAATAAGGGTGGGAATGATTGTGATGTATTACTTATGTCTGCAACTCCAATACCAAGAACTATGATGATGTCTTTGTATGGTGATATGGATATTTCAAAAATAAATGAAAAACCTGCAAAAAGAAAAAAAATAATTACTTTGAGTAAACCGGAAAATAAAATTAATGAAATTTGGCCTTTTATAAAAAAACAAATAGACAACGATAATCAGGTTTTTTGGGTTTGCCCATTAATTGAGGAGTCATCTTTTTTAGACTATTCCTCAGCTAAAAAAAAATTTGAATTAATAAATAAAAAATTTCCAAATAAAGTTGGTCTTATACACGGTGCCTTAAATAAAGAAGATAGAGACCGAATTTTAAATAAATTTTTAAATAAAGAATTATCTATACTTGTCTCAACAACTGTTATTGAAGTGGGTATAGATTTTCCTAATGCTAATTTAATAATTATTGAAAATGCAAATAAATTTGGTCTTGCTCAGCTACATCAATTAAGAGGAAGAGTTGGAAGAGGAGAAAAACAAGGAAATTGTATTTTATTATTTAAAGACGGACTTAGTAAAAATGCAATTAAAAGAATTAAAATTCTAAAAAATTCAGATGATGGTTTTTTTATTGCTGAGGAAGATCTGAAGTTAAGAGGTTTTGGTGATTTAATCGGATATCAACAAAGTGGATTAAAAAATTTTAGATTTGCAGATCTCGTTGCTCACGAAGATTTATTTGAGTTAGCTGAAAAATATATTAAAAATATTGATAAAGTTGATCTTGTAAAATATTCATTTTTGTTAAAACTTTTTGATAAAGCAGAAATAATTAATGTAAATGAAATTTAATCAATGTTTGTTGTTCCGGCTGAAACAATAAATTTAGATGCTTGCTCAAAAGAAACATCCAAAAATATCAAGTCTTTTTTGGGCACCATTAATAAAAAACCACTCGTAGGATTGGGAGTGGTAGGTACGAAAACATTTATAATATCCTCTTTAACTTCATTTTTGATTAAACCATCATTTTCTTTAGTAGCAAAACCAACAGCCCATAAACCTTTCCTTGGATATTCTAATAAAACTACACTTTTTTGTTTGTTATCCGATTTGGTAAAGCTTTCGGTCATTTGTCCTATAGCAGAATAAATTGTTCTAAGAATAGGTATCTTTTTTAAAATATTATTAAATAATTCAAAAAATTTTTTCCCCAAAAAAGAAAGTGAAAGCCAACCAATAAGAGTTATAATGAATAGCGCAATCAATATTTCTACTCCTGGAATATTGAATGGTAAATAATTATTCGGATTTATTTCCTTTGGTATTACTTTTCCCGAAATCCTTATCAAAAAAAGAGTAAGGTATAGAGTTATACCTATTGGAATAAGAACAACAATACCAGCTATAAAATTGTTTCTTAATTTTGCAAATAAAGATTTTTTTATATTCGTTTTAGACATTTTATTAAGTGTAGCTAGAGTATATTATGAAAATTATAATTAAAATAAAAATTGCAATTAATAATTTATTATTTAAAATCATGAGTTAAAATGTATAACATAAATAGAAGAAAATTTCTCGGCTATTTTGGCTGTAGTTGTTGTTCGTTAATACTACCGTCATGCTCAACCGTTCCAATTACAGATAGAAAACAACTAAGCATTATTCCTGAAGCACGAATAAATAATCAGGCTGCAGCAGCCTATGAAACATTTAGAAGTAAAACAAAATTAATAACAAGTGGTTCACAGCTAAATGAAATAAGAGAAATCGGTAAAAAAATAGAATTTGCGGTTAGTGCTTTTTTCGAAAATCAAGGAAAAGAAGATCCTACAAAAAATTTTGGATGGGATTACATACTCGTTGATAATGACAAAGTTGTTAATGCCTGGTGTATGCCTGGCGGTAAAATTGCTGTTTACACTGGACTGCTTAAAATTACAAAAAATACTCACGCTCTCTCAATTGTAATGGGACATGAAATTGCACATGCAGTAGCAAGACATTCTCTTGAAAGAATGAGTCACGCAATGACTATAAATTTGGGTACAACTGTGGCAGATATTTTTTTAGGTGGTGCAATTAATAGAACAAGAAACACTGTTGGTCAAAATACTGGTCTAGATATCTTTCAATTAGGTATAATGAATCCTTTTGGACGAAAACAAGAAACTGAAGCTGACTATTTGGGGTTAATTTTTTCATCTTTATCTGGGTACGATATTAGAGAATCAACTAAGTTATGGGAAAGAATGGCTAAAAAAAATCAAGGGAAAGAGCCTCCTGTTTTTTTAAGTACACATCCAAGCAGCAAGAAAAGAATTGAAAATTTAAATAATTGGATCGATGAAGTTATTGTTAATTATCCACCAATAAAAACTTAATTATTGGTGAGCCCTGATGGACTCGAACCATCGACACCCTCCTTAAAAGGGAGGTGCTCTACCAACTGAGCTAAGGGCCCTTAAAGATTGTTCTTTTATATATTAATCAATAAAATTTCAAATAATTAATTAAATAAATTTATGTATTTTTTATAGAAAGATTTAAAGGTTCCATTTTTGATATTTTTTTGGATTTCGCCCATAAATTGTTGGTAAAAATAAATATTATGTAAAGAAATAAGCATTGATGCCATCATTTCATTAGATTTGATTAAATGATTAAGGTAGGCTTTAGAATACTTATTTAGGTCCCTTATGTCACAGTTAGTATCCAAAGGAGTTTGATCTTTCTGATACTTTGAATTTTTTAAATTTATTTTTCCATTCCATGTAAAAGCCAAACCTGTTCTTCCCGATCTGGTAGGCATTACACAATCGAACATATCTATTCCTTCATTTACTGCACCAAGAATATCTGAAGGTGTGCCAACACCCATAAGATATCTAGGTTTATTTTTAGGCAAGTAATCTGTCGTCTCATTTAAAATTTGGAACATATCTGACTGTTTTTCTCCAACAGCCAAACCTCCCATTGCATAACCATTAAAATCTATTTCAATTAATTTTTCTATACTCTCAATCCTCAAATCTTTATATAAGCCGCCTTGAACTATCCCGAACAAGGCTTTTGACTTGTCGTTTCCAAATTCTATTTTGCTTCTTTTCGCCCAATTAGTAGATACATTGATTGCACTTGATAAAATCTTTTTATCTGATGTGAGTTTTGGACATTCATCTAAAACCATAATTATATCAGAATTAATTGATTTTTGAACTTGTATACTTTTTTCCGGACTTAGTATTATTTTTTTTCCATCTAAATGAGATTTAAAAATAGCTCCAATTTTTAAATCAATTTTATTTAATTTTGATAGTGACATGATTTGATATCCGCCTGAGTCTGTTAAAATTGGATTATTCCAATTCATAAAGCTGTGTAGTCCGTTGAATTCATTAAGAACCTCGACACCAGGTCTAAGTAACAAATGATACGTATTACCTAGAATAATTTGTGTGTTTGTTTTTAAAATATCTTCTGAAAATATTCCTTTTACAGTACCTTGTGTTCCAACAGGCATAAAAGCAGGCGTATCAACAATACCTTTGGGTGTATGAATTTTTCCAAGTCTAGCTTTGTCGTCTTGAGCGATCAACTCAAAAGAAAATTCTCTAGTAAGCATTAAATTTTACTTGGATCTTATAGAAATTATTTTATCAGGATTAGAAACGGATCCACTATTAGGGTCCCCTTTTTTAATTTTATCTATGAACTCCATTCCTTTTACAACTTTACCAAATGCTGAATATTGTCTATCTAAATGTGGAGCAGAATCAAAACAAATAAAAAATTGACTGTTAGCACTGTTTGGATCTGCTGACCTAGCTGCTGAAAGTATTCCTCTCGTATGAGCTATATCTGTAAACTCTGCTTTTAAATTGGGCAAATCAGAACCACCTGTTCCAGCTAGAGATAAATTAAAATCCGCGCTATTAGAGTTCCCAAATTTTACATCTCCAGTTTGAGCCATAAAACCATCAATAACTCTATGAAAAACTACACCATCATATTTTCCACTATCAGATAATTCTTTAAATCTTTTAACATGATTTGGTGCTTTGTCTGGGTATAATTCAATTTCGACATCGCCGTAAGATAGTTTTAAAATCATAAAATTTTTTTGAGCAAGCGTATTTGTATTTAGTAAACCAAAAAATAATATAAATAAATAGAAAATTTTTTTCATCAATATTTAATTTTAAGCATTTTTACAGTTGATTTTGTTACGAATCTATCAATATTTCCACCTAAACTAGCAATTTCTTTTACAAATTTAGATGAGATAATTTGGTTTTCTACATCTGACATAAGAAACATTGTTTCAATATTTGAGTTTAATTTTTTATTCATACCAGCTAATTGAAACTCATATTCAAAATCTGAAACGGCTCTTAAACCTCTTATAATTGTACCAGCTTTATATTTTTTGCAAAGACTAATAGTAAGATTGTCAAAAGATATTACTTTTATTTTTTTTTTATTAAGTCTTAAATCTTTAAATAAAGAATTATTAATAATATCTATTCTCTCATCTATAGAAAAGTGATAGTTTTTATTAATATTGTCAGTTGTGGCAACAATTAATTTATCAAATACATTGAGTGACTTTTTTATAACGTCTATGTGTCCATATGTTATTGGATCAAATGTGCCAGGGTAAATCGCAGTTTTCATATTATTGTATATTGTCTTCAATTTTAATCACAGAGACCACTTTTTCACTTCCAGATAATTTCTTAATTCTTACACCTTGAGTATTACGACCAGCGACTCTTATTTCTTTAACTGCACACCGCATGATGCTTCCTTTGTCAGTTGATAAAATAATTTCATCGTTTTCACTAACTACTAGAGTGGAAGAAATATTGCCGTTTCTAGGTGAATTAATAATACCAATTATACCCTTACCTCCTCTATTAGTTACTCTATAATCAAGATATGATGAACGTTTACCAAAACCATTTTCTGAAACAGATAAAATAAATTTATCTACTCCAGATTTAATCTTTTTATCTTTGTTTATAATTTTAGTTTCAATCTTGCTATTATCTAAGATCGACAGAGAAATAACTTTATCTGTGTCTTTTAATTGAATGCCTTTAATTCCTTTTGAAGCTCTTCCTTTAAAGAGTCTTAATTTTTTTGATTTAAATCTTATACATTTTCCAAATTGAGTGCTTAGTAAGATGTCCTGATCATCTCTACATATTTTGACTCCTATGATTCTATCATCTTGATCCAATTTCATCGCAATTTTTCCACTGTTATTTATATTAACGAAATCTTCCAAAGTATTTTTTCTGATGTTTCCTTTAGCTGTAGCAAATACAACCATTAAATTTTTCCATTCTGACTCATCCTCTGGTAGTGGCATAATTGAGCTTATAGAATGATGACTTTTGAGAGGCAAAATATTGAATATTGATTTTCCTTTAGATGCTGCTGTACCCTCAGGTATTTTATGAGCTTTAATCTTGTAAACCAAACCTTGTGTAGAAAAAAATAAGACTGGTGTGTGAGTATTAGCGGTAAAAATTTGCACTACAAAATCTTCTGCTCTTGTCGATATTCCAGTTTTTCCTTTTCCTCCTCTTTTTTGTGCTTTCAAAGAGCTTAAAGGGCTTCTTTTAATATAACCTTGATTGGTTATACTTATAACAACTGACTCTTTTTGAATAGTTTCCTCGATATTATAATTAAGGACTGCATCAATAATCTTTGTCTTTCTAGGTGAAGCAAATTTATCTTTTATTAACTCTAATTCACTAGTTATTAACTTGTATAATTCTTTTTTCGAATTAATAATTTTATTATATTTAACGATTAATAATGCAAGTTTATTTATTTCATCTTCAATTTCATTTATTCCGTATGCAGTAAGTTTTTGCAACCTAAGTTCTAAAATTGCTTCAACCTGTTTTAAGGAAAGAGTATAATTCGTAATATTTTTTTTCTTTTCAATAAGAGAAATCAGTTTAATACTTTTTCTTACCTTCCATTTTTTTGATAATAGGTTTTTTTTTGCTATTTCTGTATCTTTAGAATTTTTTATAATTTTAACGATGTCGTCAATATTTTCTACAGCTGTGGCTAAGCCAATTAAGATATGTGCTCTTTCCTCTGCTTTTTTTAAATCAAACTTAATTCTTTTTAAAACTGTATCTTCTCTAAACTTTAAAAATTCAGAGATAAATTCTTTTAAATTTAAAATTTTAGGTTTGTTATTTACAATTGCTAAAGTATTAAAACCAAATGAACTTTCAATATTTGTTAACTTGTATAATTGTCTTCGAATTGTCTCGGGCTCCACTGCTTTTCTTAATTCTATTACTACACGTATTCCCTCTCTATTAGACTCATCTCGAATATCTCTTATGCCTTCAATTTTCTTGTCTCTCACAAGTTGCGCAATTTTTTCTATTAGAATAGATTTGTTAACCTGATACGGAATAGACTTTATTATTAATGTTTCTCTTCCACTTTTTTTTTCCTCTAAGTCTATTTCTCCTCTTATTTTAAAAGATCCTCTTCCTTTATTATAACCTTGTTTAATAATATCTTTTCCAATTATAATTCCTCCTGTTGGGAAATCTGGTCCAGGCACATGCTTCATCAATTGTGCTATAGTAATTTCTTTATTGTTAATAAATGCGATAGTAGCATCAATAATCTCACCTAAATTATGTGGAGGAATACTTGTTGCCATACCAACTGCAATTCCACCAGCTCCATTAACAAGAATGTTGGGATATTGTGAAGGTAAAACTTCAGGTTCTTTTTCAGTCTCATCATAATTGCTTCTGTAAGTAACTGTATTTTTCTCCAAATCTTCAGTTAAAAATTGAGCAATTCTGCCAAGTTTTGTCTCGGTATATCTCATAGCCGCAGGCGGATCTCCGTCTATAGATCCAAAATTTCCTTGCCCTGAAATTAAAGGAACGCTCATTGAAAAATCTTGAACTAATCTTACTAAAGCATCGTAAACTGATTGGTCGCCATGTGGATGATATTTACCTATAACATCTCCCACGATTCTTGCTGATTTTCTGAAAGGTTTAGACCAGTCGTATCCACCTTTATACATTGCATAAATAATTCTTCTATGGACAGGTTTTAATCCATCGCGAACATCGGGAAGAGCTCTGCTAACTATTACACTCATCGCATAAGATAAGTAAGAGGAGCTCATCTCATCTTGAACAAAAATAGGTTTAAAAGATTTATTATTCTCTAATGTATTTTTTTCCATTAAGTTTAGAAAGGAATTTCATCATCTAAATCAGAGCTATCTTGATTTAAATTATCATTTGGCAAAGCACTTTTATTCTCGGAAACCAGGTTAGAATTGCTATTATTTCCTCGACTATCTAACATTGTTAAACTTGAATTATATCCCTGAAGTACTATTTCGGTAGAATACTTATCTTGACCTGTAGCCTCGTCTTTCCATTTCCTAGTACTCAACTGTCCCTCAATGTAGACATTAGCTCCCTTTTTTACATATTGTTGTACAACATTTACTAAACCCTCATTAAAAATTACAACTCTGTGCCATTCAGTTTTTTCTTTTTTCTCTCCGCTAGATTTATCTTTCCAGCTTTGACTAGTTGCAATGCTAAGTCTAGCAACACTTTTACCATTAACCATTTGCTTAACTTCTGGGTCTGCGCCTAAACGACCTATTAATTGTACTTTATTTAAACTACCTGCCATAATATTTTGAATAAATTTTGAATATTTATTTATAAAAGTGATATTTTATATCATATTAAGCTAATAAATATAAGATGTATGTTATTTTAAGGAAAAAAAATGTTGAAAAAAATCGTTGTAAAAGGCGCAAAAGAACACAACTTAAAAAATGTTTCTCTCGAAATCCCTAAGGAGAAATTAGTTGTCATAACTGGGCTTTCTGGATCAGGAAAATCATCCTTAGCATTCGATACTATATATGCTGAAGGGCAAAGAAGATATGTTGAAAGCTTATCTTCTTATGCAAGACAATTCTTAGATAAGATGAAAAAGCCTAAAGTGGATATGATCGAAGGCTTAAGCCCAGCTATATCTATCGAGCAAAAAAATACATCAAAAAATCCAAGATCGACAGTAGCAACAGTAACTGAAATTTATGATTATATGCGTGTGTTGTATGCTAGAGTTGGAGTTCCATATTCTCCATTTACTGGAAAACCTATCGTATCACAGCACATAAGCGAAATGGTAGATAAAATAAAAAAATTACCTAAAGATAGTACAATTTATCTTCTTGCTCCAATAGTAAGAGGTAGAAAAGGAGAGTATAAGAAAGAAATATTAAATTACAAAAAAAGAGGTTTTACTAAAATTAAAGTTGATGGTAAATATCTCAATATTGACGAATTCCCAGATCTTAATAAAAAACTTAAGCACGAAATATCTATTATTGTTGACAGAGTAATTCTTAACTCAAGCTTAGGTAATAGATTAGCTGATAGTGTTGAAACTGCAGTTAATCTTTCGAATGGATTATTAGTCGTAGAATATGAAAATGAAACATTGCCAAAAAAATTCAGAAAGCGAGAAACAATAACTTTTTCCTCAAAATTTTCTTGTCCTGAGAGCGGATTCACTATTGAGGAAATTGAACCAAGGCTTTTTTCGTTCAATTCTCCCTATGGAGCATGTGAAGAATGTGAGGGCATAGGCCATAATTTGAATGTTGATCCAAATTTAGTGGTTCCTGATCCCAAAAAAACCCTTCAAGAAGGTGCTATAGAACCTTGGGCAAAATCCACTTCATTATATTATGCTCAAACATTAGCATCAATAGCTAAACATTTTAAGATTTCGATGACTGATCCATGGAGAAAAATTTCAAAAAAAGTTCAAGACGTTATTTTATATGGATCAGATGAAGAAGAGATAAAGTTTTCATATGATGATGGTTACGAGTCTTATACAACTAAAAAAACTTTTGAAGGTGTCGTTAACAATTTAGAAAGACGTTATTTAGAGACTGATAGTGAGTGGAAAAGAGAGGAAATTTCTCAATATCAAAGTGAAACAAATTGCGAGAAATGTAAAGGTATGAGATTAAAAGATGAAGCTTTATGTGTAAAAATAAACTCATTAAATATTAGTGAGGTCACTGAAAAATCTATTGATCAAGCTCAAAAATGGTTTGAAAATCTACAAAATATTTTAACTGAAAGAGAAAATAAAATAGCTCAACATATATTAAAAGAAATTAATGAAAGGTTAAATTTTTTATTAAACGTAGGTTTAAATTATCTTACGCTCTCAAGAGAATCTGGGACACTATCAGGTGGTGAAGCACAAAGAATTAGATTAGCATCTCAAATCGGTTCTGGTCTCACAGGTGTATTATATGTTTTAGATGAACCGTCAATTGGTTTACACCAAAGAGATAATAAGAAATTAATTAAAGCTCTTAAAAAATTAAGAGATCTTGGAAATACAGTTATTGTTGTTGAACATGACATTGAAACAATGGAAAATTCAGATCATATTGTTGATATTGGCCCTGAAGCTGGTTTGAATGGAGGTCAAATTGTAGCTCACGGTACTGTAAAAGAAATTATTTCCAATCAAAAAAGTATAACTGGTGATTATTTGTCTGGAAAAAAATTTATAGCGATTCCAAAGAAAAGAAGATCTGCAAAAAATGGAAGATTTATAGAAATTAGCGGTGCTAGCGGAAATAATTTAAAAAAAGTAAACTTAAAAATACCGGTTGGAACTTTTACTTGTGTGACCGGAGTTTCTGGAAGTGGAAAATCAACTTTAATTCTTCATACTTTATATAATGCTTTTAATTTAATATTAAATAAAAATAAAAGTCGTAAAGTTCCAAAAGCATTTACTGGGTTTAAAGGAACTGAATTGATTGATAAAATTATAGATATAGATCAATCTCCTATTGGAAGAACTCCAAGGTCAAATCCTGCTACATATACAGGTGCATTTGGGCCCATTAGAGAGTGGTTTGCAGGATTACCCGAGTCTAAGGCTAGAGGATATAAAGTTGGCAGATATTCATTCAACGTAAAAGGAGGAAGATGTGAAACTTGTGAAGGTGATGGTGTAATAACTTATGAAATGCATTTTTTGCCAGATGTATTTATTCCTTGTGATACATGTAAAGGTGCAAGATATAATAGGGAAACATTAGAAATAAGATTTAAAAACAAAAATATAGCTGATGTGCTAGATATGACTGTGGATGAGGGTTGTGAATTTTTTGAAAACATTCAATCAATAAAGTCCAAATTGGTTACCCTTAAACATGTTGGTCTTGGATATATGAAAATCGGACAACAAGCTACCACTCTGTCAGGGGGCGAAGCGCAAAGAATAAAACTAGCTAAAGAATTGTCCAAAAGGCCCACTGGGAGAACTTTATATATACTTGACGAACCAACAACAGGATTGCACTCACATGACATTAAAAAATTGCTTGAAATTTTACAAGCATTTGCAAACACAGGAAACACTGTTGTTGTAATTGAACATAATTTAGATGTAATAAAAACAGCTGATCATATTATTGATATGGGCCCTGAAGGAGGCGTGAATGGTGGCAAAATAATTGCTGAAGGCACACCTGAAAAGGTTTCTACAATTAAAGAAAGCTATACAGGCAAATTTATCAAAGAAATTATGGGTGATAACTCAATGAAAAAAACTGCCTAATATTTAAATTTATGATAGGATAGAATCATGAACAATATACTTCAATCTTTATCTAAAACTGTCCATATCTCTTTTGGATTAGCCATATTATTATTCTTAGGATTATACTTTTCTGGAGATGGTTTTGCTTTTGATACACTTTTCTGGAGTTGGTTATTTAGATTTATTCATGTGGTTGTAGCAATAATGTGGATTGGATTACTATGGTATTTCAATTTCGTTCAAATTCCAAACATGTCTAAAATTCCAGATGAACAGAAACCTGCAATAGGAAAAGTAATTGCACCTTCTGCACTATTCTACTTTAGATGGGCGGCCGCAATTACCGTGCTATCAGGTTTAATTTTGGCTTGGATTAACGGATATGTTCACAGTGCAATGATTTTAGGATTAGATGGCTCTGGGGGCAAAAATACTGCGATTGGTATAGGAATGTGGTTAGGATTAATTATGGCCTACAATGTTTGGTTTGTTATTTGGCCTAATCAGAAGAAAGCTTTAGGTATTGTTGAATGTACCCCTGAAGTTAAAGCTGCTTCTGCTAAAACAGCAATGTTATTTTCTAGAACAAATACACTTCTCTCTCTACCAATGTTATTGACAATGGTAGCAGCGCAAAATCTTTATTAATTTAAGGAACTATTTTTTCCTCTTCTTTTTCAAGCGTTTTATAAGTAACTTTTAAAGATTTTAATATAGGAGAGGCAACAAATATTGAGGAATATGTTCCTATAAGCACTCCCAAGATCATAGCAAATGAAAATCCTCTTAATATTTCACCGCCTAAAATAAATATTGAAAATAATGCGAGTAAAGTAGTAACAGATGTAATAATTGTCCGCGCAAGTGTTTCATTGATCGATAGATTTGCAATTTCGCTTATGTTTAGTTTATGAAATTTACCAAGATTTTCTCTTATTCTATCATATATGACTACTGTATCATTCATTGAATAACCAACTATTGTTAAAACAGCTGCAATTATTGAGAGGTTAATTTCTAATGAAAGTAAAGAAAATATTCCTATTGTAATTATAACGTCATGAAATAAAGCGATGATTGAACCAATGCTAAACTGCCATTCGAATCTTACCCATATATAAAAAAGCATTGCAGCTAAAGATAACGATATTGCAATTATTCCGGATTGCAAAAGTTCAGCGCTTACTTTTGGTCCTACATTTTCAACTCTTCTAAAATTGACTTCTGTATTTAAATTATCTGAAAGTTTTTGTTTTATTTCTGGGATTAGTTTGTTGTTATCACCTTTCTGCTCAACTTTGATTAAAAAATCACCCTCTTTTCCAAATTTTTTAACATTAACATCCCCTAAATCCATATTTTTTAAAATATCTCTAATTGAAGAAGCTTCTATATTATATGATCTTAACTCAATTAATGTGCCTCCTTTGAAATCTATTCCATAGTTTAAGCCTTTAAATAATATTAATACAATACTTACAAGAAACAAAAATATAGAAAAAATATTTGCCTTTTTAAATTTTGATGAAAAATTATAATTAGTCATTAAATTTTAACCTCATTTTTAGTATTTAAAACAACTATTGAAGTAATATGTCTCGCCAAAAAGTATGCTGTAAAAAGAGTTGTAATAATTCCTATTCCTAATGTAATCGCAAATCCTTTTACTGGACCTGAACCGAAAGCAAATAAAATAACAGCGGCAATTAAAGTGGTTATATTTGCATCGAGAACAGTTATTTTAGCTCTTGAGTATCCAGCATCAAATGCATGAATAATTGATTTTTCGGTCTTTAGTTCTTCTTTTATTCTTTCAAAAATTAAAACATTCGCATCAACTGCCATGCCAACTGTTAAAATTATTCCAGCAATGCCCGGTAAAGTTAGTGTCGCCTCTAAAATTGTTAGAATTCCAATTAACATTAGTAAATTGGCAATTAAGGCTGTATTAGCTATTAGTCCAAAAACTCTATACTTATATAGCATAAATAAAATAACTAGGACAAAACCAACCATTAAAGAAGTTATTCCTGATTTTATTGAGTCTTCGCCTAAGTCTGGGCCAACTGTTCTTTCTTCAACTACTTCCAACGGTGTAGGTAAAGCTCCAGATCGTAGTAATAAAGCTAAATCAGTTGCTTCTTGAAAAGAAAAATTACCTGAGATCATTCCATTACCAGATGTAATAGGTTCGTTGATATTAGGTGCGCTTACAATATTACCATCCAAAACTATAGCTAACCTTTTTCCAACATTATCTGTGGTCGCTCTTCCAAATTTTTGTGCTCCTAATCTATCCAAAGTAAAAGAAACTGTAGGTTCATTATTTTGATTTTGAATACTTGGTTGAGCATCAATTAAATTTTCTCCACTCATTATTATTCTTTTACTAATATTTAGCTTCTCGCCATTTTCAGAAATAAGTTCCTCTGTTCCAAATTCATTATTATCAGAAACAAGTCTAAAATTTAATTTAGCAGTTTTACCTAATAAGGCTTTAATTCTCTCAGGATCTTTTAACCCCGGCAATTCCACAAGAATTCTTTTTTCACCTCTTTGAAGTATTGTTGGTTCTTTAGTTCCAACATCATCAATTCTACGTCTAACTATTTCAATTGATTGCTTTAAGGCTGAATTGTTAATTGTTAGTAAACCAAATTTTGAAAAAGAAATTTCAATTTTGTTGCTATCAAATTTTTTATACTCTAGTTCATAGGCTCTATATTTATCAATATATGGATTGACTAAATTATCTTTTCTTAAATTAAATATAAGATCGAATTTATCAATATTATCTATGGATAAAACCAAGTTATTATCATTAATTTTAAAGTTTTTAAAATTAATATTATTTTCTTTAAGTAATTTTTTTAAAGGAATTACTTTAGATTGTATTTTTTCTTTAACCAAACTGTCTGAGTTGATTTCTAATAATAAATAAGATCCACCTTGAAGGTCTAAACCTAAATTAATTCTTTTTTTTATAAATTGGTTATTTTCATTTTGAAAATTAAGAATAGAAAAAGCAGCTATCACTAAAAATAGAAGATAGATTATTAAGACATTTATTTTAGAAAAATTTAACACGAAAAAGAATTATTTTTTAATTTCTTCTTTTTTTAATAGGCTTGTAATTGTAGATCTTATGATTTGAACTTTAGTATTTTCACCGATAGTAACTTCAATACGGTCATCTTCCATAACTCGGTCAACGGTACCTATAATACCACCAGATGTAATTACTTCATCACCTCTCTTTAAAGATTCTACCATTGCTTTATGATCTTTAACTCTTTTTTGTTGCGGTCTTATTAAAAAGAAGTAAAAAATTACAAAAATTAATATTAACGGTATAAATTGTGCTATTCCTTGCCCACTCATGAGTGAACAATTATATGAAAAACTTTAGATAAACAAGTAAATTATATTTAAATTTTTTCTAGATTATTCATGTATTTTTTTAATACATTAGGAATATTGATTGAACCATCTTCATTTTGATTGTTTTCTAATAAAGCTATCATTAATCTTCCTACCGCTAAACCTGATCCATTAAGCGTTCCAACAAATTCATTTCCATTTTCAGTTTTATATTTAGCTCCCATTCTTCTTGCTTGAAAAATACCGCAAGACGAACAGCTTGATATTTCTCTATACTTTTTTTCTGATGGTATCCATGCCTCAATATCATAAGTTTTTTCTGCGCTAAATCCCATATCTCCAGAAGAAAGTAGAACTATTTGGTAAGGAATATCAAGTTTTGCAAGAATACTCTCTGCACATTTTAACATTCGTTCTAATTCATCTAAACACTTGCTAGGTTCAACAATGCTGACCAACTCAACTTTATAAAATTGATGTTGTCTAATCATTCCCTTAGTATCCTTACCATAACTCCCAGCTTCTTTTCTAAAACAAGGAGTTGAAGCAACAAATCTCATAGGAAGAAGTTTTTTTTCTATTATAGATTTCCTTACTAAATTAGTAAGGACAACTTCAGCAGTAGGTATAAGAAATTTTCTTTGATCAGTATCATTAAATTTTATTTCAAACTGGTCCTCCTCAAATTTTGGGAGTTGTCCAGTACCAAACATCACATCTTCATTTACAATTAAAGGAGGAGAAATTTCGGTATATTGAAACTCTCTTACATGAGTATCTAACATAAAATTTATTAATGCTCTTTCAAGTAAAGCAATTTTATCTTTTAATATTACAAATCTTGAACCTGATAATCTTATTGATGTTTCAAAGTCAATGTTATTATTTTTAGATCCAAGCTCAACATGAGATTTAACTTTAAAAGAAAACTTTCTTAATTTTCCCTCTTGTTTAATTAATTTATTTGATTTTTCATCATTTCCCACTGGCACATCATCTAAGGCTAGATTCGGAAGAGAAAAAATAATTTTATTCAATTCCTCTTGTGCCTTATATTGTTTTTTACTTAAAGATGAAATATCTTCGGAAATCTTTTTTGATTTTGAAAAATTCGATTTATTTTGAGATTTAGATAATATTTTTTTTTCTTGCTCCAATTTCTCTTTTTTACTTATTAAATTTCTATTAAGTGAATCTATTTTATTAAAATTATTTATATTAAATTCTACATTACGATTTTTAAATTTTTTCTTTAATGTATTTAGATTTTTTCTTAAATCTTTTAAATTATGCATCTTCTAAATTCTCACTTTTATTTTTTTTTTCAGTGAATCGAACTGTTATAATAGATAACTCATAAAGTAATAATAGAGGTATTGCTAGACCTACTTGTGTAATAGGATCAGGCGGTGTCAAAATTGCTGCTAATGTGAAAATGATAACAATTACGTATCTTCTAGTTTTTTTTAAATATTCTGAATTAACAACACCTATCCTAGCAAGAAGGTTAAGTAATATTGGTAACTGAAAACTAATTCCAAATGCAAAAATTAATCTCATAATTAGAGACAAATATTCATTTACCTTAGCTTCTAATTGAATTGGTAGATTTGTGTTTGAACCCATTGACTCAAATGATAAAAAAAATTTAATAGCTAATGGCATAACTAAATAATAAACAAGCATACCTCCAAATAAAAAAAGTAATGGAGTAGAAATTAAATAAGGTAATAAAGCCTTTTTTTCATTTTTATATAATCCTGGAGCAATAAACTTATAAATTTGAATTAATAAAAATGGGCTCCCAATAAAAATTGCTGCAAAAAATGCAACTTTTAAATAAGTAATAAAAGTTTCGTGTAACGCAGTAAAGATCAAACGTCTTGAAATTGGATCATCTTTTACAGCTTCAGCATAAGGGTTAACTAGAAAAGAATAAATATGTTCAGCAAAAGTATATGAGATAACAAATATCACAAAGATAAAAATTAAAGATTTTATAAGTCTAGAACGTAGCTCGATAAAATGACTTGCAAATGAATTATTATCACTCATCTTTTTTATTATTATCTTTTTTATTTACAATATCTTTTTCGATATCAATATTTTCTGTAACGGAGTTTACTTCTCTTTGAAAGTTGCTAAGAGTGTTTTTTAATTTTCCAAAATAAGTTCCTATTTTTTTCAAAGCTACAGGAAATTCCTTTGGTCCTAAAACTAATATTGCAATTATGACAATTGATAAAATCTCTAACCAACCTATTTGAGGCATATTAGGTTATTTATTTTCAGAATTAGGGTTATCTGAGTTATTATTGGAATTATCGTCTCCTGAGGTATTATCATCTGACATACCTTTTTTGAAACTTTTAATACCTTTTGCAAGATCGCCCATTATGCTAGAAATTTTTCCTTTACCAAAAAGGATTACTATTAGAATAGCTATTATAATTATACCTGTCCAACCGATATTTCCCATAAGTAAATTTTATACAATAATTTAGATTAAATCAAAACGTTTATTTTTCTTCCTCAGGAGCTTTTTTAATAGCTTCTTCAATATCTCCATAGATATCATTTTGCTTTTCACTAATAGATTGCTCTTTAAAAAACTTACCTGTTCCAAAAATAGATTGATCGATTGATGAGGTGTCGATAAGGCCTGCAGATCCAAGCTCATCAATTGTTGGTAGATCAGATAATTTTTGAATATTAAAATGATTTAAAAAATTTTCAGTTGTGGCATAAAGAATTGGTTTTCCTGGAACATCTTTTCTACCCGCAGGTCTAACCCAATCAAGCTCAAGTAAGATTTCTAAAGTATTAGATGCAAATGAGACGCCTCGAATTTCCTCAATCTCGGATCTTGTTACAGGCTGATGATAAACTATAATAGCTAAAGTTTCTATTGTAGCTTTAGATAATTTTTTTTGAGTGGATTTTTGTAGAGACATTAATTTAGATAAATCATCAGCAGTTCTAAAAGACCATCTATTTTTAATACAAACTAAATTGATGCCTCTAT
>JAOOBT010000008.1 GCA_028404615.1 Candidatus Pelagibacter sp.
CCATATCTATTTCATTTAAATTCTAATAGTTCAAATTTTCATAGAGATATTCAAAGTAATATTGGATTTTTTTCTGCTACAGCTAATGCTATTACAGTCGTATTAATTGAAATATTAATCATATTTGGATTGGCATCACTCGCATTAAAAATAAATTTTGCTGTAACAATATCAATTATATTTACTGTTTTAATTTTTGGTTTTTTATTTTTATATTTTACGAAAAAAATTAATTTGTCCCTAGGAAAAGATGTTCACGAGTCTTCTCAATTAAGAGTAAAAAATTTAATAGAAGGTTTAGGTGGAATTAAAGAAATACTCGTATTTAATAAAATGAATAATTTTATTAATCAATTTAAACAATCAAATTTAAGGCTTACTTCAGCAAAAAAATATAATAGCGTTATTGGTTCACTTCCTCGATATATAATTGAAATAATTTTAGTCTGTATCTTAGTAATAACTTTGCTAATAATTTCACTATCAAAAGACCCCATTATAAACAATTTGACTTTATTAGGATTTTTCTCTGCAACTTTTATTCGATTGACACCGTCTGCCTATAGAATCGTAAGTTCCTTGCAAAGAGTGAAATTCACTGAAAAGATCTTAGACAGTTTATATAAGAACTTAATTTATTTTAATAAATTAAATTTAGAAAAAAACCATCAAGATAAAAAAATTGAAAATGAATTAATAGAGATTAAAGATATGATAAGAATCAAAAATCTTGATTTTTCTTATAATTCAAAGAATAAAATCTTTCACAATTTGAACCTAGAAATTAAAATTGGTGACACTATCGGTATATTTGGAGAGAGTGGAACTGGAAAAAGTTCATTTGTAAATTTGCTTATAGGCTTATTAAAACCTGATAAAGGTGAAATTCTTATAAATGATAAAGATATAAATTCTAATATTACTTCATGGAGAAAAAACATTGGTTATGTTCCACAGAATATTTTTCTGATAGATGATACTTTTAAAAAAAATATATCTTTTGAAATCGAAAATAATACAGAAGATTTAGAAAAGTTAAATGAATGTTTAAAACAGTCTGAGCTTGCAAAATTCATTAATAACCTTCAAGATGGTGTTGAAACTATAGTAGGGGAAAGAGGAAGCAGAATTTCTGGAGGACAATTACAGAGAGTTGGTATTGCTCGAGCTTTATACAATAATCCTAAAATTTTGATCTTTGATGAGTCAACTAGTGCTCTTGATCAAGAAACTGAACTAGAAATACTAAAAAACATCTACAAGTTTAAAAATAAAAAAACACTTATAATAATTACCCACAAAAAAGAATTACTAAGCGAATGTAATAAAATTTATAAATTGGAGAATGGAAAATTTTTAGAAAATGAAAAATAAAAATTTTATAAGAATTATCCCAAAACTAGATATTAAAAATGGAATGCTAATAAAAGGTATAAATCTAGAAGGTTTGAGAGTTTTAGGAAATCCATTCGATTTTGCAAAATATTATTATTTAAATTTGGCTGATGAAATTTGTTACATTGATAATGTGGCTTCTCTATATGGAACAAATAATCTTAGTAGTTTTATTTCAAATACAGCTAAAAATATTTTTATACCAATATGTGTTGGAGGAGGAATAAGAAATATTGCGGATATCGAAAGAATTTTTATAGCAGGTGGAGATAAAGTTTCATTAAATTCTGCTGTAGTTAATGACTTAGGTTTTCTCAAAAAAATTGTAAAAATTTTTGGATCGGCAAATATAACTGTAATTATTGAATATATAAAAATAAAAAATAAACATTACATTACAAAGTCTACTGGTAGAGATTTAGTTAATATTGACCCTATATCTTGGGCAAAAAAAGTTGAAAATTGTGGAGCTGGTGAAATTTTTTTAACTTCAATTAATCACGAAGGCATGAAAAAGGGTTTTGATATTCCATTAATTAAAAAAATTTCAGAGAATGCGTCGATCCCAATAATTGCTCACGGAGGAGCTGGATCCATTGATCACGTTGTAGATTTGGTGGATGCTACTAATGTTTCTGGCGTCGCTCTCTCCAGTTTACTTCATTATGATATTGCTCATCTTTTTAAAACAAAATCTTTAAAGGTAGGAAATTTTAATTATCTAAATTCTTTGGATAAAACAAAAAAAAAGGAAAAAAATTTTTTAAGTTTGATTAAGAAAAAATTAAAATCTAGAGGTTTTAATGTCAGATACTAAATATAAAAGTATAAAAATTGGATTGATAGATCTTAAATCTCACAATCTTTTTAGCATTTTACAAGCCACAAGAAACGTTGGTTACAACGTTAAAATAATTGAACATTATAAAGAGATTTTAAAAAAAGATGTGATTATAATTCCAGGTGTAGGCTCATTCAAACACGCTATGAATCGTTTTAGAAATTTAGGTTACGACAATACATTAAAAGAATATATATTAAATGAAAACAAATGTTTGTTTGGAATTTGTTTGGGTATGCAACTTTTGTTTTCATCAAGTGAAGAATTTGGATTTACAAAAGGATTAAATTTTATTGAGGGAGAGGTAAAAGAATTTAAAAAAGAGTCAAAATATTTGAAAGTCCCCCATGTAGGCTGGAATAATATAATAAAGATGAATCATAAATTTATTCCTAAAAAATGTTTAAAAGAAAAATATTATTTTACACATTCCTATTACTGTGTACCTAATGACAAAAGAGATATTCATACTATCACTTCTTATTTTGGAAAAAAATTTTGTTCTTCTTTAGTGAGAAGAAATATAATCGGAACTCAATTCCATCCTGAAAAAAGTGGTAAACACGGGCTAGAAATAATTAAAAATTTAAAAAATATCTTATGAAATTAAAAACATTATATGGGCTACCAAATAAAGTAATTTTTTGTAAGAAATCTCTGATTTCAAATCAACGACCTGTTTCAGCAGTTGAATTTTTTCACAAAAAGAAAACAAAGAAAAAAACTTTAAATATTGATAAAAATGGAATTTCCGACTCATGGAAGTATTCAAGAATAAAAAAAAAGATTAACTTTAAAATAAGAGAAAAAAAACTTTTAACACTGCTGGAGAAACATAGAGGAAAGCATGGAGAATTTGATTGTTTAGTTCCAAGTAGCGGAGGTAAAGATAGTTGTTATGCAGCTCATATTTTAAAATTTAAGTATGGCATGAATCCTCTTACAGTTACCTGGCCACCAAATATTTATACTACATATGGTTATGAGAATTTTAAAAATTTATTAAAGATCTGTAAATTAGCAAATGTTTCTGCAAAAAGAGATGAAAATGTGATGAGTTTAGTGACAAAATTAGCAGTTAAAAATTTAATGCATCCTTTCCAACCTTTTATGTTAGGTCAAAAGATTTACCCAATACGAGTTGCAATTAAAATGAAAATTCCATTGATTTTTTATGGAGAAAATGAAGCTGAACATGGAAACCCTATAAGTGATAATTCTACTTCACTCAGAAAAAAGTACTACTACTCACATAATAACCTGAACCAACTTTATATTGGTGGTTTAAATTTAAAAGAATTAGAAGAGAAATATAAATTAAAGACAAAAGATTTGAAAGATTTTATCCCTCCTTTTGAAAAAGAACTATCCGACTTTCCACTTGAAGTACATTATTTAGGGTATTACATGAATTGGATACCTCAAGAGACTTTTTATTATTCAGTAGAAAACTGTGGATTTAAACCAAGGCCTTTTAGAACTCAAGGCACTTACAGCAAATATAATAGTATAGACGACAAAATGGACGACTTACATTTTTACACATTATTTACTAAATTTGGGATAGGCCGAACAACTTATGATGTATCTCAAGAAATTAGAAATGATCATTTAAATAGGGAAGAAGGTAAGAAATTAATCCAAAAATATGATGGTGAGTTTCCTTCAAGATATTTTGGAGACATTCTTGATTATTTAAATATAAAAAGAAACGATTTTTTTAAAGTATTAGATCGGTTTAGGTCACCTCATTTATGGAAAAAACAAAAAGGAAAATGGAAACTTAGACATACAGTTAATAAAGATGGAACAGATGATTAAAAGAAGTAATTATAAAATCCTTAAGTGTATTCTGAGAGATGGTGGTTATTATAATAATTGGTTTTTGAGCAGAAAATTAACAAACTTCGATCTTAAAAGCATGTCAAAGGAAGATATTGAATTTACTGGGGTAGGTTTTTGTTTGAATTATAGCGCTTATTTAGTATGTTCAATTCTTGAACAAAAAAAAACCTTAAATCAATGAATAATGAATAAATATGATAATTAAGGATAAAAACATACCTAGAAAAAATAAAGTTACAGAAGATAGACTCGAATTTTATGGTGCAAAAAAAGTTCCTTTGATGTCGGTTGTTGAAATTAGTAATTCTGGCATGTGTAACAGGAAATGTTCATTTTGCCCAAGAAGTGATCCAGATTATCCTGATATAAACGAATTTATATCTGAAAAATTGCATAGGAAAATTTTCACTGAACTTTCTGAACTTAACTATAAAGGCATGGTAATATACTCTGGTTATGTTGAACCTCTATTGCATAAAAAAATTTACGAAAATATCGCAGAGGCAAGAAAACTTTTACCAGAAGCGCAAATTGAAGTCATAACTAATGGAGACGTTTTAAACAAAGAACGTTTGCTAAAATTATTTGATTCAGGACTTTCTACTTTGCTTATTAGTGTATACGACGGACCAAAAGAAGAAAAACAATTTTATAATCTTTGTAAAGAGTCGGGCTTAAATAAAAGTCAGTATGTAATACGTAATAGGTACATGCCAGAGGAGCAAGATTTTGGTTTGAACATCAGCAACAGAAGCGGAACGTTGAAAAATGCAGGACATAGCATTCCAGCTTTAGAAAAATCATTAAAAACTAAATGTAATTATCCAGCATACAATTTTTTTATTGATTACAATGGTGACGTTCAAATGTGTTCTCATGATTGGGCAAAAAAATTTATTGCAGGAAATTTAAACAATCAAAAAATTATAGATGTTTGGCTTAACCAGAAATATGAATTTGCGAGAAAAAAACTTTTATCAGCAGATAGAAATTTTTCTCCTTGTAATAAATGCGATGTTTCAGGTGAACTTATTGGAAATAAGCATGCAAGAGAGTGGGAAAAATTATATGAAAAAGTGGTTAAATAAAATTGATAGACTGGCTCAAGACTCTCTTGATAGGTCGAAGTATCTCAGGTTAGACAAGAATGAAAGAGTAATTCAATTTGAAAAAAGATTTTTAGAATATCTAAAAAAAAAAATTGATACATTTAATTTATCTGCTTACCCAAACACTTTAAGAATTAAAAAAAAAATTGCAAAAAAATTAAAAATAAAAGATGCAATGATTTTTATGTCAGCAGGATCTGATATTGCTATAAAAACATGTTTTGAATTATTTACAAAAAAAAATGATAAAGTTATTATAATGAATCCCACTTTTGGAATGGTAAATGTATATTGTAATATTTACGCTCTTAAATCGGTAAAGATTGGTTTTAATAAAAAATTAGAATTAGATTATAAAAAACTATTTGAAAATATTAATAAAAGAACTTCATTAATAATTTTAGCAAATCCAAACAGCCCTACTGGCACAATAATTCCAAAGGAAATTATGATAAAAATTTTTTCTAAAACAAATAAATTAAATATACCTTTGGTAATTGATGAGGCTTACGAAGGTTTTTTTTCAAAAAGTTATGTAAAATACATTCAAAAATACAAAAATATAATAATTACTCGAACTTTTTCAAAGTCTTTTGGTTTGGCAGGGTTGAGGGCAGGTTATGCAGTCACTAATTCTAAATATGCGAGTCTAATGAATAAATTTAGACCTATGTATGAAATTAACTCACTATCTTGTTTAGCAATTGAGTATTGTTTAAATAATTATTCATTGGTCGATAAACATATAAAGCAAGTAAAAAGTTCAAAAAAATTCTTAATAAATGAATTAAAAAAACTTAATATTGATTATATTGATACACATGCAAATTTTTTTCATATTAAATTTGCGCAAAAAAGCAGAACTTTGGAAAATATTTTTAAAAAAAAAGGAATTCTATTTAGAAAAGGACCAGGAGTTAAAGGATTTGAAAATTATTGTAGATTCAGTTTAGGTTCAATTCCACAAATCAAAAAAGTTTTAAAAGTGATAAAATATGTCTCTAGATAAAATTAACAAAAATCAGATAAAATTATTAAAAGACTGTAAAAAATTTATTCTTAAAGAAAAAAATAAAAATATTGATATATGTGCAAGTCCACTATGTTTTTTTACTGTTTGGGCGCTCACACCCGGTTACTACAAAGCATTTGATTTATACGGAAAGAAGCAAAACTCTAAAATATTGTTTACAATCAAGAATTTATTATCAATAGCAAAGAATTTTGATTTAAAATTACATCTAAACGAACAAAGCATGAATAACACGGCAGAAAATTTAATAATATCCTACGCTAGTAAGAGAAGTTTTAATATTAAAGGTGACTTTGTGGATAGTTATTTCAATTTGAAAGCAAATGATCCAAATTTTTTTTGGTTACTAATATCTTTGGATGATTATATTCCAAAAAAAATTCAGTCAAATGTTGCGATCATAGCTAAAGAAAAAATTAAGAGTTTTAGTTTAATTTATATGTTTAAATATCTTTCGAAATTAATTATTGACTCAAATTTTAATATAAATTTACTAAAACATTTTTGCTGGAAAGAGTTTAACGTCTCAAATATTTTTTTTGAAAAACTTCAATATTTAATTAGCACGATTAAAATAAAAAATTTAATATTGAATTATGAAAACATTCCTTATCAAAATTACATAGTAAAAGAATTAAAAAAGATGAATAAAAAGATTAATACTATTGGCTATTTGCATTGTGCTCCTTGGCCAATCCAATTAGACTTAATTTATAAAGATCAACCTCTTGATAGATTAATCGTTTCTGGCTATCAGCAAAAAAATGTTTTAAAGAAATATTTAGGCTGGTCAAAAAAAAAAATTGATGTGATACCATCTTTAAGATTTCATAAAAAAAGAAGCAAAGAGTTTAATGGATATATATTCGTTCCATATAATTTACACAGGAATAATGATTATTTAAAAAGGTTGGAACATTATTTTGATCGAAGAAAAGAAAAGAATATTTTTCATTTTAAAGTAAGAATTCACCCTTTGAATTCCTCTAGCAAAGCACATTTAGAATTTAAGAAAAAGTGTGAACAATTATTAAAAAAATATTCAAAAGAAAAAAATAAAATTTGCAATGAGTCTTTATTTTTGGGCTCAGCAACTGGAGTATGTATACAAGCATTAGAAGAGGGTACTAAAATAACACATTTTCCAAACGATGAAAATCTAGATGTTTTTTCTCCAATAATTTGGAAAACAATTAATACCAAAAAAGTTGGTGAAAAAATTTATTCTTATAAACTTAAAAAGAAAAATTATACTTTTTTAGCTAATTATGAAAAAAATAAATTTAAAAAATATTTTAGGCCAATTTTAAAATGACTCTTAAAAATAAAAATATTTTAATAACAGGCGCTGGAAAAGGAATTGGGGAAAGTACTGTCAAAAAGATAATCGAAAAAGAAGGATACGCGTATATAATAATTAAAAACAAAAAAGATAATAAAAAATTCTCTAAATCTAAAAATATCAAAATTTATAATGGGAATGTAAATAATAAGAAACTTATTCAAAGAATTTTTAAAGATTCTAAAAGAAATAAGAGGGCAATAAATTGTGTAGTAAACAATGCAGGAGTCAGATTTAGAAAACAGTTTTTAGATATTAAAGAAAATGAGCTTGATAAAGTTTTTAATGTTAACTTTTATAGTATTTTTTATATCATGCAGGTATTTTCAAAATTTGTTATAAAAAATAAAACTAAGGGAACCTTAATCAATATAAGTTCAATTGTAGGGCAATTAGGTTTTAGTGATTTGTCAGGTTATGCTTCAAGCAAAGGAGCTTTGACTGCACTAACAAAATCATACGCAGCAGAAATGAGTAATTACGGCATAAGAGCTAATACAATTAGCCCTGGATTTGTTAAAACATCTTTTTTCAAAAAATTTAAAACTAAAAGAAAAGACTTATATAAATGGACCTTATCTAGAATACCTCAGAAAAGATGGGGTGAACCTGAGGAAATAGCTGAGCTAATCTGTTTTGTGCTTTCAGATAAGTGTAATTATTTAAATGGAGAGAATATATCAATCGATGGAGGTTGGACAAATGTATAAAGCTGTGGGGTTAATACCAACAAGATTTAATTCTAGAAGACTACCGGGCAAATCTTTAAAAATGATTGGAAATCTTCCAATGATAATTCACACTTATAGAAGATCTAAAATGGCAAAAAATTTAAATGATGTTTTTATTTGCTGCGATACAAAAGAGGTTCTCCAAGTAGCTAAAAAATATAACGCAAAAGCAATACTTACCTCAAATAAGCATAAACAAGGTGGAGATCGAATTTTTGAAGCCTTTAAAAAATTAAAAAAAAAATATGATCAGGTAATTGATATTCAAGGTGACGAACCTTTAATTGATCCTAAAAATATTGATCAAGTTGTAAAATATCATAGAAAAAATAAAAAATATGATATCATTTTACCAAACTTACCAATTAAATTTACAACTGACCCACACTTAGTAAGATTAATTTTTAATAAAAAAAAAGAAGTTTTATATTTAACTAGATCTAATACACCTTATCATTTTGTAAGCAAAACAAATAAAATTTATAAACATCTTTCTGTTATTTCTTTTAAACCTCTGGCTTTAAAAAACTTTGCAAATTTCACACACAAAAGTAGACTTGAAAATTTGGAAGATATAGAGTTGTTAAGAGCGATCGATATTGGTCTTAAAATAAAGACATTTTCTTTGAAGGGCGATAGTTTTTCTGTTGACGTTCTAAAAAATTTAATTGATGCAAGAAAAAAAATGAAAAAAGATAAATACTATAAAAAATATAAGCAAAAATAATGCATATTAATTATAATATTGAAAAAAATAATTACAAAGTAACATTTTGTAATAATAAGGAAAGTCCTGACATTTATAATGCATTATCAAAACTCTACTGTGATAAAAAACTTCTCCTAATAATTGATAAAAGGTTAAATTCTAAATTTACTAAATTTTTATTTAAAGATTTAAAAAAATGTGGATTACAAGTTACTTTACTACGAGTAAGTGGTTCAAAAAAAAATAAAAACAAAAAGTTTTTATTTAAAATAATTAATACTTTGATTAAAAAGAAATTTTCGAAAAAATCAGTTTTGCTATCTTGTGGCGGAGGTGTTGTAGGTGATGTGTCTGCATTAGCAAGTTCACTATATTTGAGAGGATTAATATATTTTCATATTCCCACAACGATGACAGCAGTAGTAGACAGTTGTTTGGGAGGGAAAACTGGTATTAATTATAATAATATCATTAATTCATTTGGAAACTATTATCATTCAAAAAATGTTTTTATTTCTAAAAATGTTTTAGAATTAATACCAATGAGAGAGTTCTTATCAGGTATACCTGAAATAATAAAATGTGGTCTGATTAATGATAAAAAAATTCTTAATTTGCTGAAATTAAATAAAGATAAATTATTGAAAAGAAATTATACCTTTCTTTCAAAATTAATACGCCTAACTCTTTTGACAAAAATAAATTTTTTTAAAGATGATGTTTACGAAAATTCGAAAAGGTTAAGTCTAAATTTTGGTCATACGTTTGCACACGCTATCGAAATGTCATTTACAGGCAAAAACACAGACCTACTAAGACACGGTGAAGCAGTTGGAATCGGTATGTTATGTGAGATATATTATTTTGAGGGAAAAGGTAAGACTTTTCATGTTTTAAAAAATTTATTAAATCAATATGCTCTGCCAACTAATTTACTTTATTTAAAAAAAATAAAAAATAAATCAATTTTTAGAAAAAATATTTTTAAAAATATCTTTTTAGATAAAAAAAAAATTAATAAATATCCTAGAGTGATAAAAATAACAAAAATAGGCAAATCAAAAATTGTAGAAATTAAAAATTTTAAAAAAATTAGAGAAACAATAAAAAACGTGGTTTTTGAAAGGTAATACTATACAAATATTTTGTGACACGAATTATTAATCGAAATTAATTTTTAAAAAAGATTGTAAAAAAAATTATGTCTTTCTCCTCAAATTCTCCAAGAGTTAGCATTATAATGAATTGTTTTAATGGAGAAAAATTTCTTCACCAATCGCTTGATAGCATAATTCAACAGACTTATAAAAATTGGGAATTAATTTTTTGGGATGTTAGCACTTCTGATAAAAGCAAAAAGATCTTAGAGGAATATAAAGAAAAAAGATTTAAATATTTTAATATAGGGGTAAAAAAGAACCTTTATAACTCAAGAAATGAAGCAATAGAAGTATCAAATGGAGAATTAATCGCATTTTTAGATTGTGATGATTGGTGGCATAAAGAAAAATTAGAAAAACAAATAAAACTATTTGAGGATGAGTCAGTTGCCATGGTGTACTCAGGATATTTTGAATATCATCAGCACAAAAACAAATTTAAAAAAATTTCTACAAGTAAAATTTTTTCTGGCTATATTCAAAGTAAAATAATACATGATTATCATATTGGAATTTTGACAACACTGATAAGAAAAAAAGTATTTCATGAAATCAGAGGATATAATAATTTTTTTCATATTTGTGGAGATTTTGAGTTTAACATTAGGATGAGCGAAAATAATAAAATTATTGGTTTAAAAGAGTTTCTTGCATATTATAGAATTCATAAGGAAAACATTTCAAGGGATATTGATAAAGAAATAATCGAATTAGAATATTGTTACGAAATTTTTAAAAAAAAAGGACTTAAAAATTTAAAAAAATTTGAAAATTTTTTAAACTATAGAAAATTTAAAAATTCCCTAAAAAAAAATAATAGAAAAATAGCATTGGAGATGTTTTTGAAATTGGATTTTGGATTTTTGAAATTTAAAGCATTAATTTTGTTTTGTTTAGGTAGTTTAATAAGATGAAAGTTGGAAAAAAATTTTTAGTTATGGGTTTACCTGGTTCAGGCAAAACTACTTTGGCAAAAATTTTAGCAAAGGAATTAAAAGCTGTTTGGCTTAATGCAGACGAAATAAGAAAAAAAAATAATGATTGGGACTTTTCAGATGAGGGAAGAAATAGACAAGCAAAAAGAATGTTCAAACTTTCCCAAGAATTCAATCACCAAGGTAAAGATGTTATTGCAGATTTTATTTGTCCGACTTCTAAAACAAGAAATGAATTTAAACCGGATAAAATAATTTGGATGGACACAATAAGTAAAGGAAGATTTGATGATACAAATAAAATTTTTGAGAAACCTAAAAAATATGATTTCAGAGTAACTGTAAAAGATGCGATTAACGAAAGTAAAAAAATAATTGCTGTTATCAAATATTGAAATGACTTTAATAATCCATATCTTAAAACAATTCAAAGTATTTTTTAAATTTCCAATACAATTTTTAAAAATTTTATTTAGTGACATTAAAAAAGATTTTTTCGTAAAGCATAAAAAAAAATATAACAAGGTTCTGATTATAGGAGTCCAAAAATCTGGAACCACATTAATTGAGTGGATTTTGTCAGAGATGGGATATGTAAATCAAGTTACTTCCCCCTTAAGAATTTTCTATGATAAAAAATTAAATTATGTTCATGATCTATCTTATAAAATGTTATCTTATTTGCCTGAAAAAAAATTTACTTTCTTAAAAAGACACTCAGAGGCTACAACAAAGAATTTAGAAATTTTAAAAAATACGAACTTCAAAATAATTTTAAGCATAAGAGATTTAAAACAAGTTATGATAAGCAGATATCTACATATAATCTCAGATAAAAATTTTCCACAGTACCAAAAGTTTAAGAATTTAGGACATATAGAGGGATTTAGACTTTCATTAACTCAAAACCATATCGAAGGAGAAGTGCCAATTCTAATTTTTAAAAAATGGTTAAGTAACTGGCAGTCAGTAATCGAAAACAACAAATTTAGCTGTTTAATTCTTAATTATAATGATTTTAAAAATAATGAAAAAAACTATATTGAAAAAATAATAAAATATTTGGAAATCGATGACTGCGACGCTGAGACTATTTTAAAAAAACATTTAAAAAAAATCCAAATAATGAAAAATAAAAAGCTTGAAGATAATCTCAAAAAAAATTTACATTCGCAGACGTATAATTCTCTTTTTGATGATGTTAAAGTTAAATTAAATAAAGAAATTTCTGACAAAGAACTTGAAAGTTTGATAAAAGAATACGAATAATTGGGCGTATAGTTCAGTGGTAGAACGCTTCGTTGACATCGAAGAGGTCATAAGTTCAATTCTTATTACGCCCACCACTCGAATATAGTAATTTCAACATTAATCTCATCTTTACTTTATATTACTTAAATACTATAAAGTCGTGCCTGGTAATTATTGCGAAGGGGCCACACCCGATCCCATTCCGAACTCGGAAGTTAAGTCCTTCAGCGCCGATGGTACTTTGTCTTAAGATATGGGAGAGTAGGACGTTGCCAGGCTTATAAATTATGAAGATAGCAAGCTCGTTAAAATCATTGAAAAAAAGAGATCTAAACTCAAAGTTAGTAAAACGTAGAGGAAAACTTTACGTTATTAATAAAAAAAATCCAAAATTTAAAGCTCGACAGGGTTAAAATGAGCGAAAACGATTTTAAAAAGACTTATAACGGTTTTACAAAGTTTGTCCTTTGGGGAACTCTTGCAGTAATTGCAATACTAGTAATATTAGCTATTACTTTACTTTAAAATCAAAATAAAAAAATGATAGTAGGTTCGATAAAAGAGGATTTAGCATTAGAGAAAAGAGTTTCTTTAACTCCTGAAACATCAAAAAATTTAATTGGTTTAGGATTAAAAGTATGTATTGAACAAAATTATGCAAGTCATTTAGGAATTGATGATAATATTTTTAAAGAATTAGGAGTAGAGATTAAGGCTTCCTCCAAAGAAGTTTTAAATTCAAGTAATTTAATAATTAAAGTTAATTGTCCGTCAGAAAATGAGATAAATGATTTAAAAGAAAATACAATAATAGTAGGAATGTTAAATCCTTCAAAAAACATGAGTCAAATAAGCAAAATAATTAAAAAAAAAATTCAAGTTTTTTCACTAGAGTTATTACCTCGTATCACAAGAGCTCAGTCAATGGATGTATTATCCTCACAATCAAATTTAGCTGGTTACAGAGCAGTAGTAGATTGTGTTGCTGAATTTGAAAAAGCTGTACCAATGATGATGACAGCTGCTGGTACAGTGCCAGCAGCAAAGGTTCTAGTTATTGGAGCTGGAGTTGCAGGCTTACAGGCTATCGCCACTGCAAAAAGATTAGGAGCAATCGTTTCAGCAACAGATGTTAGGGCGGCTTCAAAAGAACAAGTAGAAAGTTTAGGAGGAAAATTTTTAACTGTTGAACAAAATGAAGACATGGAAACAGCTGGTGGATATGCAAAAGAAGTCTCAGCAGATTACAAAAAAAAGCAAGCCGAGATGATGAAAGAAGCATTAAAAAAAAATGATATAGTTATTTGTACTGCGTTAATACCTGGAAAACCTGCACCGAGAATTTTAACTGAAGAACTAGTTAAATTAATGAAACCTGGATCCATCGTTTACGATTTAGCAGCAGAGCAAGGAGGAAATTCGGCATTTTCTGAAGCAGGTAAAATCAATACAGTCAATGGTATCAAAGTAATAGGTGTTAAAAGTTTGATGAATAGTTTACCTCTCACTGCTTCAAGTTTATATGCTAAAAACTTATTTAGCTTTATACGAAACTTATATAGTAAAGAGAAAAAAAATTTTAACATAAACTTAGATGACGAAATAATTGCAAAATCTTTAATGAAAGAAATTTAATTATGGAAATAGATCCGTTTATATTTAGATTAAGTATATTTGTTTTATCAATTTTTATAGGATATTATGTAGTATGGAGTGTTACACCTTCTCTCCATACACCTTTAATGTCCGTTACAAATGCCATTTCATCGGTCATTATAGTTGGGGCTATAATAGCAGCGTTAGCTGGTTCTAATGCAAATAATTTCGATATATCAAGTGTTTTTGGTTTCTTCGCTATCACTTTAGCTGCGATAAATATTTTTGGTGGTTTTTTAGTGACACAAAGAATGCTCCAAATGTATAAAAAAAAGAAAGATAAAAAGAAATGATATCAGCAAATTTGTCAGCTATTTTTTACTTAGTTTCAGGAATATTATTCATTCTTGCGTTAAGAGGACTTTCATCTCCAGATACATCGAGACAAGGAAATTATTTTGGAATTGCAGGAATGACTATCGCAATTATTGTTACGTTTTTATCAATTGGAAATTTTTCTTCATCAATAGTTTATGTAATAATTTTTTTGGTAATTGGTGGAGCAATTGGAGCTTTTATAGCTTTTAGAATTCCAATGACCGCAATGCCGGAGCTTGTTGCGGGTTTTCACAGCTTAGTCGGTCTGGCGGCTGTTTTTGTTGCAATCGCAGCTTTTTTAAATCCAGAGGCTTTTAACTTAGGTTTCGTAGGCGATATTAAACTAGCAAGTCTTATAGAAATGTCTATCGGTGCAGCGGTAGGTGCAATAACTTTTTCTGGTTCTATAATAGCCTTTCTGAAATTAAGAGGAATAATGTCCGGTGCTCCAATTACATTTAGTGGTCAGCACCTTTTAAATTTAACACTTGGAATAGGAATTTTTGTTTTAATTTTTTATTTATGCAAAAGTCAGTCTGCAAATATTTTTTGGACTGTAATTTTTATTTCCTTCGTTGTTGGAGTTTTATTAATTATACCTATTGGTGGCGCAGACATGCCTGTGGTAATTTCAATGCTAAATTCTTATTCAGGTTGGGCCGCAGCAGGCATTGGTTTTACATTAGAAAATACAGCTTTAATCATTACTGGGGCACTCGTAGGATCTTCTGGAGCAATACTTTCATATATTATGTGCAAAGCTATGAATAGATCATTTATCAGTGTGATACTTGGTGGATTTGGAGCAGATGGCTCAACACAAGACACAAAAGGCAAAAAAGACCAAAAGCCAGTTAAAAGTGGGAATGCAGAAGATGCAGCTTTTCTTATGAAAAATGCTTCTTCAGTAATTATAGTTCCAGGTTATGGAATGGCAGTTGCACAGGCTCAACACGCTTTAAGGGAGATGGTAGATAAATTGAAAAAAAATGATATCAAAGTTACCTACGCTATTCATCCGGTTGCCGGTAGAATGCCCGGACATATGAATGTATTGTTAGCAGAGGCTAATGTTCCTTATGATGAGGTATTTGAATTAGAAGATATAAATAACGATTTTGCCAATTCTGATGTTGCATTTGTAATTGGTGCTAATGATGTGACAAACCCAATTGCCAAAACTGACCCTAAAAGTCCGATATTTGGCATGCCGGTGCTCGATGTTGAAAAATGTAAATCTGTTTTATTTGTCAAAAGAAGTTTATCTCCAGGATATGCGGGAATAGATAATGAACTTTTTTATAAAGATAATACTTTGATGTTATTTGCTGACGCAAAAAAAATGACTGAGGATATTGTTAAAAATTTGGATTAATGAAAACAAAAATATTCTGTGATATAGCTGACTATAAAACAATTAAATTTTTCAGTAATAAGTCTTTAGTTGATGGCTTTACCACTAATCCAAGTTTAATGAGATTAGCAGGAGCAAAAGATTATAAAAACTACTCTCTTAAAATTTTGAAAATTTGTAAAAAAAAGCCAATTTCATTTGAAGTATTTGCTGATAATTTTAAAGACATGCTCACTCAGGCTTATGAGATTAATTCTTGGGGTAAGAATGTTTACGTAAAAATTCCAGTTGCCAATTCAAAAGGGCTTTTTACAGGTTCTGTCATCAAGGAGTTGAGTGATAAAGGTATAAAACTTAACATAACGGCAGTTTACACATTTGAACAAACTAAAAAAGTTTATGAACAATTAAATAAAAAAACAAAATCTATTATCTCAATTTTTGCTGGAAGAATGGCAGATAAAGGCAAAGATCCAATTCCAATATTTAAACGAAGTATTTCTTTAACTAAAAAAAATAAAAATATTGAGATACTTTGGGCAAGCACTAGAGAAGCTTATAATTATATTCAAGCTAAACAATTAAAATGTAATATAATAACGATGCCACCTAAAATAATTAGTCAAATAGATAGTTTTGGTAAATCGTTCAAAGAAATGACTATTAATACTGTAAAAGGTTTCTTAATAGATAGTAAAAAATCAAAATTTAAAATTTAATCATTTTTTTCTTAAAAATTTACTAATAAATGACATTCTAAAAATTTTTAGTGTAATAAAATCTATTAATCCGTAGGCGAAAAAAAGTATAAAAGTCCTAAAATATCTCATAGATGATTTTAATAAAGTAAAACTAATTTTCTTAAGCATAAGTTGAGCATATCTAACTTTCAATCCATACTTAAATTTATTAATGTTGCTTGGAATTTCGTTTTTAGGAAAACCAAGAGTAGAATTTTTATTCTTTTTACCACAAATAATATATAGATTTTCGGAATCATGATTGTAGTAATAATCAAATTTTATTGACTCTTTTGGGGTTTTTGTAAACCCATAATCTAAAATTTCGTATCCGGCAGACTTGAACAAATTCACAAGGGAAAAATCTGTGAATGCTATCTTGTGTGCTTCATCCGCAAGTGGGAAACCATAAAGATTTGGAACTTCAGCGTATAATATCCCTTCCTCAGATAAATTATTTTTTAATTTTATTAAGTTTTCTAAAGGTTTATCTAAATGTTCTAACACGTGCACAATTGTTATTAGGTCGAAATCTTTTTCATCAATTTCATCTTTAGCAAGATTTATCGTTGTCGAACCTAAAAACTTAGCCATATCTAACCCTTTTTGATCTAAATCAGCTACGAAAGAATTAATTTTATGTTTTTGATTTAAAGCATAAGGAAGAAAACCATTATATCCCCCGTAATCAAGCATTTTTAATTCTTTCTTAGAAAAAATATCAGTAGACTTATTTAAAACACTCCAAATATTAGCCCACCTTTTAAATGAAATTGCTGACCAAAAATCTATTGGAGGTAAAATTTTTTTATCATCTGATTTTGTATTAAAATGGTTTTTATTATCCCTATAAGCTCCATCCGCATAAGTAATTTCATTTTCTTTAATTTTAAATTCAGATACTGATCCACAATCAAAACAAAAAAAACTTTTCCAATTTTCGTTTTTAGTCAAAAACCCGAAATGTACTATTTTGAATTCTTCAATCTTTTTTGATACACAAACTCTGCAATTAAAATTCGTATTAGATTTATTCATGTGCGTCTAATCATACATATGAAACTCGGTAGCTAATTTACTTTTGTTATTAATATAAGGGTTTTTTTGGTTTAACAAAGTAAAGCTTCCATAAATAAAATATCTATAGTCAGAATGATTTTTCATTTCCTCTACACCATGAAAGCTTTCACTTTCATTCAAAAAAACAATTAACTTTCCAGCTTCAGGCTTAATATTTTTAATTTTTTCACAATTTTTTTTTTCTGGTTGAGCTATATTCTTTTCTCCATTAATTAATTTATAAATATCAAAATCTCCACCTTCATGATTATCGGATTTCGAAGGTGCATTTAAATACAAAATGAAAACTATGAGCCTATTATCGCTATCTCTATGAATTTCTCTAGAGTAACCATTCCCTGCTTTTGAGTAATCATATAATAATTCTACTGCACTTTTATTAGGATAAAATATTTTTGAAAATTTAATCTTTCTAAAAAGATCTCTATAAATCCTGAGCATTGAATATTTTACTAAGGTTTTTGTAGGTATTAACTTGTTTTTAGTGGAGCTAATTTTTTTGTATAATTTTTGAATATTAGTCAAGTTTTTGTAATTAAAAAAATTAACTAAAGAAAATTTATTATCATTTAAATCAAGTTTTTTGAGACAAAATTCCAAAAATTCTGAAGAATTAATTTTTTTTTCTAAATTCTTCCACTCCTCAGAATTATTTAAAAGATTATGAAATTCTTCATCAGATGAGCTAATAAATTGCCTTTGACCATGAATTAAAGTTTTATTTTTACTAAAATTATGTATGTCAGATGCTTGAATTAATTTTTCACATAAGTCCTTATTAATAAAATTATCTATGCTAAAATACTTCATAGTTGTAAAATTAAGGGTATATTCATATTTTGTAAACTTAAATTACGATGATTTTGATTGTCTTTTTCTCTCATGAGTATCTAAAATTACTTTTCTTAACCTGCAAGACAAGGGTGTTATTTCCAGCGCTTCATCCGTATTGAGCATACTTAATTGCTCTGCAATAGCCATTTTTCTTACTGGAGTTAAAACTACGTTTTCATCAGTTCCTTGAGTTCTCATATTAGTAAGTTTCTTTCCTTTTAAAACATTTATCTCTAGATCACCACTTTTTGATGAAAGTCCTACTATCATTCCTTTATAAACTGGATCGTTATGCTTTACAAACATCTCACCACGAGCCTGTAAATTAAAAATTGCAAATGCTACAGCTTTTCCGTCCTCCATAGAAATTAAAGCACCGTTTCTTCTTCCTTCCATCTCTCCTGTATATTTTCCATAAGAGTGAAAAATTCTATTTATTACACCGGTTCCCTTCGTTAAAGTTAAAAATCGACTTGTGTAACCCATAAGTCCTCTAGTTGGTGCGTGGAAAATCAACCTTTTTTTTCCTTTCCCAGTATCTTTCAAGTCTACTAATTTTCCTTTTCTTCTATTCATTGAGTCTATTACTTTAGACGAAAACTCTTCATCAAGATCCATAGTTATTTCTTCAATAGGTTCAAGCTTATTACCTTCAGTATCTTTTTTAATTAATACTTTTGGAGGGCTAACAGTCATTTCAAATCCCTCTCTCCTCATCTGAGTTAAAAGAATTTCTAACATTAGCTCACCTCTTCCGCTTATTATAAATGAGTCCCTGTTTTCATTTTCAGCAAAACTAATGCCCACATTATTTTCAGCTTCTAAAATAAGGCGATCTCTTATTAGTGTGCTTGTAAGTTTTTTTCCTTCCATACCAGCCAAGGGAGAACTATTAACTGTAATTGTAATAGACATAGTAGGAGGATCTATAGGCGTAGCATTTATAGGTTCACTAACCTCTAAATCACATATAGTGTCGGCAACGTTTGCTTTTTCAAGTCCAGCTATGATTACAATATCTCCAGCCTCTCCTTGCTCTATTGGAACTTTTTTTGTGCCTTCATATCTAAATATTTTTGTTAATCTACCTTCGTCTACTTTTTTCCCCTCGAGATTAATTGCTTTAATTTGTTGATTAGCTTTTGCTGTGCCCTGAGCAATTTTTCCAACTAAACTTCTTCCAAGAAAACTATCTGCATAGAGAAGAGTAGAAAGCATTGCAAAAGGTTTTTTCTTATCAGAAGAGGATGGTTTTACTTTTTCAATAACTAAATTAAGCAAAGGTTGTAAATTTTCTCTTGGACCGTTTATTTCTTTTGAAGCCCATCCAGATCTTCCACTGGCATATAATATCGGAAAGTCGAGTTGCTCCTCGTTTGCATCTAAATTTACAAATAAATCAAATGTTTCATCGAGCACTTCATTGGCTCTTTGATCAGGTTTATCCAACTTATTTATCACTACTATAGGTTTTAAACCCTGTTTCAAGGCTTTAGATAAAACAAATTTTGTCTGAGGCATCACACCTTCAGCTGAGTCAATCAAAAGTAGGGCTCCATCAGCCATATGTAAAACCCTCTCCACCTCAGCTGCAAAATCTCTGTGGCCTGGTGTATCAATAATATTGATTCTAGAATTTTTCCAATTGATGGATGTTGGTTTAGCTAGAATTGTAATACCTCTTTCTTTCTCTAATTCACCCGAGTCCATAATTCTTTCTTCTACATTTTCATTTTCTCTAAACGTTCCACTTTGCTTCATTAAATTGTCAATTAAAGTAGTTTTACCATGATCAACATGGGCAATGATTGTTATATTTCTGATTGTTTCTGTCATTTTGGTTGCGGGGGTAGGATTTGAACCTACGACCTTCAGGTTATGAGCCTGACGAGCTACCAGACTGCTCCACCCCGCGATAAATTATTTCTTCTTAATGTTAATTGCTTGAAGTTTATCTTTTTCTTCTTTTATATCGTATACAATTGTTTGATCTTCTTTTAACACTCTTAATTTTGAATTTTCTAAAGCTGATACATGCAGAAAAATATCTTTTTGTGTTTTATCGTCTGTTATAAATCCATAACCTTTTTTGGCGTTAAACCATTTTACTTTACCAGATGGCATAGCTAATCCTCTCATTTTAATAAATTTAGTACCTGTTTTTCAATTTTTGGAGTTTTTTTATTCTTTTAAGATTTTCTGTTTGAACTCTCTTTTTTTTTTCAGAGGGTTTTTCGTAAGTACTTTTCATCTTCATTACTTTAAAAAAACCTTCTTTTTGAAGTTTTCTTTTAAGAACCCTTATGGCTTGTTCTACATTATTATCTTTTACGTCTATTTTAATAAAAACCTCCAGTTAATTTTCATGGTAGTTATCATCTGAAAAACTATTTGTCTAGAGAGAAGCTGATTGAGCTTTTTTTTCCTCTCTAATCTTTGCTTTTTTCTCTCTTTCAACTCTTCTTTTAGCTTTATCAAGAGCTTTTTGGAAAACCTCCTGAGTACATAATGCTAAAATTACTGGGTCTCTTGGTTTCAAATTGGAAAAATTCCAATAACTTCTTTTTCTAATTAGAGATACTGTGCCCTTAGTGCTACCGACTAGTTTAGATATTTGGCCATCTGTTAATTCTGAAGCATTTTTACATAACCATAATATTGCATCCGGTCTATCTTGTCTTTTAGATAAAGGTGTATACTTAGGTTTTTTTCTTTCTTTAACCTCAACTTCTTCAAGTTTTTTTAATAATTTTAATTTCTTTTCTGGGTTTTTTGAACAAGATTCTATTTCCTCTCTAGATAACTGACCTGCTAATATTGGATTATATGCTTTTATACCTTTTGCAACATCACCATCAGCTATTCCTTTAATCTCTAACTCGTGTAAATTACAGAATTCCGCAATTTGTTTAAATGTTAATGTTGTATTTTCAACTAACCAAACAGCTGTTGCTTTTGGCATGAATGGAGTTTCTGTCATAAATTATTTTTTTGATCTTAAATTGCTAAATTTTTTATTGTATTTACTAACCCTACCTTTATCTAAAACTTTTTGAGTTCCACCAGTCCAGGCATAGTGAGACTTTGGATCAATATCTAATTTCAATACATCATTTTCTTTACCCCAAGTTGATCTTGTGAAGAATTCTGTTCCATCAGTCATCACAACTTTTATTTTGTGGTAATTCGGGTGTATGTTTTTTTTCATCTTCAAGGTTTTTATATTAATAATAGTTTTTACTCAATATCTTTTTTAATTATAAATTCTCTCAATTTTTCGTGTAAATTAGAATTAGCGGCTAAAATATTCTTTTTCAAAGGCAAGTTTTTATTCTCTTCAAAATAATCAACAAATCCTCCTGCTTCTTTAACAATAATTATTCCTGCTGCAATGTCCCAGTAATTTAATTCTCTTTGCCAATAACCATCAAATCTACCACAAGCTACATACGACATATCTAAAGCTGCGCTTCCAAATTTTCTAACGTTTGAAACTTTTCTAGAAATATTTGTATATTCTTCAAAAATTTTATCTTTTATTTTACTTGTTGCTTTAGGGCCTCCTGTTACAAGCAAAGCATTTTGAATTAATTTTTTGTTTGAAACTCTTATTCTTGAATTATTTAAATATGCCCCGTTACCTTTTTCTGCACAAAACATTTCATTCATAATAGGATTAAATATCACCCCACTTTTAATTTCTCCGTCTTCCTCGTAACCAATTGAAATCGCAAATTGAGGAATGCCATTTAAAAAATTCAATGTTCCATCTATTGGATCAATTATCCACCTTTGTTTCGAATTTGATTTATTTATAATGCCAGTTTCTTCTGTGATTATTCCGTATTCAGGGTGTGCTTTTTGTAATTCTTCAATTAAAATTTTTTCAGTTCGCTTATCAGCTGACGAAACAAAATCACCCGGGCCTTTTGTTGAGATCTGTAAATTTTCGATTTCTCCAAAATCTCGAATCAGAGACCTTGAAGCCTTCATACACGCCCTAGTCATCAAATTAATTTGAGGAGAATTTAATCTCATTAATTGACTCTTTTTATATATTCTAATGTTCGAGTATCGATAATAATTTTTTCTCCACTTTCTATAAATGGAGGAACACTAATTTTTATTCCACAATCTAGTAATGCAGGTTTATATGAGGAAGAAGCAGTCTGATTTTTTATCGCAGCATCAGTTGTTTCAATGGTACATTCAATATTATTTGGCAACTCTAATGAAATAGGTTTTTCCTCCATAAAGGAAATTGTTACTTCTAAATTTTCTTTTAAAAGTTTGTATTGTTCTCCAGTGATTGATTTAGGAATTTCCACTTGTTCGAAAGTTGTATTGTCCATAAAGTGACAATTCTCACCATCTATATATAAAAAATTGAATTTTTTTTCATCCACTTCAGCTTTTTCAATGGTCTCATTTGATCTAAATCTCTCGTTTAACTTTGTTCCCTTTACTACACTCTTGAGTTCTACTTGGTTGAATGCTCCTCCTTTTCCAGGTTTTACATGTTGAGTTTTCAAAACATTCCAATAATCATTTTTATGTTCGATTATCATGCCTGGTTTTATTTCAATAGCTGTAATTTTCATTTAAATTTTTTTATAGCGAATTCTGGTTTTAATTTTGGGTTATCCCAAATAAAACTTGATATTGCAATATATTTTGCTCCAGCTTTTATTAATTTTTTATAGTTTAGGTCGCTAATTCCACCAATAACAACAATTGGTTTTTTTATATTTTTTTTAGCCCATTTTAAAATATTTAGGTTTGCTTTTTTTGCATTTGGCTTAAGTTTTGATTTAAAAAATGACCCAAAAGCAAGGTAATCTGCTTTATTTTGAAAGGCATTCTTTGCAAGAATTTTAGAGTTATGACATGTAATTCCAAGAATTTTGTTTTTGAGTTTAGTTCTAGCAATTTTAAATGATCCATCAAACTGACCCATGTGACAACCGTCCACGCCAGCCATACAAGCCAAATTATAATTGTCATTTATAATTAATTTCACTTTATGTTTTGCTGTAATTTTTTTAATTTTTTTTATAATTTTAATAAATTTTTTCTTTTTTATATCTTTCAATCTCAGTTGAAAATATTTAACGTTTTTAAAAGATAAGACTTTGTCTAAGTTTAGGTAGAAGTTATCTTTCAACTTATTTGGTGAGATTAAATATACTAATCGCTTCAAGGTTTTTAAGCCGCCGATTCTTTTTCTAGGTCTTCAGACCATTCTCCTATTGAAGATAAACCGTTCATTCTTGCTCTATGATTAAAAGCTTTTTGAATATTTTTGGTATTATTTTGATTTTTTCCAAACTCTTTTAAAGCACTAGCTTGCAAACCCCTGCCATATGAAAAGGTAATTAAAAAATTACTATCATTAATTTTATTAATTTCATTTAGATTTTTACTTGACTCTATTTCTGATTGTCCACCTGACAAAAATGCAATCCCGGGAACTTCACTAGGAACATTCTTTTTTAAACAGTCTAATGTTTTTTTTGCGATTTCTAAAGAGTTTGATTTATTTTTACATTCAGAGCCAGGTACAATCATATTAGGTTTTAATACAGTCCCCTTTAAATCAACTTTGTGAATTTCTAGTTCATTAAAACATTCATTTAAAACGTTTGTTGTAACTTCATAACATTTATCAATATTGTGTGAACCATCCATTAACACCTCCGGTTCGACTATCGGAACCATATTTGACTCTTGAACTAATGCAGCGTATCTTGCTAGCGCGTGTGCATTCGATTTGATTGACTGAGATGAAGGAAATTTATCCGTAATTTTATATACTGCTCTCCATTTTGTAAATTTAGCACCTAAACTATAATACTCTTTTAACCTCTCTCTCAAACCATCCAAACCTTCTGTTACAGTTTCTTCACTAGATCCAGCTAAAATTTTAGCTCCCTTATCAACTTTTATTCCTGGAATAGCACCATGCTTTGAAATTAATTCAGGTATAGTTGGTCCAAATGTAGATTTTTGTTTTATTGTTTCATCAAATAGAATTACACCACCTATATAATCTTTCATTGCACTAGCATCAAATAATGTCTGACGAAAATTCAATCTGTTTTTCTCTAAATTTTCTACATTAATACTTTTAAATCTTTTTGCTATCGTTCCTGTACTTTCATCTGCAGCCAAAATCCCTTTGCCCTTTGCGCACATTTTTTTTGCTATTTCATTTAAACTCATAACGATTATTTATTTTAAAACACTAAGGCCAGGCAAGTCTTTTCCCTCTAAGTATTCCAAAAATGCACCGCCTGCTGTTGATAAGTGAGTAAAAGAAAGTTTGTTTTTACTTTTATTAACTGCTGCAAGAGTATCTCCCCCACCTAAAACTGAAATTAGTGATTTTTCAATAGTATTTTTTGAAATATTTTCTGCAATAGACATTGTTCCTTTTAAAAAATTTTTATTTTCAAAATATCCTGCTGGTCCATTCCAAAGTACTGTATTGGAACTATCAATAATATATTTAATTTTTTTTACAGTATTAACCCCAATGTCCAAAATTATTTCGCTATTTTCAATTTGATTTAAATTTTTATTTTTTCCCTCTCCTTCAAAAGCAGTAGAAACAACACAGTCTTCTGGTATGGTTATTTCACAATTATTTTTTTTGGCTTTCTCATAAATTTTTTCGATAACCTTTTTTGTATTGGTCTCAACTAGAGACTTGCCAACGTTAAAATTTTTATATAGAAAAAAATTATTAGCCATAGCACCAACAATTACCAGATTATTAACTTCTTTAATTAAATTTAAAATAACATCAATTTTGGTTGAAATTTTGGAACCTCCAATAATACATGTTACCGGCTCTTTCTTATTTTTAATAACAAGGTTTATTGCATCAATCTCTTTTTTTAAAAGGGGACCGGCAAAACTTTTATCTATAAACTTAGTTATTTTATGAATTGATGATTGTTTTCTATGAGAACATGAAAAAGCATCATTAATATAAATATCTCCAAGAGAGGCTAATTTTTTTGAAAATTTTTCGTCGTTATTTGTTTCCTCTTCAAAGTATCTGATATTTTCAATTAATATTACCTCCCCCTCCTTTAAATGGGAGAATTTATTGTTTATTTCATGGTCAATATTTCCTGCAAAAAAATAAACATTTGTTTGAAGTATTTTTTTTAAATATTTATAAATTGGCATCAGGGATAAATTTGGATCTTTAATTCCTCTGGGTCTACCTAGATGACTTATAATTATAACTTTTGCTTTTTTATCAATTAATTTTTTTATGAAAGGCAAACATAAAACAATTCTTGTATCATCTAAAATAATTCTATCTTTAATAGGAACGTTTAAATCTAATCTTAAAATTATCTTTTGGTTTTGTATTTCTAAATTATTAGGAAAAAAATTTAATTTATCCATTAATTTAAATTATTCTCTTAATTTTTTTTGAATAAAATTTGTTATTTTCTCTTCAGACAAATCAAAATGATTATACACCTCTTTATAAGGTGCACTTTCACCGAATTGATCGATACCTAAATTTATTCCTTTGTCTTTCACATATTTTTGCCAAGAAATGATACTCCCGGCTTCTAATGTGACTATTAAAGAATTTTGTTCAATGATATCATTACGAAAATTTTCAGGCTGCTTATCAAAAAGCTCCATACATGGCATTGAAACGACTTTTGAATCAATGTTATTTTCTTTCAGTTTTTCTTGAACTTTTAAAGCAAGCTCAACCTCGGTACCAGAAGCAACTATAGTTACATTACTTTCATGAGAAGTAATTTTTACCACGTATGCTCCTTTTTCACATTTATTTTCTCCAGAATTTGTTGGATTAATATAAGCAACTTTTTGTCTCGATAACGCAATTGCACTAGGAGTGTTTTTACTTTTTAAAGCTATCTGCCAACATTCCAAAGTTTCGTTGATATCTGCAGGTCTAAAAACGTTTAAGTTCGGAATTGCTCTTAATCCAGCGAGTTGTTCAATGGGTTGGTGAGTAGGGCCATCTTCTCCTAAACCTATTGAGTCATGAGAGAAAATATATATAACTTTAAGACCCATCAAAGCAGATAACCTTATGGAGGGTTTACAATAATCAGAGAAAATCAAAAATGTTCCACCATAAGGAATAAGTCCACCATAAAGTGCTAAACCATTCATTACAGCAGCCATACCATGTTCTCTAACTCCGTAATGAATATAATTTCCATCAAAGTTTTTAAAATTAATAATTTTAGAATTATTAGTTTTTGTATTATTTGACCCGCTCAGGTCGGCAGACCCCCCGATAAATTGCGGGAGTATAGCAGAAATACTTTCAATAGCTGCCATTGAGCATTGTCGAGTTGCTAAACTTGGTTTAGAGTCAAAATATTTAATTTTTTCTTTTTCAATTATGCTCTCTAAATTTCTTAAATCAGAATTTATATAATTTTTTTCTAGCTCGTCTTTTATTTTCGAACTTTTATTGTTGATAGTCTCCTCCCATTTCTTTTCCAAAAGTTCACCTTTTTTTCCGATCTCTCTCCATTCGTCCAGTATTTCTTGCGGTATTTCAAATGGTTTAAAATTCCATTTTAGTTTTTTTCTAACTAATTTAATTTCTTCATCTCCTAAAGGAGAGCCATGAGAAGAAGCTTTTCCAGATTTATTGGGAGAGCCAAATCCAATTAAAGTTTTGCAAGATATAATTGTAGGTTTTTTTGCTTTTGTGGCTTTTGAAATGGCCTTTGTTATTTGTTTTTCATTATGACCATTTATTTCTAAAAAATTCCATCCATATGACTCAAATCTTTTTTTATAATTATCTGAAACACTTAAGGAAGTTGAACCGTCAATCGAAATTTTATTGTTGTCAAAGAAAACAATTAAGTTACGTAATCTAAGATGGCCGGCTAAACTCATGGCCTCGTGACTAATACCCTCCATTAGATCTCCATCGCTGGCAATTACATAAGTTTTATTATTAATTACTGTAGATCCAAACTTTTTTCTTAAAATTTCCTCGGCTATTGCCATCCCAACAGAATTTCCTAATCCTTGTCCTAATGGACCAGTTGTTGTCTCTATCCCTGTGCCTTCTTTATACTCTGGGTGACCTGCACAAATCGAATTAAGTTGTCTAAAATTTTTTATATCTTCAATTGATATACTTTTGTAACCACTCAGATAAAGAAGCGAATAAAGCAACATTGAGCCATGGCCTGCAGATAGAATAAATCTGTCTCTATTAATCCAATTAGGATTTTTCGGATTAAACCTCAGGTGGTATTTAAATAACACAGTTGCAACATCTGCCATTCCCATTGGCATACCCGGATGACCCGAATTTGCTTTTTGCACAGCATCAATTGATAAAAATCTTATTGCGTTAGATAATTGGTTAAATTTTACACTCACTTGTAATTACCTATATAGACTTAAACTCACTATATCAATAATATGCTATATAACTTTATGAGTAATTTTGAAAAGAAAGAACAAAATTTAATCAAGCTTATTGATAAATTAAATTCAATTTCATTAAGTTATTCACAGCCAAGTTACGAACTTTCAAAAATTATATTTGAAAAAAAGGAGTTAATTATCAAAAAAAAAGAGATTGAAAAACAAAATCAAGAATTAATGAGGGAACACAAATTTTTAAAAGAAAAAATAAAAAAACTTCAATTAGAGGTAAACGAAAAATCAAAACTTGAAGAAAGATTTAATCAAGATATTGAAGAATTAAGCCAAGAAACCCAGAACTTAGCGAGCGAAATAGACAAATGGCAAATGTAAACATAAAATTTAACAATAAAGATTACCTTTTATCGTGTGATGATGGGCAAGAGGAATCGCTTAAGAAGCTAACTAAATTTTTAGATAAAAAATATTCAGAATTAAAAGATCAATTAGGTAATATTGGAGAAAACAAATTATTACTAATTACAACTATTAAATTAATTGATGAATATTTTGATTTAAAACAAAAAGTTACAAATCAAAAAAATAAATTAGATGAAATCTCAAAAAAATTTAAAGAAATAAAGTCCTTAGCAATTAGATACAAAGAGGACAAAGATATAGAAATAAAAAAATTGCATCAAGAGCTAGATAGTTTCAAAAAAACTATAGAGGAAAACAATTCTTTATATGAGTCAATGCTTGATAAAACCGCTCAATCATTAGAGAGAATAATTTCAAACACAGAGTCGCTGTCTAAAATACAGTAGATGAGTTTAAAAAATAAACTAAGAAAAAAATACTATCTCTTGAGAAAAAAAAGGTATTTTGAAATAGATGAAAAATTTTTTTTCCCTTTAATTAAGTTTTTAAAATTAAAATTTAAAAAAAAAACTTTTAAACTAGCTTTATATTATCCTTCAAATTTTGAGTTAAATGTTCTAAAGATTTTAGAGAATCCTTATATCTTTAACAAACATACTCTTCTTCCAATTATAGGGGAAAATTATAAAATGAATTTTTTTTCTTGGAAAAAAAATGAGGTTTTATTAATTAATAAGTATGGAATACTAGAGCCAATCAAATCTAGGGTAAAAGTCCCTGAAGTAATTCTAGTACCAATTCTAGTTTTTGATAAATTTAAATTTAGAATTGGTTATGGAAAAGGTTTTTATGATCGGTATTTAACTAAAATTATTAAAAAATACAAAAAAATATTAACAGTTGGTGTTGCATTTTCTTTTCAAAGATATCATAAACTTCCTATTTCAAAAAACGATGTAAAGTTAGATTTAATTCTAACAGATAAAGGACTGATTGAATGAATATATTGATATTAGGTGACATTATGGGTGCATCTGGAAGGGAAGTTTTAAGAAAAAATCTTGAAAATTTAATCAAAAAAGAAAATTTAAATTTTGTAATTATTAACGGAGAAAATTCAGCAGATGATGGTTTGGGTATAACTAAATCAATCGCAAATGAGTTTTTTAATCATGGGGTGGATGTAATAACTTCTGGAAACCATATATGGGATAAAAAAGAAACAATTGAGCATATCAATTTAGAAAATCGATTATTACGTCCTGCAAATTTACCTGAGGGATCTCCAGGTAATGGTTTTGGAGTATTTTTATCTAAAGATAAAAAATTTAAAATTGGTGTTATTAATTTGATGGGAAATGTTTATATGAGAAAGTCTGATGATGTTTTTAAAAAAGCTATGAAACTTAGAGAGAAATTTACTCTTAAAAAAAATGTAGATTTTTTAATTGTAGATTTCCACGGTGAAATTACCAGTGAGAAAATGGCAATTGGACATTTCTTTGATGGAAAAACTACATGTGTCGTTGGAACTCATACTCACGTTCCAACTGCCGATACTAGAATACTTGAAAATGGCACTGCATATCAAACTGATATAGGCATGTGTGGTGATTACAATTCAGTTATTGGAATGAACAAAGAAAATTCATTAAAAAAATTTTTAAAAGAAAAAGATTTTGATAAAAATTTTCCAGCAGATGGCGTGGGATCGTTATCAGGTTTAATCGTGGAATGTGATCACAACACAGGTTTAGCAAAAAAAGTTAGAAGATTGATTTTGGGAGGAAGTTTAAACCAATAAATATGGCTGGGCATTCACATTGGGCTGGAATAAAACATAAAAAAGGAAGAGCAGATAAAGAGAGGTCAAAAATATTTTCAAAACTTTCTAGAGAAATCACAGTTGCAGCAAAATTAGGTGATAAGGATCCAAACATGAACCCAAGATTAAGGGCTGCAATTCAAGCAGCAAAGCAAGCTAACATGCCAAAAGATAATATAACAAGAGCAATTAGCAAATCCGAAATAAGTGGAAACAAGAATTATGACAGTTTAAGGTACGAGGGATTTGGACCTTCAAATGTCGCTTTCATAATTGAGACGCTTACAGATAACAAAAATAGATCTGCATCAAGTATAAGAACCATACTACAAAAAAACGGAGGAAGATTGGGTGAGACTGGTTCAACGGCACATTTATTTTCCAATGTCGGCATAATCCATGTAGATAAAAAAAAAACAAAGGAAGAAGAAATATTTGAAATAGCAATTAATGCAGGAGCAAAAGACTGTTTAAATCTTAGCGAAAATTTTGAGATTATAACTGAAAAAGAAGACTTCTATAAAATAAAAACTGAAATTGAAAAAAAAATTGATAATTTAAATCACTCCTCTGTAGAGTGGAGACCTTTAAATTATGTAGATTTGAGCAAAGAAAAAAGTGAGCAAATTTTAGAAGTTTTAAATACATTAGATGAACTTGATGATGTGCAAAATATTTTTACAAATGCTAATTTGAAAAATTTACAATAATGAAAATCATTGGAATAGACCCGGGTTTGAGTGGAGCAATCGCGATATTAGAAAATAACAAAGTTTTAAATTTATTTGATATGCCAGTTATGTCTGAGGGAAAAAAAAACAAGAGACAATTAAATAGCTCACATTTGGTTAATCTAATTAAAGAGAATATTGAAGAAAATGAAGAGGTAGCTGTTGTTGTAGAACAAGTAAATGCTATGCCTGGTCAAGGAGTTACAAGTATGTTTAATTTCGGACAAACTTTTGGGGCAATAAAAGGGGTTTGCGCGGCATTAGAGTTACCAATATATTTTGTAAGACCATCTAAATGGAAAAAACATTTCGAATTAATTAATTCATCAAAAGATTCAAGTAGAACAAAAGTGATAGAAATGTATCCAAAATTATCTAATCAACTGACCAAAAAAAAAGACGTAAACAAATCAGATGCTATTTTGATCGCAAGATTCTTCAGTGAAACAAGATTATCTGAAGAAAATTAAACCCAAATTAATTATTCACGCCAAATTCATGACACATTCTAAAAGTAATCAACTTCAATGGAACAAGATATAGCAACTCAAGTAGTAGGATTAGGTGGCTCTTCAGACTTTACATTGTGGAAGCTTTTTTTAAGAGCTGACTTTGTTGTAAAATTCGTAATTATCTTGTTAATAGCTTGCTCTATTTTTTCATGGGCGTTAATTTTCGACAAGTTTAAACTTTTTAAAAACATTAATCGTTCCATTGAAGACTTTGAAAAGAAATTCTGGAAGGCAAAATCTGCAGAGAGTTTCAACAATAGCTTACCAGCAAATTCTAAAGACCCTGCCGTACTAATTTTTAAAACAGCTATGGCTGAATTGATAAAAACAAAAAGACAATCATCAGCGGTACAAGTAGCAAGAGTTGGAAGAATATTAGAAATAGCTACTGATACCGAAATGAAAAAAGTTGAGAAAAATTTTACCTTTTTAGCAACTGTAGGATCTACCGCCCCGTTTATTGGGTTGTTTGGAACAGTTTGGGGAATAATGAACTCATTTCAATCAATTGCAATTTCAAGAAACACAAGTTTAGCTATTGTTGCACCTGGAATAGCCGAAGCTTTATTTGCAACAGCTTTAGGTTTATTAGCAGCTATACCAGCTGTTGTAGCTTACAATAAATTTAATAACGACTCACAAAAATATTTTTCAAGAGTAGAAAATTTTTCAAAAAGATTTCTTTCTATAATATAATAATGGCATTTAAATTAAATCGCTCAAAAAAAGGACCAATGAGTGAGATTAATGTAACTCCTTTTGTAGATGTTATGTTAGTTCTTTTAATTATTTTTATGGTTACAGCACCTTTATTGACAGTAGGTGTGCAAGTAGATTTACCAGAGTCCGCGGCGGACTCACTTCCAGATGACCAAGAACCATTGACTTTAAGCATTAATTCAAAAGGTGAAATTTATATACAAGAACACCAGGTTACTTATCAAAAAATGATCCCAAAGTTATTAGCCATTGCAAAAAATAGAACTGATACAAGAATTTATGTAAGAGGAGATAAAAATATTAATTATGGCAGAGTTCTAGAAGTCATGGGAACACTTTCTGGAGCAGGTTTCTCTAAAGTAGCTTTAATTTCAGAGCCTTATAAAAACTAGGATGATCTATGATAAGAAGCTTAATTTACTCAATAACTTTTCATTCAGTATTAATTTTATTAACTATTTTAAGTTTACCTTTCATGCTTAGAGAACCAATTAACCTCCCGCCAATAGTTTCAGTAGAATTAATACAAATCACAGATAAAACGAGTATTCCATACGCGCCTAAAGCAAGAAAAATAATTGAGGAAACGAAAAAAAAAGAGAAAGAAAGATTAGTATCTGAGCAAGCACCTCCAGCTGCTAAAGCAAAAGAAAAACCTGATCGAATACCGCTTCCCAATGAAAAAAAAGAAGAAAAGCAAATTGTTAAAAAAAAACAAAATCCAGAGGAAATTAAACCTCAAATTAGACAATCTTCTGAATTTGAAAAAAAAGAAGTTGTTGATACAAATCAAATAGCAGCTTTAATTGATAAAGCAAAAGAGGAAGAAGCAGTAAAACAAAAAAAAACTAGCAAGATCACTCAGAGTAGTCAAAAAAACTCATTTGCTTCTGGTCTAACACTTTCCCAAGAGGATGCATTAAGAGCTCAAATTTTTGGTTGTTGGAGTGTTCCTTTAGGTTTACCGTACGATGAAGATTTGCTCGTAAGAATTAAACTAAAATTAAAAAAAGATGGCACAATATTAAAATCAGAGATTTTAGATCACCAAAGAATGAATAGACCTGGACAAAAATTTTACAAAGTTTTAGCAGAGAGCGCATTAAGAGCAGTAAGATTATGTCAACCGCTCAAAGTTCCTCCAACAGGATACGATAAGTGGAAAGAATTACAATTAAACTTTAATCCAACAGAGATGTTAAAAGGTTAAAATGCGGGGAATTATTTTATTTTTTTTATTAAATATTTTTTTGATAAGCAAATCTAATGCTTTAATAGAAATTGATATTACTAGAGGTAACCTAGATCCCCTGCCAATAGCAATATCTCCTTTACATGTTGATATTAAATCCCAAAACTATGAAGGTATAAAAATAAAAGAATTAGGTGAAAATATTTCAAAGATAATAGAAAATAATTTTAGGGGAACAGGATTATTTAATCCACTTAAGAAAGAGGCCTTTGTCCAAAAACCAGATATCGCACATTTAAAGCCTAGATTTGAAGACTGGAGATTGATAAAAGCTCAAGCATTAGTAACTGGGAAACTTTTAGTTAAAGATGGAAAACTGAAAGTAGAGTTTAGGCTTTGGGATTTAGCAGCTGCAAAAGAAATGACTGCACTTGCTTTCACAACGACCCCTTCAAATTGGAGAAGAGTAGCCCATATCATTTCTGATAAAATTTACGAGAGACTTACTGGTGAGGAGGGATATTTTGATACAAGAATAATTTATGTATCAGAGAGTGGTCCAAAAAATCAAAGAGTAAAAAAGTTAGCAATTATGGACCAAGATGGAGCCAACACTAAATACTTAACTTTAGGAAATGAATTAGTATTAACTCCTAGATTTAACCCTACAAATCAAATGGTTACTTATATGTCATATTTTAGAAACATGCCCAGAGTTTATTTACTTGATATAGAAACTGGAACTCAAGAGGTGGTAGGAAATTTCCCTGGGATGACATTTGCTCCAAGATTTTCACCTGACGGAAAAAAAATTGTGATGAGTTTTGCAAAGGATGGTAATTCAGATATTTATACAATGGATCTAGACTCAAGAGTTGTTGAGAGAATCACAGATCATTCATCTATTGATACTTCTCCATCGTTTTCACCAGATGGAAAATTCATTGCATTCAACTCTGATAGAAGTGGACTACAACAAATATACGTCATGCGTAGTGATGGGAGTGGTGTTAAGCGAATTACTTTTGGAAACGGGATATATGGGACTCCTGTATGGTCTCCGAGAGGAGATTTGATAGCATTTACTAAAATGCGTAAAGGAAGATTTTATATTGGCGTGATGAGAATAGATGGATCTGGTGAAAGGCTATTAACTGAAAATTATTACCAAGAGGCACCATCGTGGTCTCCAAATGGACGTGTACTAGTTTTTTACAGAGAAACTAAAGCTGGATCAAAAGGAGAGGGTTTTTCAGCTAAATTATGGTCTATAGATATCACTGGGTATAATGAAAGAAGGCTAAAGACTGAAACTGATGCCTCCGACCCATCTTGGTCCTCTCTTTTATCAAAATAAGGTACTATTTTAAGTAAAATACACTTGAATAACATTAAATAATTTGAAATAAAACTACATGAAAACCCAGGGGAAAAAATGATGTTTAATAAGAATTTAAAAAATATATTACTAATAATCTTTGCTACTTTAATTTTAAGCGCATGTTCTACAGCAAAAAAATCAGGAGATATTGATGGAGATGTTTACACAGGAAAAGAAACTGTTAAGTATTTAGCCTCAGGTGTTCCTGACAGAGTTTTCTTTGCAACAAACAAATCATCTCTAACAACAGCTGCTAGAGAGACTTTGAGAAAACAGGCTACTTATCTGAGAAAAAATAAAAGCCTTAATGTAACAATTGAAGGTCACGCTGATGAGCGAGGCACTAGAGAGTATAACTTAGCTCTTGGAGAGCGAAGAGCTAACGCTGCTAGAGATTATTTAATGACATACGGTATTTCTGGAAATAGAATTGCTGTAATTAGTTATGGTAAAGAAAAACCAGTTAATCCAGCTTCTACTCCGTTAGCATGGTCTCAAAACAGAAGATCTGTTACAGTTAAAGTAAATTAACTACAAATTTATTAAATACTAAAGACCCCTTAAAACTCATTTTAAGGGGTCTTTTTTTTGCCATCTTGTGAAATTAATACAGAGAGAATTATGCGATCTAAATTAAAATTTAATAAAATTTTAATACCGATTTTATTTCTATTTTTAGTTAGTTATGTTTATGCGGAGGAAGAAGAAATTTATTTAAAATCTATTTCTGATCAAATTCAGGTCATCACAAAAGATCTTAAAACTTTAGAAAAAGCTGTTTATCAAAAATCAGACTTAATTTCTGCCAGGTCTTCTAGTTCATCAAGTTCGGCTGGACTTAACGAAGATATTATGACTAAGCATCTTTTAAAATTAAATGAAATAGAAGATCAATTTAGAGAACTTACAAATAAGTTTGAGGAAGTAAACTTTAAGTTAGATAAATTATCAACCCGTGTTACAAAAATTCAATCAGATACACAATTAAGATTTTCTGATTTAGAAACTGGAACAATTAACCCAGATAAAGAAAATAAAACAGTTCTTCCTGGTTCAACCAAGCCACAAGATTTTGGCGCTGCTCCTGCTTACCAAACCTCAAATCTACCTGAACGACAATCAATAAATTCAATTGAAAGCGCAAAAACTGTAATTGCTGAGGAGCCTGAAAAAAAAGATTCATTACTTCCAGACAAGCCAGCGAAAGAACAATATGAGTTTGCTGTGAGTTTTATGAAAATTGGAGATTATGAAACAGCTGAATTTGCATTAAAAGAGTTTATTGATAAGAACAAAGATCATGATCTAGCTGGCAGTGCGCAATATTGGTACGGGGAGACTTTTAGAATTAGACAATTATATTCAGATGCTGCAACAGCTTACTTAGACGGGTACCAAAATTATCCAAAAAGCAGTAAAGCTCCTGATAATCTTTTAAAGCTTGGAATAACGATGGTGCAACTTGGTGAAAAAGATCAAGGTTGTAAAATGATTTTAGGTATTAAAAAAGAATATCCAAAAGCTAACAAGTCTGTGTTACAAAAAGCTCAATATGAGCAAAAAAAATTCAAGTGTAAATCTTAATAACAGCTTTAAAAATTATAAAGACTTATCAAAAATATTTTATAACTTTAAAACTAAATTAGACAATTTAAATAAAGAAAAATACGTTGTTGCAGTGTCTGGTGGACCAGATAGTTTAGCGCTAGTAGCATTAACTAAAGCATATACATTTTATAAAAAAACTAAATTTTACTATGTATTGGTAGATCACAGCTTAAGAAAAAATTCTGATAAGGAAGCTCAAAATGTTAAAAGCCTTTTAAAAAAAAATAGTATAAATCTTAAAATATTCTTAAATAAAAAAAAAATTACCAAAAATATTCAGTCAGAAGCAAGATCTGTAAGATACAACATTCTCATTAAATATTGCAAGAAAAAGAATGTAAATACTCTTATTACAGCTCACAATCTTGAAGACCAAGTTGAGACTTTTTTAATGAGACTTTCAAGAGGTAGTGGATTAAAAGGTTTATCTGCAATGAAACCACTTAGCAAGATTAACAATAAAGTTAACTTATATAGACCTTTATTAGACACTAAAAAAAAATATTTAATTAAAATCTCTAAGAATATTTTCGGCACTTATTTTGAAGATCCTTCTAA
>JAOOBT010000009.1 GCA_028404615.1 Candidatus Pelagibacter sp.
CAGCAAGATATACTAAAAAGCTTTCTGAAGCAGAAAAATTTAGAAAATTATGTGAAAGTAAAATTAAAAAACCTATAATTGGATTTAAGGCTGCAGGGACCGGAATTCCTGTTTTAAAAAAATTAAAAGAAAAAGAACCATTTTATGCCTCAGTATTTAAACATAATGTTTTAAAAAATAATAAACCAGTAAAAATAAATAAATTCACAATGGGTATTGAACTTGAAGTCTGTTTTATTGTTAAGAAAAATTTTTTTGATTTAAAGTCAAAAATTTCGAAAAAAAATATCAAAAAATACATTACCCATATTGCTCCTTGTATTGAAGTAGTTGGATATAGACAAAGAAAAAAAGGAATAAAAAGCTTAGGTGATTTATGTTCTGATTTTGGAGCTAACGTAAAATTTGTTGTCGGACCACTTAAAAAATATAAAAATCAAAATGTTAAAAATTTAAAAACAAATATTTCTAATAAAAAAATAAATCAATCAGTAAATGGAAATACAAATACTGTTTATATAGACCCATTAAATTCTTTGAAATTTGTTTTAAATAAATTACAAAAAGATAAAATCAAACATAATAAAAATTTTTACGTATTTACCGGCTCTTCAGTTGGCGTTGTACCAATATTAGGAAAAGGTTTATATGTAGGTAAAATTAATAAGCTTGGTAAAGTGTCAGCTAAGATTAATTAGATAATAAATATCCACCGATAATAATTGCAGATAGAGCGATAATAAATTTAATATTTCTAATGAATTTAATTTTTTTTTCTCCGTTAAATTTTCTTTGTGAAAGAAAATAAATGTTGGCTTGAGCTTTATTTCTAAATTTTGGCCTCATCGGATTAGGAATAGTTTTGTTTTTAATTGGCTTAAATTTTTTTGGATTTATCTGAAGCATAACTAATTTAACTCTATTTTATTTAACTAAGCAACCTGTAGACGAAGAACTCGATAAAAAAAGGGTGCGTCATTATTGCAAATGATAATCATTATCAATATATTGTAAATGATAATCATTATCAAGTAAGGAGAGAAAAAATGAAAAAAACAATAATAATCAGTTATTTACTATTAATCTCATTCGCCGGCAGTTTGTTTGCTAATGAAGTTAATATTTTTAGCGCAAGGCATTATGATTCTGACGTTCAACTTTATAAAAAATTCACTGCTAAAACTGGAATAAAAGTAAATGTTGTATCTGGAAAATCTGGTGCATTAGAAAAAAGAATAATAGAAGAGGGAGCTGATAGCCAAGCTGATCTTTACATCACAGCAGATGCTGGAAGACTAGGTGCTTTCGAGGCAAATCTTCAGGGTGGACTTACAAGTTCAACTATCAAAAATGCTGTTCCTAGCAATTTTAGAACATCAAAATGGACTGGTATTGCGAAGAGAGCTAGGATTGTCTACTTTGCTCCAGAAAGAGTAAGTGGTTCAGAATTATCTGGTTTAACTTATGAAAGTTTAGCTGATCCTAAATGGAAAGGTAGACTAGTAATAAGAGCCTCAAATAATATTTATAATCAATCACTAGTAGCTTCATTAATTAAAAATAATGGAAAAGGAAAAGTAGCTGATTGGTCTAAAGGTATAGTTACTAATATGGCAAGGTCGCCTAAAGGAAATGATAGAGCTCAAATACTTGCTGTTGCCGCAGGAGAAGCAGACATAGCAGTAGCTAATACTTACTATTTAGCTCTTATGTTGTCTGGAAAAAAAGGCCCAGAACAGCAAGCAGCTGCCAAAAAAGTAAAACCATTCTTTCCAAATCAAGATGGAAGAGGAACTCATATGAACATTAGTGGTGCGGGACTAGTAAAAGGAGCACCGAATAAAGCTAATGCGATAAAATTAGTTGAGTTTTTATTAAGTGAGGAAGCTCAAAATCATATTGTAAATAATACTTTTGAGTATCCAATGATAAAAGGTGTTTCTCCACATCCACTTGTTGTTAATATGGGCTTAGATTTCAAACAAGATCTAAAAACAAAAGTTGTTAATTACGGAAAAAAACAAGCAGATGCTTTAGAAGTAATGACAGCAGCAGGTTGGAAATAGTTGTTTATTATATGAGGCAAACAATAAAAAAAGAAATTAATTTGAATAAGTTAAAATCAGGTTGTTTGCCTTGTATTTCAGAGGCCAAAAAAATGGAGCGAAAGATATCAAATAGAAAGGTTTTTGAGATTAAAATTGAGGAAGTTAAATCAATTGTATCCTCATTGTTTAAAAAGGATTAAGCTAATATGACAAAATATAATATTTGGTTTTTTACCTCTTTCTTTATTGCATTAATAGTTGCATTGCCAATAATTACAGTATTCTCAAGTTTTTTTTATGAAACAAGTAATTATTACAATGTACTTAAAGAAACATTTCTTTTTGATTATATTTTAAATTCTCTGTTCATATTAGTTTTCGTCATATTAATTACTTTCCTTTTAGGTGTTTTATCTGCTTATTTTGTTGCATTTTATGAATTTCCTTTTTCAAATTTTTTTAGCTGGACTTTAATTTTAGCATTTGCAGTACCAGGTTATATATACGCTTTTTCAATTATTGCTTTTTTTGAAAATTACGGAACTGCTTTCTCAATTTTAACTTATTTTTTTGGAGAAAATAACTACAATACGTTCATTCCTAAAATTGATGGAATAGTAGGCGCAATATTGGCAATTTCTTTTTCGCTTTTTCCATATGTGTATGTTTTGACACGTGCCTCTTTTCATTATCAATCTAATAACTATATCGAGGTAGGAAAAAATTTAGGTCTTTCAGAGAAAGAAACATTCTTTAAAATAATTTTACCGTCAGCGAGACCTGCAATAATTGCTGGATTAGCTTTAGTATCTATGGAATGTTTATCAGATTTTGGGACAGTTTCTTTTTTTAGCGTTAATACATTAACCACAGGTATTTATAATTCATGGTTATCTTTTGATGACCTAAATACAGCCAACCAAATCTCTTTCATATTGCTTTTATTTATACTTTTTTTATTCTCCATAGAAATTTATTCAAGAAGAGAGGCTAGATATCATCAGCCAGGTAGAGGATTTAAACCTATAACAAAAATTAAACTTTCTGGCAAAAAAGCTTTATTGGCGTTTGTTGTATGTTTTTCTATTCTATTTTTAAGTTTTTTATTTCCACTTTCGCAAATGATTTATTGGACTATTAAGTTTCCTAAATATTTTAAAGATATAGATATAATCAATTTAAATCTTAACACCTTAATTTTAGTATTAATAGCTAGCTTAAGTATAGTTATTATTTCTCTATTTATTAATTACGGTAGTAGAATTTCCAAAAGTAAAATTTTAAACTATATTACTAATTTTTCTGTTTCTGGCTATGCGATACCAGGGGTAATTTTAGCAGTAGCATTTATAACTTTTTTTTCAAATTTAAGTGATTTTTTCTCTGAAAATTTAAACTTAAATAGCACAAAAAGTATTTTTATAGGTTCTATTTTAGGATTAATCTTAGCCTATTTTATTAGATTTTTTTCTCTATCATTTAATGGAATTAAATCTAGTTATGAAAAAATAAATAATTCAATCGATGAAAGCGCGTATCTTCTTGGTTACTCAAAAATTAAAACATTTTTAACTATTCATATACCTCATCTAAGGACAAATATTATTTTAATTATGCTTTTAATATCTTTAGAAGTAATAAAAGAATTACCAATAACTTTGATATTAAGGCCATTTAATTTTGAAACATTTGCAACGCAAGCTTACATTTATGCGTCCCAAGACCTCCTGGAGGCAGCAGCTTTGCCATCTCTTTTTCTGATATTTTGGTCTACAATTCTCATAGTTATTTCATCTAGATATATACTTTCAAAAAAAAACTAATATAATCCTTAAATGGATAAGAATTTTTTAGAAATTCAAAACGGAAGTTTTTCTGCAAGCGAAAAAAATAAAGTTAATAATGTTAATCTTGTAATTAAAAAACAAGGAGAAATCATTTCTCTTTTGGGTCCATCTGGAATAGGAAAAACAACTATTTTAAGAACCATCGCCGGTCTTCAAAAACTTACTAACGGTAAGATAATATTAAAAGGCAAAACTTTATCTTCTAATTCAGTGCATGTTGAACCGGAAGAGAGAAATATTGCTTTATCATTTCAGGACAATTCTCTTTTCCCAAATTATAAAGTAATAGACAATATAAATTTTGGAAAAAAAAGGTTAAATGGTAACGGCTCATCATTAAAATCTATTGAAATTATAAAATTGTTAAGGATAGAGCCAATATTAGAAAAATTTCCTCACCAAATAAGTGCAGGTGAGGCTCAAAGAGTTTCACTGGCAAGATCGTTAATGTCAAAACCAGATCTACTTCTTTTAGATGAGCCTTTTTCAAATATTGATCAAAGTTTAAAAGACGAAATTCAGGTTTCAGTAAAAAAACTTTTAAAAAGAATTAATCTAACCACTATAATAGTTACTCATGATTCTTACGAAGCATTTTCAATGGCTGATAAATGTGGAATTATTTTGGATCAAGAATTAAAACAATATGATGTTCCTTATAATGTTCATCACGAACCAAATTCTATTGAGGTAGCAAATTTTTTAAACAAGGGAGTATTTATAAATGTTAAAGTTATTGATAGTGAGTGTGCTGTACACAGACTGGAGCATCCTGAATTAGGTGAAATTAGGGGTAAACTTTCAAGTAATTTTCCATCAGGATCAAAAGTAAAACTACTTTTACAACCTGAAGATTTAATTCATGATGATCAAAGCAAATTAAAATTAGAGGTAGTAGATAGAAAATTTAGAGGTACAAATTTTGTTTACACTTTAAAAACAAATAAAGGTGAACATTTACCGGTATTTGTCCACTCTCATCATATACACCAACATGAGAAGAACGAAAAATTTGGAATTCAATCACCGATTTATATTGACCACTTAGTATGTTTTTAAGTAAATATAATAATTGTTTGGCGCCCTTAGCTCAGCTGGATAGAGCATCGGTTTTCTAAACCGAGGGTCGTAGGTTCGAATCCTTCAGGGCGCGCCATAAAATATAAATTTTGTTTAAAATTAAAAATGATTAAAAAAATTCTCGTGACTGGGGGAGCCGGTTATATAGGTGCACATGTTTCTGAATTATTAATTAAACAAAAAAAACAAGTTTTAATAGCTGATAATTTATCTACTGGTCATAAAAAGTTAATAAATAAAAAATCAAAATTTTTTTATTGTGATATTCTAAATGAAAATAAAATTAAGAAGATTATAAATGAAAACAATATAGACTCAGTTATACATCTTGCAGCAGCTTTATCAGTTGGCGAAAGCCAAAAAAAACCAAAAAAATATTTTAAAATAAACGTTAAAGGGACAAAAAAACTATTGAATGCAGTTAAAGGATCAAAAATAAAAAATTTTATTTTTTCTTCTACATGTGCAGTCTACAAAGATGGTTTGTCTAGAGTTAGCGAAAGGTCTAAACTTAAACCTACGAGTATTTATGGTAAAACAAAACTGATGGGTGAAAAATTGATAATTAGATTTTGTAAAAAAAATAAAATTAATTATGGTATATTGAGATTTTTTAACGTTGCTGGAGCTAGTTCGAGTGGTAAAATCGGTCAAATTAACATGGGCGACCAATTATTTAAAAACTTATCTGTAGAAGTTTACAAAAAAAAACCAAAGTTCAGAATTTATGGTAGTAATTATAAAACTCCAGATGGCACCTGCATCCGTGATTATATTCATGTGAGTGATATTGCGGAGATTCATTCAAAGGTTTTAGCAAAAATAAATAAGTTAAATAAATCAGGCATATTTAATTGCGGATACTCGAAAGGAAAATCAGTTAAAGACGTAATAAATGAGTTTAAAAAAAATATAACAAAAAAAATAATTATACAAAAATTGTCAAAAAGAAAAGGCGATATGGCAATGATTATTGCTAACACGCAAAAACTTAAAAGATTTATCAAATGGAGACCTAAGTATAATAAACTTAGTTTAATAGTTAAAAGCTGCATAAAGTGGGAAAAAACTTTTCACTAAATGCAGAATGATCAATATATAAATTTATTTAAAGAATTCTGTAGAAAAAACAAATTTGAAATTAATTTACAGCAAATAGAAATAATTAAACTTTTTAATAAATTTTTAAATCCAAAAAAAAAATTTTTAGATTTTTTTTTTAAGTCAAATAATAAACTTTGTTTTTATCTTCACGGAAATATTGGTGTGGGAAAAACCATGTTACTTAATTTCGTTTATGATCAATTAAAAATAAACAAACTTAGATTACATTTTAATGAATTTATGATTAGTTTTCACAATTTTAGACATGATAGAGAAGGAGATAACTCAATAATTTCTTTTGTTAAAAACCTCAAAAAAAATTACAAGCTAATATATTTAGATGAATTTCAAGTGACTAATATTGTAGATGCTATGATTTTAGGAAAATTATTTGAGGTTATTTTTTCTGAAAAAATTATGATTATAATAACTACAAATACAAAATTAAATGATCTTTATATGGATGGATTACAGCGAGAACAATTTTTACCGTTTATTTCAATTATAAAAAAATATTCAATTCAAAAGGAATTATTATTAAAAGATGATTATAGGCTTAAAGGCTTGAACTCAGATCAAAGATTATTTTATCCATTAAATGAAAGTACATTATTCATGATTAATAAGAGTTTTCGAGAATTTACAAAAAATAAAAAAAGGGAAATAAAGAAAATAACTACTAAAGGAAGAGAGTTTATAATTAATGATTTTTATAGTGGTATTCTTAGATTTAAATTTAGTGATTTATGTGACAAAAATTTAGGAGCCGAAGATTATATTAATATTTCAAAAATTAGTGATCATATTTTTATTGAAGAAATTCCTACTTTTAATGATAATAATTCTAATCAACAACTAAGATTTATTACTTTAGTAGATATTCTTTATGAAAAAAAAATTACACTTTCCTTATCATTAGCAAATGATCTTAATAATTTAGGCTCATCTAAAAAACATTTACAAACTTTTAAAAGAACTACTAGTAGGTTAATAGAGTTGACCAAAAAAACTTAGAGAATGTAGTTGTATTTTTATATATATAGATAAAAATTAATCTCAATCCCTATATTTATTTATACTCAAATTTTGCATAATTGTATTTCAATCTAAAAAAGATCATACTAAAACATGTTTTGAAACTTCGTTTCAAAAATATTGTTAACAATAATAACTAAAGAGGATATCATTAATATGATCAAATCAATCAAAACTTGGATTTTAGTTGGATTTGCATCTCTGCTTTTAGTCGCTTGCGGCCAAGGCGGTGGAGGAGCTGGTTCAAAAAAATCTAAAACTTTAGAAAATACTAAAAAAGCAGGTTTTGTGAAATGTGGTGTTTCACAAGGTCTACCAGGATTTTCAAATGCTGATGCATCAGGAAACTGGTCTGGTATTGATGTAGATGTATGTAGAGCTGTCGCAGCTGCTGTATTAGGAGATGCAGACAAAGTTAAATATACACCATTAAGTGCCAAGGAAAGATTTACGGCTTTAACATCAGGTGAAATAGATGTGCTTGCACGTAACACAACTTGGACATTATCAAGAGATGCTGACATAGGTTTAACTTTTGTTGGTGTAAACTTTTATGATGGTCAAGGTTTCATGGTTAGAAAGAATTCAGGAATTAATTCTGTGAATGATTTCAAAAACGGTATTTCTGCTTGTACGAACACAGGTACTACTACCGAGTTAAACATGAGAGACTTCTTTAATTCTAAAAACATAAGTTATGAACCGATTGCGTTCGAAAAAGCTGACGAAGTAGTTCAAGCTTACGATGCTGGAAGATGTGATACTTACACAACTGATAAATCTGGATTAGCTGCACAAAGAACAAAAATGTCTAACCCAGACGAGCACAAAGTATTACCTGAAACGATCTCTAAAGAACCGTTAGGCCCTGTTGTAAGACAAGGGGATGCGGTATGGGAAGATATCGTTAGATGGTCTCTAAATACAATGATCGAAGCTGAAGAGTATGGTGTAAATTCATCAAATGCTTCTAGCCTAAAAGACTCTGAAAACCCAGCTATTAAAAGATTAGTTGGTTCTGAAGGTGAACTAGGCGCAGCTTTTGGTTTAGATAATGACTGGAGCTTAAGAATTATCGAGCAAGTTGGTAACTACGGAGAAAGCTATAAAAAACACATAGCTGATACAGGCATTTTACCTAATAGGGGTCCAAATCAATTATGGACTAAAGGTGGAATTCTTTACGTACCACCAGCAAGATAATTGCTAATAAATTAAAAAGGGCTGGATTTATCCGGCCCTTTTTTTTAATCTCAAATTTTAAATGAATCTTAAAAAACTAAACATTGAAAACAAAAAAATTAGAGATTTAATTCCTCAAGCATTAACAGTTTTAGCTCTACTATCTGTGATCATTTATTTTGCTACAAATGCTCAAATCAACATGGGCAATAGAGGAATATCTTTTGGATTTGGTTTTTTAAATCAAGAAGCTTCTTTTGATATAACGTTTTCAATGATCGAGTATGATGGTTCACACTCGTACGGAAGAGCTTTTTTGGTAGGTTTATTAAATACTATTTTAGTCTCAGTTATTGGAATATTTTTTGCAACTATAATCGGAGTTATTGTAGGTGTGTCTAGATTATCAGATAATTATCTAGTTGCTAAAGTTGCAGAATGGTATGTAGAAATCTTTAGAAATATTCCATTGATTTTACAAATTTTTTTCTGGTACTTTGCTGCACTGAGAGCGCTACCTTTACCTGAAAATGGAATTAGTTTTTACGATATTTCTTTTTTAACAATTAAAGGCTGGTATGTTCCAAAATTTATCTGGACAAATTTTAATATTTTTCTTTTATCTATAGTAGCTGCTTTTATTGCGATATATTATTTAAATTCTTACGCTACAAAGCAAAGAGAACAGTACGGGAAACAATTACCTACGACAACAATATCTTTATCCATACTAATATTGCTTCCTCTGATTACATTTTTAATTTTTGGTGTTTCTCTTACTTTTGAATATCCTGTTTTAAAACAACTTTCTCCAACAGTTTTTACATATGCAGGAGGTGTTAGTATTATTCCAGAATTAATTGCATTAGCTTTGGCTCTTTCAATGTACACAGCTACATTCATTGCTGAAAATGTAAGAGCCGGAATTCTTGGGGTAGGCAAAGGTCAAAAAGAAGCCGCTGCAAGTATAGGATTAAATAAAAATCAAATTTTAAAATTAGTAGTAATGCCACAGGCATTAAGAATTATAATTCCACCAACTACAAACCAGTATTTAAATCTAACAAAAAATTCTTCATTGGCAGCTGCTATAGCTTACCCTGATATTGTATTGGTTTTTGCGGGCACAGCACTAATGCAAACCGGAAGAGCTATAGAGATAATCTCTATAACAATGCTAACTTACTTAACTTTAAGTATTTCAATTTCAATATTTATGAATTGGTACAATAAAAAAATGGCTATAAAGGAAAAATAATGAATTTAATAGCAAAACCATCTCGAGAGAATATTAAAACCTATGTTCCAATAGGTTTATTACTTGTCTCTTTAAGTTTGATAGATGTTTTTTTTAACGCCTTTTTTGATTTTAATTTGATTGGCTTTTTACCCTCTCAATTAAGTTATTTTTCACCCTTGATATTAGGTTTTATTGGGTTTTATCTTATCAGAATTGAATTTAGCGGTATTCGTTCTTTAGATATTCTAAATAAAAATATTAATTCAAATAATTTTAACGCTTTACTTACCCTTTTTACGATTTTCATAATCATAAAATCTATACCTCCTATGCTGAATTGGTTTATTTTAGATGCTAATTTTATAGGTAATTCAAAAGATGATTGCACTGGCGATGGTGCTTGTTGGGTTTTTATTAAGGTTTGGTTTAATAGATTTATGTACGGCCTTTACCCAGATGCTGAACAATGGAGAATAAATACAGCATTTTTAATATTGTTTGTAATTGTAGGTATTTCATTTTTTGTATCAGCAAAACTTAAAAAATATTTCATTATGTTCCTAGTTTTTGTTTATCCATTCTTTGGAATAAAGCTTATTTCTGGAGGTAGTTTTGGTTTAGAATATGTTGAAAGTGCTGCTTGGGGTGGCCTTTCGTTGACTTTTATTATCTCAGCATTTGCTATTCTTTTCTGTTTCCCTATAGGTGTATTTTTAGCTCTTGGTAGAAGATCTTCGTTGCCAGCTATAAAATATATTTCAATTGGTTTTATAGAACTTTGGAGAGGCGTTCCTCTAATTACTGTTTTATTTATGTCAGCTGTGATGTTTCCTATGTTTTTACCTGACGGAACTTTTATTGATAAGTTAATCAGGGTTCTAATAGCAATTACATTGTTTGAAGCTGCTTATATGGCAGAGGTCGTTAGAGGTGGGTTACAAGCCTTGCCAAAAGGACAGTATGAGGCTGCAAAGTCTTTAGGTATGGGTTATTGGAGAATGAATGTGCTTATTATATTACCTCAAGCGCTTAAATTAGTGATACCTGGAATAGCAAATACTTTATTAGCCCTTGTAAAAGATACGCCACTAATTTTTGTTGTAGGGTTGATGGAATTAGCAGGTATGATAGGTTTAGCTAAAACTAATCCTAAATGGCTTGGAATGGCAATGGAAGGTTATGTATTTGCAGGTTTAGTTTTCTGGATAATATGTTATGCAATGAGTAGATATAGTCAAAATTTGGAAAAAAAATTGAGCACTGAGAGATAAAATGGGAAAAATAATTGAATTAAAAAAAGTAAATAAATGGTTCGATAAATTTCAAGTTTTAAAAGATATTGATTTAGAAGTTGCACCTCAAGAGAGAATAGTGATTTGTGGACCCTCTGGTTCAGGAAAATCTACATTAATTAGATGCATAAATAGACTTGAGGAACATCAAGAGGGAAATATTATTGTTGACGGAACCGAATTAGCTGAAAATACTAAAAATATAGAAAAGATAAGAGCTGAGGTTGGTATGGTTTTTCAGCAATTTAATTTATTTCCTCATCTTTCGATTTTAGATAATTGTACGTTGGCACCTATTTGGGTTAAAAAATTGCCAAAAAAAGAGGCTGAAGAAATTGCAATGAAAAACTTAACGAGAGTTCAAATAGATGATCAAGCTTTAAAATTTCCCGGTCAACTTTCAGGAGGGCAACAGCAGAGAGCGGCAATAGCAAGGGCACTTTGCATGGAACCAAAGATTATGTTGTTTGATGAACCAACATCTGCACTTGACCCTGAAATGATTAAAGAAGTTTTAGATGTAATGGTTGATTTAGCTAAAGGCGGGATGACAATGATAGTAGTAACTCATGAAATGGGATTTGCTAAAGAAGTTGCGGATTATATGATTTTCATGGATGAGGGAAAAATTGTTGAACGTGCTAAGACTAAAGAATTTTTTGAGAATCCAAAGTCGGAAAGAACTAAACTTTTCTTGAGCCAGATTTTATAGCCATTTCGGTACTGGCAATTTCTTACTTTTTAAAAATTCCTTATTAAATATTTTACTTGCATATCTCTTGCCATGATCGCAAAGGATCGTAACAATTGTCTTTCCAGGTCCCATTTTTTTTGCAAGTTTAATTGCACCAGCGATATTTATTCCTGAAGATCCACCTAAAACTATTTTTTGTTTTTCTATTAAATCGTAAACTATATTTAAAGCTTCAGTATCATCAGTTTGAAAAGCATCATCTACTAACGCTCTGTCAAAGTTTTTTGTTATTCTTCCGGTTCCAATACCCTCGGTAATTGAGTTGCCTGAACTTTCTAATTTATTATTTTTTAAATAGGAGTAAAGAGAAGATCCCATCGGGTCTGATAAAGCAATTTTAATAGCTTTATTTTTATCCTTTAATCCAATTGAAACACCAGCCAATGTTCCTCCAGTTCCCACTGCACATGTAAATCCGTCTATCATACCAGCGGTTTGACTCCAAATTTCTTCTGCAGTAGTTTGAATATGAGCTTCTGTGTTAACGATATTATCAAATTGGTTGGCCCAATAAACCCCATTAGGGTCTATCTTATTCAAATCTTCAGCAATTTTTTTTGATTGTTTGATATAATTTTTAGGATCAGAATACGGAACAGCGTCTACCTCTATAAGTTCTGCTCCCAATTGTCTTAAAGTTTCTTTTTTTTCGATTGATTGAGTTTTAGGTATCACAATTTTAAGTTTTAAATCATATTCTTTACAAACAATAGCCAGCCCAATTCCAGTATTACCCGCAGTTCCCTCGACTATAGTACCTCCTTTAGAAATAAGTTTTTTTTTAAGCGCGTCTTTAACAATAAATAGGGCTGCTCTATCTTTGACAGACTCACCTGGATTAAAATATTCAGCTTTTCCGTAAATATGGCAACCTGTTAATTCTGAGGCTTGTTTTAACTTGACTAATGGTGTATTTCCTATTTGATTTATAATTGTGTTAGTTTCCATATCATTAAATATATGAAAAAATTTATTCTTTCAATTGCAATTTTTTTTCTATTAAACATTAGTTCTTTTAGCCATGTAGAGCATTATAACAAATATAATTATTTAGAGTATGAACTATTTAGAAATAATGTATCTATTGGCTATCACAAATATGATTTTAATAGAGATGGCGACAAATTATCTATTTCAAGTGAAGTGAGTTTTAAAATTACTAAACTAGGTGTTGAACTATATAAATATTTTGCAAAAAGTGAGGAAAATTACAATAATGGTGTTTTTGAAAGTTATTCATCCAAGACAAATCAAAACAATAAAGATAGATATGTTAACATCAAGGTAGATCCAGAGGATAAAAATCTTATTATTGATGGGTCTTCTTTTAAAGGAAAAGCTAATAAAGATTTCATAGTAGGAACTTGGTGGAACCATGAGATAATTAAAGCTGAAGCACAAATTAGTGGTATTTCAGGTAGAATTATTGAACAAAAAGTAACTTTTGTAGGCAAGGAAGAAATTAAAATTGGCGATAAAGTTTACAATACCTTGCATTTTAATTTTCAATCATCTGACGAAACTTTACCAGATAGCAAGAAATTAAACACAGATATTTGGTACGAAGATAATACATATCTTTGGGTAAAAGCAGCCTTTGATAAAAGAGGTTACTGGGAGTATCGAATTAAAAAGATAAATTAATTTGAAATTTAGCATAGAAATTTACGCTAAAGTCAACACAAAAAATTACTTTTTTAGAGGTTTTTTTGAACTAAATTATTTTTTTTTATGTATTGCTAAAATGTTCATTTTGAGGTTTTATTTTAAAAAATAGGGAGTTCTGATGGAAGAAAATTTCAATATTCATTTAGGTAAAAAACTAAGAATGAGAAGACTATCACTAGGTCTTACCCAAACAAAAGTCGCTCAAGCTATTAACGTCACTTTCCAACAAATTCAAAAATATGAAAAAGGCACGAACGGAGTAAGTTCAAATAGACTAATGCAATTGTCTCAATTTTTAAAAGTTCCAATTATATATTTTTTTGAAGATTTCAAAGAATTTAAAGATATTAATTCTAGCGAAGAATTTAACGATGATTTAAACTATTCTTTTTTAAGTAGGACATTTTCCTCGTTATCAAGAACACAAAAAGAAAAAATTTTACAGATTTTAAATAATTCTTCTAAATTTGAGAAAGTTGGCTAATTGGCTCCTCGGGCAGGACTCGAACCTGCGACCAATTGATTAACAGTCAACTGCTCTACCAACTGAGCTACCGAGGAATAAAATTGCAACATACTTTTTTTAATAATATAAAACAACTGAATTTTTGGAGGCCACGCCCAGAATCGAACTGGGATAAAAGGATTTGCAATCCTCTGCGTAACCATTCCGCCACGTGGCCAATCTTAAGGATAAAATCATGATAGGCATCATATTTTTATTCTTTTTTTACTATTATCGAATAAATATATCTTATTTTTTGGTAAGTAAATTGTAATATTTTTATCTTTAACATTTTTAGTAGTTTTTATTCTTATTTCTGTACCATTTATTTGAGTGTAAATTATCTTTTCAGATCCTAAATTTTCAATAAGTTCGACAGTAATTTCTACTGATATTTCACTTTTATTTTCCAATGAAATATCTTCTGGTCTTATTCCTACATAAAGATTATCCTCAAAATTTAAATTCTCAAATTTAATATTTTTATTAAACAAATTTAAAGTATCTTTGTTTATAAAATCCTTTTTTTTAATTTTAATAATATTCATTTTTGGATTTCCGATAAATTCAGCTACAAAAACGTTTTTCGGATCATTGTAAATATCATCTGGAGCACCAAACTGTTCGATATTTCCTTTATTCATTATTACGATTTTATCGGCTAAAGTCATTGCCTCTGTTTGATCATGAGTTACATAAATTATATTACTTTTTAATTTTTTGTGTAATTTAGATATTTCAACTCTCATCTCGGATCTTAATGCAGCATCAAGATTTGAAAGTGGCTCATCAAATAAAAATAGTTTAGGATTTCTTGTGATTGCTCTTCCTATTGCAACACGCTGCCTTTGCCCGCCCGAAAGTTCTTTTGGTTTTCGATCAAGAAGTTCTTCAATCTTAAGAATTTTTGCAGCTTCAAATACTTTATTCTTAATCTCATTTTTAGTTAATTTTTCATTCATCAAACCAAACGAAATATTTTTAAAAACATTCATGTGTGGATACAAAGCATATGATTGAAAAACCATGGCAATTTGTCTCTTAGATGGCAGTAAATCATTTAAAAGATTATTTTCTAAAAAAATTTTTCCTTTATCTATCTTTTCTAATCCAGCTATCATCCTTAAAAGAGTAGATTTCCCACATCCTGATGGACCTAACAAAACAATAAATTTACCCTTTTCAACTTTTAGGTTAAAATTACTAATTACGTCATTATCACCAAAAGATTTATCTATATATTCAAATTCTAAAAAAGACATAATTCAAAAATTTTCATATCTTAACATTTTTCAAACCTCGTATGCATTTTAATCATAATGCAATTCAACCCATTATTGTTAAACTTAAATCATTATTTAAATAATTAATAGGAGGAAAAATGAAAAAAATAATAGGATTCATTTTTGCTTTAACTTTATTAACGTCTAATGGTTTAGCAGATATTACTTTTTGGACTACTGAAGTTCAACCAGCAAGAATGGAAAAACAAATGGAAATGGCTAAGTCATTTGAGTCTAAAACTGGTATTAAAGTTGAAGTTATTCCTGTAGAGGAAAAAGATTTAGGGTCTAGGGCTACTGCCGCTGCTGCTGCTGGTAACCTACCTGACGTAATCTATCACACGCTTCAATATGTTTTACCTTGGGCAGAGGCAGGGATACTTGATGTCAATGCCAACAATGATGTTGTTAAAAGTTTAGGCAAAAAAACATTTGCTCCAGGTGCATTAAACATGGCTAAAAAAGGTGGAAAGATTGCTGCCGTGCCAGTTGATGGTTGGACACAAATGGTTGTTTATAGAAAAGACTTATTTAAAAAAGCAGGTCTTGAACCACCAACAAGTTATGAGAATATAACTAAAGCTGTAAAAGCTTTATCTGGTGGAGATATGTTTGGATTTGTTGCTGCGACTAAAACTGATGAAAACTTTATGAGCCAAGTTCTAGAGCATGTTCTTTTAGCAAATGGAGTAAATTTTGTTAAAAAAGGTGGAACAAAAAAACAAGGCAAAGCTCTTAAAAACTCTTTAGAGTTTTACAAAATAATAGCTAAAGCTAGTCCACCAGGAGAATTATTCTGGAAACAATCTAGAGAACTTTATTTTGCAGGAAAAACGCCGATGATAATATGGTCACCGTTCATTATGGATGAATTAGCTGGATTAAGAGACTCAGCTCCTCCAACAATCAATAATGATCCAACATCTCCAGAACTTGCATCTAAAACTGGTTTTATAACTAATTTTAGTGGACCTAACAACAAGAAGGGCGCTGCCTGGGCAGACGTAAGATATTTCGGTATTACCGCTGATGCAGATACCGATGAGGCTAAAAAGTTTGTTGAGTACTCTATGGATGAGGGATACACAAGTACTTTAGCTATTGCACCTGAGGGCAAATTTCCAGTAAGAAGAGGAAATTCTTCAGATCCATCTGCGTTCACAAAAGCTTGGAGTAAGTTACCAGTAGGTGTAGACAGAAAAAAACCATTAACTGAACTTTATTCACCAGATGTAATTAATAACATTGTAGCAGGATTAGATACTGCAAATAGATGGGGTGTAAAAGAGGGAGAACTTTCTAGAGCATCAAAAATTATCAATGCTCAATTCTTAAATAGAATCACAAGAGAATACATTGATGATCAGATAACTGTTGATGAAGCGGTTAAAAAAATTAACGCAGAATTAGCAAAATTCTAGTAAATTTATTTCTTAAAAGCGGATAATAAGCTATTATCCGCTTTTAAATGAGTACTTCATTATCAAAAATAGAAAAAAGGACAGCATACACACTTCTGTTACCTGCTGTGTTTCTAGTTTTTACAATTATTTTATTTCCAATTTTTGCAAACGTTTGGATTAGTTTTAAAGAGGTTGAACTTAAAGATATTAGAATTCCTGAGCCTAGGGCGAAAAAAATTGTAAAAAATGAAAAAGATAATAGTTCTGAATTAAAGATTATCTATAAATTAAGAAATAGTTCTTTAATCCAAAATATTAGGAATGTAAGATTTTCAGATAAATTGCCTAAAAATACTGTACCAATTAATTTAGATAAAAGATGTGAATTTAAATCACCAAAAATCAAATGTTTGTTTGGAGATTGGGAGGCTGGTTATCGTGAAAATTTTGAAATTTTAATCAAAGACATAAATGATAATGCTATAAATATTCAACATATCAAGTCTCATAAGCCAGATTTAAACGGAAAATCAGATAATATTTTATTGACTACCGATTTTACTCTAAAAAATTTTAAAAATGTTTTCATGGGTAACAATTTTTTTGAGCTATTAATGACGACATTTTACTTTACTTTTTTTGGAACACTTGGTGCTATTTTACTTGGCATATTTGCCGCTCAACTAGTTAACCAGAAATTTTATGGGAGATCATTTATGCGAAGTATACTGCTTTTCCCTTATGTAGGTCCTGTAGTAGCTTTGGCTTATACATGGACTTTACTTTTAGATCCGAATAGCGGAACTATAAATTCTCTTCTTGTTAATTATGGAATTATCGAAAAACCTATAAATTTACTCGGTCAAAAGTATTTAATTATTAATGTGTTAGGATTTGAGTTAAAGCTTAGATTAGCATTGACCACAGTAATATTTTTTGAAATTTGGCGATATTTTCCATTAGCTTTTTTATTTATATTGGCAAGATTACAGGCCATCCCTAAGGATCTTTATGAAGCTGCTGATGTCGATGGAGCTGGACCATTTAGAAAATTTTTTTATATCACTGTTCCACAAATTACAGCAATTTTGTCTATTTTATTTATGATTAGATTTATTTGGAATTTCAATAAATTTGAAGATATTTTTTTATTAACTGGTGGAGCATCGGGCACATTAACTTTACCTATAAATGTTTATCAACAAGGATTTGCGATATCAAATATTGGAATGGGCTCAGCAGTTTCAATAGTAATAGTGTTATTATTAATAACTTTTATGATTATTTATTTTAAATTAATCGGAAAGAGAGCAAATGAAATTTAAATCTTTTACAATAACTTTATTTGCGTCATCAATTTTTTTAGCAACAATTATTTGTATATGGAAAATAATGGGAACTTTACAAGGTTTAAGTTTTACTAGTCTTAACTTTAATCTTAACCTATTGTTATCACTTGGACTTACTTTAATTTGTATATTAATTGGAAATAAGTTTAATCATCTTTTAAAAATTTCAATATTATCTATATCATTTACAATTTTATATACTTTTTTAACTGAGAGCTCTCCTCTTTGGTTTTCGGTTGGTATATTTTTATTAACTTTATTTTTTACAAATAAATTAAAAAAATATGATTTTGCTTATTTAACACAGGATTTTATATCAGAAAAAATTGTATTCGAGTTTTTGTCTTTATTTGCAATAGTATTTTTTGCATTAGTCATTTTATTTCCATTTTACATCATGTTTGTAACCAGTTTTAAAACACAGACTGCTTTATTGATAAATCCTCTTGATTTAAGTATTGATATTTCAAAAAATATTTTTGAAATATTTAAATCTTACTTTGTTATTTTTAAAACTTATAATTTTGGTAAATACATTCTTACAAGTTCTTATGTATCAATTGGAACAGTTTTAATTACTCTATTATTTTCTATTCCAGCAGCTTATGCAGTTGCAAGATTGAATTTCTTTGGAAAAACTTTTCTTTCAACATCAATATTAATAATCTATATGTTTCCAGCCATAGTACTAGTTATTCCTTTATACACTGTTTTTAGTCAACTTGGTTTGAGAAATTCTGTAGAGGGATTACTTATAGTTTATACAGCAACCACATTGCCTGTAGCAATTTATATGCTTCAGGGCTACTTTAGAAGCATTCCTAGAGAAATTGAAGAAGCGGGACTTATTGATGGACAAAACTGGTTTGGAGTCATTATTAAAATAATTATTCCTCTGAGTTTGCCAGCTATCGCTTCAGTGTCATTATATGTATTTATGATAGCCTGGAATGAATTTTTATTTTCATTAATGTTTTTAGATAATCCAAAAACATTTACATTGTCTAGAGCAATAAATCATTTAACTGGCGATGCAGAAACACCACGGCAATATTTAATGGCTGGATCGGTAGTGGTTACTTTACCAATACTTTTAATCTTCATATATTTTGAAAAATATTTAGTAAGTGGTTTGACAGCTGGAAGTGTAAAAGGTTAATGGATAGCACAATTAAAGTCGCAAAAAGAACCCTAATAAATAATAGAAGAGTGAATTATACTTTACCCACTAATACAAAACTTTATCCAGCTCAATGGAATTGGGACTCGGCTTTTATCGCTTTAGGATATTCTAACTTCAATTTAGATTATTCGTTTAAAGAAATTGAAACTTTAATTTCAGGCCAATGGGATGACGGAATGATTCCGCATATTCTTTTTCATATTAAAAATTTAAACTATACACCTAACTATAAAGCTTGGGATTGTGGAAAAAAAGTTTCATCTTCAGGAATTACTCAACCACCAATACTAGCAAGTATTTTAAGAATAATAATTGAGAGACAAAAATTTTCAAAAAAAGAGATAAAAAAATATCATTCTATAATTTTAAAAATTAAAAGATATTTAGAATGGTTTGTAAGATATAGAGATCCTAAAAAAACTGGTTTAATTTCTATACTTCATCCCTGGGAAAGTGGCTATGATAATTCTCCTTTATGGGATAAACCGATGAGTAAGATCAAAATTGACTCTAAACTCAAATATAAAAGAAAGGACAATAAAATTGTCCAAGAAAGTCAAAGACCTATAAAAATAGACTATGACAGGTATGTAACTATTAAAAATCATTTAAAACAAATGAATTATGATCCGAAAAAACTTTACTATAAATCAAAATTTAATGTCGTTGATGTAGGATTTAACTCACTTTTTTTAAAAGCTTTAAAAGATTTAGATTTTTTACTTGAATATATAGGTAAAAGAAGTTCTTCCTTAAAAAAATATATTCATTTAAATGAGAAAAAACTTGTAAAATTATTTAATTCAAAGAAAATGACATTTAAAAACAAAGATCTTAAAAACAATAGTTCTGTAGAAATACCATCAATAACTAATTTCTTTATGTTATTCGCTGATTTAAATGATAATTTGATTAATAGGGGGTTAATTAAAAGTTTGAAAAGATATTATAAAAATGAAAAATATCTTTTTCCCTCAATAAGCTCTAAACATAAATCTTTTGAGGAAAAAAGATACTGGAGAGGACCTGTATGGATCAATTGTAATTGGATTATTTATCAAGGTTTGAAAAATAAAGACAAAAAGTTTGCAGAGTTTATAAGAAAAAAAACTATTAATTTAATCGAAAAAAAAAAATTTCGAGAATATTATAGCTGTAAATCAGGTCTAGGAATGGGAGCTAAAAATTTTTCTTGGACTGCCGCTTTATATTTAGATTTAAAACTTAATAAATCTTAAATCTTATTTTTATTTTTAAATATTAAAAAATTAATATTTCTTGAAATATCTAATTCCAGTTTCTGATGTTGTATTTCTTGGCTCCATAAAGTTACCTGTCACATCTAATTTTGAGTCTGCAATGTCCCAAAAATCGATATAGCCCTCTATTCCAGAATTACTATCAAAGTGAAATTTTGCTCTTAGTTTAATTCCAGAGCCTTCTTCTTGATCATTTGTTATATCACTATAGTTAGCTGATACTTGACCTAATTTACTAGTTTGTTGACCATATAAAAAATGAAGGTATTCACCTCTTAATTCCCAATAGCTATCATTAGTAGAACTTATTTCATAATTTAAACCCAGCGGAACATACATATATCTTGACTCTCTATCATACCCAGAGTGTCCAGTGCTAGATTGTTTAAGGCCTGAGGCATTTAAAAGGTATCTGTAGCCTAAGCCACCAAATAAAGTTAATCTATTATCATTCAAGTCTATTGGTATACCGATGTACCCAGTTCCCTCTAATTGATAGTCGGGTATTCCTGTCATTGTCCCTGTTCCAGCAGAGGTATAGTCAACTTGACCATATCCTAGTTGGTATTTAAAACCTGAATATAAATCGTTCGTATAGGTCTCGTAATTTCCAATTAATCCCATCATCCAACCATCTTGAGACATAAAAAAACTATTATCTACAGGATGTCTCTCCTCATATAACTTATTACCAAAATAAACACCAAATTCGCTTTTTTGAGAGTCTAAAGCAAAAGAGTTTTTACTGTTCAAAGCTAAGATTATTAGCAAAAAAACCCCGAAAACATAGCATTTATTAAGAATTTTAATTGTTTTCATTATCTGATACATATACTAAAACTAAATTTATATATATATAATTATAGGGGATAGTTATGAAAAAAAAAGTAAACAATATATTAGCTTACGCCTTATTTTTTCTTTTTAGTCTAACATCTATTGTTCAGGCAGAAGAAGGACAACTTAAAGGTGGTGTTGAACTAGGTTACTCTCCAGTTGAACTTGAAGCTGAGGAAACTGCACAACAACTTGCTAACTTATCTGGATCTACAGTTACTGTAGAATATGATATGGGAGCTTTCGTCGGAAGGCTGTTTGGAAATTACGGGATCGCATCTAATATGGATCTTGAAGTGGGATATTTTCAAACAAGTAGTATAGACGCAACATATAAAATTGGATCAGATAGTGCTTCAGAGTCTTATTCAGCAAATGGAATTGACTTTTCAATACTTGCAAAATCAGATACAGGTTTTTACGGTAAAGCAGGAATGCACTCTTCAACAATTGATGCATTTGGCAGCATTACAATCGGCTCAACAACATATAACGTTACAGAACAATATGATGGAACAAGCTGGTTAGCTGGTGCTGGTTTTGAGGAAGATGGTGTCAGATATTCATTCACTCACTACAATAATATCGGTGGCGATGGTGGTGCTGACTTTAACATGCTTTCAGTTGCTTATCTATTTTAAGATAGATGATTAAAAATAAAATTAAAAACATTTTAATTTTATTGTTTATTGTTCCCGTGCTAGCTTCATGTGCTGGCACAGGTACAAAGTCATTATCAATGATAAACATGAGTGTTGATAGCGATGAGACAGCAGCATTCTTTGTAAGAAAAAAACGTTTTGTAGCTTCGGCAGGACTAGTGAAAGTATCTTTAGACGGTAATGAAATTGGAAAACTTGGAATAGGTGAAATGGAAAGAATTAATATAGATCCAGGTTCACACACAGCAAGAGTATCAATAGGGAATATTTTACAAGCTGGAGTCGGTTCAGACGCGATAGCTTTTAACGCAGAGGAAGGTAAGGCTTATTATTTTATAGTTGATTTTGATCAGGGTCTCTTTTCTGGCAAATGGACTATAACAGAAACAAGCAAAAACGGATTTACAAAAGCACTTAACTAATATTTAGGTGAATTTAAGATTACAAAATAGTTTACTAATTCTAATATTTTTAATTTCACTGCCAGCTCACTCTTTAGAGCAATCGGATAAAGATAAACTTAAAAATTTAGGTTACTCTTGGTCAAGTTTTTACAAAGATAATTACCGAGGAAAAAAAACTAAATGGATAAGTTTAGACGAACATTTAAAACTTAAACCTAAATTTTTAGCATTAGTTGAGCAAGATTTAAAAGTTAATAATAAAAAAGAGAATTATAAATATGTTTACAATAGTAAACATAATTTTTTTAAGATGGAAATAATAGGTGAAAAAAAAAGGATTACTCCAATTCTAGTTAATCCTTTAAGTAAAAAATATTTAGGACCTACAATTATTGAAGACGAGAATATTAATTTATCTCAATTTATAGAAAAAGTATTGGACCATTGTAAGTTTTCTAAAGGAGTCTCTGTAACCACTGAAGAAGGCAAGAAATTAAATTTTAGGAATGAGGAGGAATGTAAAATAAAGTATGTCAATTTTGACGAATTTGAAAAACTCACATATGAAAATTTTGAAAAAGATAATAACTTATCTCTATATAATCCCTCTGTAAAACAATCTAAGCAAAAAAAAATTGTTAAAAAAATTGATAAAGAAACAGATCAAAATAAATTAAATATTAAAACCGAGAGTATCAAAACAAAAAAAATTAAAAGTTTTAATTCCTCAATTGCTATAAACTGGTTAAGAAATGGTGATTTATTAGTTGGAGATCTTAATTACGATGATAAAAAAAATAGTGGTGTTATTGAATTTAATTCGTCTAAAAATGGCAAATGCATGGGCACTTTTAATTTTATAGAAAAAAAAGGGACTTGGTCTTTCTCATGTAATAAAAACAATACTACTGCATTTGGTGAAATTTATATTAATGATAATATTGTTGAGGGTAATGGATTTGATAAAAAGAAAAATAAAATAAAGTTCGTTTCAAAAAAAATAAATGAATAGAAGAGATTTTATAGGTGGTTGTTTAGGTTGTTATTTAAGTTTCGCATTGACAGGTTGTACATCAACACCTGTTACAAATAGAAAACAATTATCAATTTATCCTGATAGCGTGATAAATCGGCAAGCCGCATTAATGTACAAAAGAATGATCCAAAGAAGTAAATTAAGTGATGATAAGGATCA